>JAFSDK010000062.1 GCA_017436255.1 Clostridia bacterium
ACCGCTCTATCCTTTGCTGATGTCCATGGAATAAAAGAACACAAAAATTTAGGCTCCGCTTTGGCGGAGCCTTTACTGTATGATTTTCATTTAGTTTGAGGGGACTTATATGGAAGAAATCATTTTTTGTATAACGATAGGCATTTTGCTGGGTTGGTTTGACGTGCTTAGCTACAAGGTAAAGCTGTGGCTGAACAGAGCGTCCTTGGCATGCCTGTACCTAATGCTTATTTGCTTGGGGGCAAAGATTGGATGCGACAGTAATCTGTTGGCGCAAATAGAAACCCTTGGTAAGCAAGCCTTTATTTTGGGAGGCTGTACCATCATCGGTACGATGGTGATGTTTTATATCATCATCAAGCTTTTCGCTAAAAACTTCGACGAAGAAGGGAGCGAGGAGCAATGATTTATTCTTTGTTTGGTGCAATTGCAGGCGGTATTCTTTTGGGCTATCTGTGCTTTGACGTAAGCGATAAGCCTACACTGGATACTACCTTGATGACAGCCCTGAACTTTATGATTTTAGTCGCAGGCATTGAAATTGGAGGTAATCGCAAGCTGATTGCCAAGATTTGTACTCCTAAGAATATGGTGCTTGCCTTGGCACTGCCTGTTGGCACAATAATTGGTAGCTTTGCCGGAGGGTACTTGAGCAGCTTCATTACAGGGCTGAACGTCTACGATTCTATTTTGGTAGCTAGTGGTTTAGGCTGGTACAGTCTTTCTTCCGTTGTCATTAGCACCATGCACAGTACAGAGCTGGGAGCCATAGCCTTTTTTGGTAATATGATTCGAGAAGTTTCGTCCTTCGTTTTGATACCACTTTTGGCGCGTTGGCATAAGCTCATGTGCATTGCTCCCGGTGGGGCGGCGACTATGGATTCGCTCTTGCCATTGGTCATTAACTCCGCAGGCATGCATACGGGAATGTTTTCCTTTATTAATGGGTTGGTGTTGTCGCTCTTGGTGCCAGTATTTTTGTCAGTGCTGTTAAAATAGTTATTTGGTACTTCTGACGCGTTTTGTATAAAGCAGTACTAAAAGAAAGTTGACATTGTAATTAGAAATAGGTACAATAAAAATACAAAGAGGCACTACCTAGACGGTTAGCCCCTTAAAAATTGGAAATTACAAAAGATAATCGCCGAGTTTTTCGAGGACTAAGGCGATTATTTTTTTACTTTGTCGGAACCAATCATATATCCGAGACCGAAAAAAGAAGCTAACGCTCCTAATAATCCAATCAATTCGTTTACAGTCATGGGCAACACCCCCTTGCTATAGCATAGAGGGTAGTAAAACCCTCTTGCGAGGGCTAACCGCCTGTCGTTAGTAGTGCCTAAAGATATTTTAGCAAATTGTTCGTAAATAAACAAGTAAAAGCGAAATAAGGTTCTTTTGTGAAGCTTTGAACATAGAAAATATCATAGTTTACAATCGATAATAATTGAGTTTACGATATGGTTCCTACATATTATCTGGCTTGTTGCAAGACTGTTAATTAAGTTTATTTCAATAAATACTAAAAGATGATAAAATGAAGAAAAGCGTTTGTGAATAGAGGTGATTTGGTTTGGCAAACATTTCTTTTTTTGATAGTATAAGATATTCAGATGGTATAAAAGAGTATCGAAGTAATTTGTCTAAGTATATGTTGGAACCATCAGTCGATAATTATAGTAAACTTAAAAATGTGCAGGAAAGAAGCGGGTTGTCTATTGATATTTGTAATACGCTGATTTCAGAAGAAATACAAAAGCCGTTAGACGATATTTTAAATAAAGAAAAAATAAGCAAAGTAGAATTAGACTATATCTTGAAATTGACTTCAACATTAAATTATAGTTTGTTAGATAGACATAAATTGGAAGTTAGACGCAAGTATAGTTTATGGCAAATAGAAGATAATAACTCGTTACCTGTTTATAAAAGTGGGATTGTTGATTTACCCCTAAAGAAGGGAGAAGTAGTACATTTCTACGAAAACGCAACTTTAAAAAAATATAAAACTAAAACAACGAAGTTAAATTTTCATGGACCAGTTATACGATTAAGAATTTGTAAAGGGTTTGTCTATAAATTAGGAAGCTTGAACATAGATACTAAGACATCTATACATGTGGAAAATGAAGATGTGGGTAATTTTTATATAACTAACAAAAGAGTAGTGTTTGTTGGAAAGAAAAATAATTTTTCTTATTATTTTCCACAAATAGTAAAGTCTGAATTAACAGACGTTGGATTAGTTTTTCAGAAAGAAAACAATGCAAATGCGAAAATTGTTGAACTTAGTAAATATGATTTACCATTACTTATATTATCACGCATATTAAATGATTAATTGAATATGGAAACCGTGTTAAAAGGGCTGAAAGACAGTCATACAAATTTCCACCCAAATAAAAAACCGTTCCTCAAATTGAGGAACGGTTTTTGTCGTTTTAGAAAGTTTTAAATTCTTACCACGCAGGAGTAATAGTGCCTTTGAAATATTCGTTTACGAATTTTTTGTTTTCTGCGGATTGGTAAACTTCTTGCAATTGTTTAATGCGCGGATCGTTTACATTAGCTTCGCGGGTAACAAAAATGTTCAAGAACGGGTTGTTAGCGTTTTCCAAAAGGATGGAATCATTGGTGGGGTTAAGACCTGCAGGCAGAGCGTAGTTGCAGTTAATTACAGCAACGGTCAAGTCGGGCAGGCTGTTAGGAATGATAGCTGCGTCCAATTCACGGATAACCAAGTTTTTCGGATTGGAAGTAATATCTTTAACGGTGGTTACAACGTTTGTTTTGTCTTTAAGCTCAATCAAACCTTTGTCTGCCAAAAGGAGCAGAGCGCGACCGCCGTTAGAGGGGTCGTTAGGAATACCAACAACTGCGCCATTGGGGATTTCTTCGCCTTTTTTAACTTTTTGGGAGTAAACTGCCATGGGGAAGTTTACGGTTTTGAAAACTTCTACCAATTTGAAGGAGGGTTCTTTAGCTAGGGTTGCTTTCAGATAAGGAGCGTGTTGCATGGAGTTTGCAAAGAGCTCACCTTGATGAAGAGCAACGTTGGGAGTTACATAATCGGAGAATTCTACAACTTCGATTTTCAAGCCTTTTTTATCAGCTAATTTTTTTACGTTGTCCATAATTTCAGCGTGAGGACCAGCAGTTACGC
>JAFSDK010000063.1 GCA_017436255.1 Clostridia bacterium
CCCGCGGGACCCATTTATGGGTAGTAAGTAGCAATTGCGTGGCTGGCAGGCCAACAAAAAGCGCACTTGTGCGCCGCCAGTATAGGTTAGGGCTATGCCCGAAAATGAAATACCACCCGCTATGCGGGTGGATATTTATTTGTTAAAAATTACATTATGACTTAAAGGAATTTTTACATAAAATAACTTTGGGTGATAAAATTGAAAAATAAACACAACCGATATATAAAGGCCAAACTCGACATACCGTCAAGCGATGCAATAATTTCGCAACCTCTTGATTGCTTTGAACTTATTAACAAATACGGTACCTATAATATACAACCTACCGCCGATAGTGACCACGATTTTCCAAAAATTGCACAGGGTTTACCAAGTGAGAAAAACCGCAAATTAATAGACCCGGATTAATGATTATTAAGCGTAGGTTTTATGCCTTGACACTCGCCTTTTAGTATGATACGCTTATCAAAAAGGGACGTGATTTTATTTGGCGCTATTCTTATAACAATATTTGCTGCTGAAACTTATATTGTTCCCGTAACGCTTGCTTCATTAACCGTTACGTTATTTGGCATATACTACATTATTTCCGTTATTGATTCAATAAGTTTGAAACTAGGCGGTATAACCGGCAACATCATTAAACTTTTGCTGGTTGTTGGTGTTGTAGCAACACTTATTGTTGTTAGCCGTTTTGTTTTTAATGGTATTGCAAACAATATCGTTAATTACGATGCCTATAGATTAGGAAGTTTTATTGATCGAATGTTTTAAATTATGAAACCAAAACACCCGATACTATGTTATGGAGTATCGGGTGTTTTTTTATTGAAAATTTTTTAAAATGCGCCTTTGTTTACCCAGAATTTAGGTTCTCTTTCTCCTGTTAAATAACATTTAAGTTCGTATAACATCATTTTAGGACTATCGGCATAGGAGTTAAGGGTGTCACCGCCGCGATGATTGGTAAGTGTGATGTTATCTAGTTTTAAGAAGGGGTGGTCGTTACCCAACGGCTCAACCTCAAATACGTCGATAGCGGCACCCTCAATTAACTGCTTGTTAAGGGCAGAGTAAAGTGCGCCATAGTCAACCATATAAGAACGGCTTGTGTTAATAAAGTATGCGGTGGGTTTCATCATTTCAAACTCGCGCTTTGCAAAAATAGGCTTTTTGCTTGTACTTCTTGCGTGAAGCGTCACAATGTCAGATGAGGTAAGAAGTTCATCGAGTTCAACAAAGCGAACCTTATCCCAATTTATACGGGGGTTTTTATGTTCGGGCTCGAAAAGGTTGCTAACAAGAATTTTACAACCGAAACCGCTTAGCTTCTCGCAAACAAGTTCACCAACGTTACCAAAGCCAACGATACCCACAGTTAAGTCTTTAAGTTCTATAATACGACCGGAATTCGGGTATTTTTCACGCCATTCACCGCTTTTAAGGGCTAAATGTGAGCGTGATATATTGCGAAGTTCGCTAAACATAACGCCTATTGTGAATTCAGCAACAGCGTTTGCATTATGAGCAGGATTGGTTAAAACCTTAATTTTTCTTTCGGTAGCGGCATCAACGTCAACGTTTTCAAAACCGCCGCGGTTACAAAGAATATATTTAAGTTTTTTGGCATGGTTTAAAACTTCCTCGGTAACGGGGCAGAGGTGCACCATCAAAACCTCGGCATCGGCAATTGCTTCAAGATAACCCTTAGGTAATTCGCACTGCTCTCTGCCGCCGGTTTCGATAAGTTTTACCGTGTCGCGCATAGTCTTGCGGTTTTTCTTGCCAAAGAATAAATACTCAACCTCGTCAAAAAGTGTTTCGTATTTTTCAAAACCTGTTCTCATCATATCTGGGGTGATAAAAATATCACCAACTGCTAAACATTTCATAATAGTACCTCGTTAAATTATGCCTTGTTTTCGTCCTCGTACAATTCACCCAGAATGTTAACATCTCTGAATGTTTTATCGGGAACATCATCAAAAAGATATCCCCCCAGATCGATTCTTGCGATATGGTGACCTGAGGTGCGTCGGCTAATGGGCAAAAGTTCCATATATTTATTGGAATAAAAATGTGTTAAATATGCCTCGGAATTTACCGGCACCGGTGCTTTCATATCACCGAAATCAACATATTTAATTTCCTCAACCCATTCTTTCGGGAAGGGGCCCTTCATTATATTCTGTCCAACACCATCGACAAGGTATTTGGCATTCTTTTTGCGGCGGTAAAATTTAAGCATTATCTCCAATGCCCAATGGAAGAAAGAGAAGGGAATAATACGCATTATTGGTAGCGCTATTTTTGTTAAACGGTAATGCACGTTTGGTCTTACTTTATTAAACCATTTAACGTTGATAACGCGTGTCCACATTTTAAGCGCACGCATGTGAAGATATGTGAGGAATTTATTGTTTGAAGTTTGGTCATAAACAATGATATCAAAGAAAATACCGTCTTTAATTTTGAAGTTGCTCGAATATTGAGTTGAGAAATAGGTATTCTCAAGTCGTATTTTATCAAAATGATAGTGGCTTCCACTGTCGTTTTGCGGTGACTCATAGGTGTAGGGTTTTTCCATAAGATTTGGGCAAAGTTTGCGGAATTTTTCGAAATCTTCACGCAACATACCAATATCAAGGTCGTCATCCCACGGAATTATATTGTTGTGTCGTATAGCACCCAACAAACTTCCGCCCGCGAGGAAGTATTTAATATTATTTTCACGGCAGATTTTGTCAACAAATTTAAGGATGTCGAGTTCGAGTTTTTTGATTTTTTCAAGTCTGCCACTGTATACAGGAATCATTCTAAGCATATCGTAAAGTTTATCGGTATAGAACAAACCCATACGATATACGTTGTCGTCAAGGCAGGTAAAATCAGTCCAACCGTATTTGCCAAGCTTCAAGGAGTTGAGGCAGTGATAATACTTTTTGTCGGAGGGCGCAATATCTACCTTGAGTGAGTATATATTGGAGAAGGCATCATGGAATGCCTCCTTAATTTCTTTTAAAGATACTGCCTTGGCAGCGACGTTAAAAATATTGCCGTTTTTGTTCGAAGCAATAACCGACAGAATAGCAGTAAAAGCATCAACAATGTATGTGTATGCAAAATAATGCTCGGCATCGGTCTGTGTAATTTCTATACAACCTGTTTCGGCACTCTTTTTTATAAATTCTTCAAAAGAAAAGTCTTCAATAAGATCAATGTTTGGACCAAACACGTTGGTGTAGCGTAAAAGGTTTACCTGTGCACCGTTATCCCTTACTCTTCGACGGCAAATTTCCTCAAGTTCAAGATAAAATTTTTCAGCATCGGTAGGAGTTTTGTGTGCTAAAAAATAGTCATATTCACGCTCTGCAAGGCTTGTTATGCCTTCAGGCAGCTCTCTGGGAGTTTCTATTATGGTCATAAAACAAAGCTTAATTGAAGGACGCTTTTCGGTGAGCGCAATACACCTTTCAAGTTTATCAATAAACAGCTTTCGTTGAGCTGCATCCTTGTATTTTGCATCGCGGCAATTAACGCTCAATATAATTAAACTGTTGTCAAGTATTGTTTTGTCATCGATTGTTTCTTCAAGAATTTTATCGGCATCAGGTGTGCCGAAAAGCCATGTTTTATCGGTTTTTTCAGAAACATAAAAATTATTACCGTCAATCGATTTGGCTGCGTTAAGTGCAGAAAAAACAAATTCGCCTAAAACATTTCCGTCAGAAAAGGAATAGGTGTTTTTAAGTTTTAAATTTGCGTTTTTAACTAACAAAACTGCGGCACCTGCGGCACGGTCGATTTCATCTATAATAATTTCGTTGAGCGGCATCTTTAGTCCTCCTCGGCCAACATAAGTTCGGCCAATTTTAAATCAAACTGTGTTGTGAGCTTAAAGTTTGTACGCTCACCTTCGACAATACCTACACGGTAGCCTTTATCTATGTAAAGTCGTCCGGCCTCCATATAAATTTCTTTTTCCTTATCGGTCAAGGTGTCTACTAATTTTAAGAAGTGATTTACCTCCAGAGTCTGTGGTCCTTGATCTAAAAAGATGGTGGGTCTATCGGGAACACAGTCACTAACCTTACCGTCTTTTGAAACGAGGACTGTGTCAATGGTAGGTACCGAAGTTGTAACCATATCGTAGTTGCGCACCATTGTTATGTTATCGTTTAATATGCGGTCAGATACAAAGGGACGCGCACAGTCGTGATTTATCATTATAATTTCATCACTGTCATTTTCTTCTTTTGCAATACGTACACATTCATTTGCCAAGCAAAGAAGCGACTCAAAACGGGTTTCTCCCCCGCAAATGATGGTTGTTTTCATCATATCAATGCCATATTCGGCAAACATATTGTTGCAATAATCAATCCAATCACGGTTCATTGCAACAACAACGCGGTCGATGTTTTTATTTTGCGAAAAGCGTTCAAGCGTTCGGATAATTACGGGTTTACCACCAATTTTAAGAAACTGTTTTGGTAGACCTCCGTTTGACATACGAGTGCCTAGTCCACCTGCAAGAATACCACCGATAACCATAGAAATTCTCCTTTAGTTAGCCTGTTCATAGGCGGTCAAAACTTCGTTTGTATCACCTATCATCTTAATCTCACCATCGTGTAACCAGAGCATTTTGGTGCAAAGTTTTCTAAGCGTGCTAATGCTATGTGATACAATCAAAACGGTGCGATTTTCGTCGGAAATAAGTTCTTTCATTTTTGCAGAACTTTTCTTTTTAAAGTGCTCATCGCCTACACTTAAAACCTCGTCAATAAGTATGATATCGGTTTCAAGAAAAGCGGTAATTGAAAAAGCAAGTTTTGAGTACATGCCTTTTGAGTAGGTTTTTACGGGCTTGTCTATAAATGTACCGAGTTCTGAGAACTCAATAATTTCTTCCATTTTTTCGCGTATAAAACTTTCAGAGAAACCAAGCAAAAGACCGCTTAAAATAATATTCTCTCTGCCACTCATATTCTTTTGAAAACCTACGCCAATTGAGAGTAGTGATACGCTGCGTCCACCTAAATCTATTTTACCTTCGTCGGCAGCAAAGATTCCGCCAACGGTATTGAGTAGGGTGGATTTACCACTGCCGTTTTTGCCGATAATGCCTAAAATTTCACCCTGGTTTACGTCAAGTGAAATGCCTTTTAATGCGTGAAAACTTTTATTTTTATTTCTGGCACCCTTAAAAAGCATACGTTTAACCGAGTACGCGGCAAGATCTTTGTATCTTACGTGAAGGTTTTCAATCCTAATTGCAATGTTTTTCATTTATATCACCTTTACATAGCTGTTTTCGTTCTTTTGAATGAGACGAATGCCCATGTATGAAAGAAGAATACCTGCTAGCGTCCAAACGATTAACCATTTCCAATAAGGGGCGCCGCCGTACAAAAGGCAGTTGCGCATAGAAGAAATATACATTGCTATTGGGTTTACGCGCACAAGCACATAGCCTAAAATGCCGGTTATTCTGTCGGCAATATTATAGAAAATACCGGTTGCGTAGAAAAGAAGGCGAAGACTAATGTCTGTTATATTAACAAGGTCTTCAATAAACACACCAAAGTGTAGGAATATACAACAAACACCAAAGGTAAAGATTATAAAGGATGCCATGACCGGTATTGCCCACAAAATATGTAACGAGGGCGTTACGGGATCAATAAACATAAGCAAAATAACAATAGCGAAGTTAATAAGGGTTTTAAAACCATTTAGCGCCATTTTTTCGAGCACCAAAACATACTTAGGTACGTAAACCTTCGAAACAATGGCCTTATTTGAACGCACGAGTTTTACGCTGCATTTGAGCATCTTATTAAAGAATTCCCACATTGTAATACCAATGAAGATAAATGCGGTAAGGTGTTTAACTCCTCCCTTAAAAAAGAAGAAGAAAACGAAGGCATAAATACCCATAAAACAAAGCGGTTCCAATATCCACCAAAGCCAGTTTAAAAAAGAGTTTGCAACCTCGCTTTTAAGTTCTGACTTAGCGGCATAAAACATATACGATTTGTATTTTTTTACATCTGCCAAAAATTTATTCATGTTCTTCTCCTAATTTGAGTTCTAAAATACTGTGTCGTTCACGTTTATCTTCGGGTGGAATATCCATATAGTTGCCATAAAGGCCCTTAAGATATTCGTCGGGATTACTCATAGTAAAAAACATTTTATTCTCAAAGGCGGTTTCTTTAACCGGCAGGAATGATGAGCGTGTGCATATTTCACCAAAGTAGTGTTTTCTGCCGCAGGGATACGAAACGTATTTAGAATTATCGTTTTTACATTTTTGCGACCATCTGTCGGCAAGTGTACACCATTTGTGCAGGCTGAAAAATCCGAGGCACCAACCTAAAAATGCCTTTATTTTAATAAGGCGTATTGCCTTTTTGTCATCAAGGTATTCTAAAAAACGCTCTTTTTTAGTTCTTACCCTCACACAAGAGCAGCAAAGATATAAAAAGTCGGATATTGCACCATGAAAAAAACGCGCAATTTTATTATCGGGAATGTTCTCTAAGGGATAAATATCCGCAAAAATACCGGCATGCTCGGGCTCTGTTTCAAAAAGCTCAACATACCGAGTGTTTTTTCTGCGAATCTTCATAAAGGTAAGGTCGTAAGTTTGACTTCTTTCAATGCTTTGAAGCCAATACTTGTCTTCATATTTTTCTAAAAAAAGTTCGGCAAGGCGGTTATAGTCTTTGCGGGGCATACCGATATCCAAGTCTTCATCCCACGGGATAAACCCCTTGTGACGTTCGGCTCCAAGAGCAGAACCACCTGCAAGGAAATAGCAAAGATTGTTTTCTCTGCAGACCGTGTCAAAATCACTCAAGGTTTCGAGCAATATAGCCTGTATACCCTTTATATCTTGATCACTGAGTTCACGTAGTTTCGTGTTGCCAATAGCAAATTTCCTAAACATTACATTAGTTTCTAACATAAAACGCCCTTCTTTTGTTACGTGAAAAGTTCAAAACGTAGGGTGACCATCTGCGCCTATCAACTATATCACAATTAAGGTAAAATAGCAATATGTTTTTATGTGTTTTAAATGGTGAACAATAGGTCGGAATAGTCCGGGAATGGCCAGTAATCCTTTGCTGTTATGAGTTCTGCTGCGTCAATTGGTTTGCGCAACTCACCCATAAGGGCGTTAACCGACCTGTTGTATGCCTTTGCTTCTTCAAGTCCGTGCATACTATCGGCGGCGGCAACCGATTTTTCAAGTTTTCTTACAAGAGTGTAGATTTCCTTAAGGTAGGTGTTAAGCTTTGCTATGATTTTTTGCTCAACTTCACAGTCAATCTCGCCAAACGCTGCTTTTTTGTTTACAACGCATACCGATAAATCGTTTATGTAACGACTTATTGCAGGAATTATGTTTTTAGAAACCATATCAATAAGCGTTAAAGCTTCAATATGTATAGTCTTACAATAGTTTTCTAGTGCAATGTCAAGGCGGCATTGGAGTTCAACGCGGTTAAGTACTTTGTGACGTTCAAATAACTCAATATTTTTTGTGTCTATCCAATGTACAACGGCATCCACTGTGCTTCTAAGATTTAAAAGTCCGCGTTCTTTAGCTTCAAGTTCCCAAGCTGCAGAATAACCGTCACCGTTAAATATGATGCGTTTATGCTCGCGGTAGGTTTCTTTAATTATTGTATTTACTTCATTTACAAAATCATCGGTTGCTTCGAGTCGGTCGGCAAATTCGGCCAAAACGTCGGCAACGATGGTATTGAGTACCGTGTTCGGGTCGGATATAGAAAGGGTAGAACCGAGCATACGGAATTCAAATTTATTACCCGTAAATGCAAAGGGTGAGGTGCGGTTGCGGTCGGTGTTGTCCTTAGGTATAGCTGGCAAAGCGCGTGCGCCAAACTTCATAACACCCGCCTCGTGCTTAATAAAGGGTTTACCCGATTCAATAGAATCAAGCACTTCGGTAAGGTCATCACCCAAAAACATAGAAATAATGGCGGGAGGTGCTTCGTTGGCACCAAGACGGTGGTCGTTGCCTGCCGATGCTACCGACAATCGTAATAAATCTTGGTTAAGGTCAACTGCTTTAATAACAGCGGTCAAAAACAATAAAAACTGCGCATTATCTTCCGGGGTTTGTCCGGGGTCAAGAAGATTTACGCCGGTATCGGTTGAAAGAGCCCAGTTATTGTGTTTGCCGCTACCGTTAACGCCGGCAAAAGGCTTTTCGTGTAAAATACAAATTAGTCCGTGCTTCTCGGCAATCTTTTTCATAACCTCCATAGTAAGTTGGTTATGGTCTGCGGCAATGTTAGAGGTTGTAAAAATAGGCGCCATTTCGTGCTGTGCGGGTGCGGCCTCATTGTGCTTTGTCTTGGCTAAAATACCAAGTTTCCAAAGTTCGGTGTCAAGTTCCTTCATAAATGCCGACACGCGCGGTCTTATAACGCCATAATAGTGGTCGTCCATTTCCTGACCTTTAGGTGGGCGTGCACCCATAAGCGTACGACCGCAGAAAATAAGGTCGGGACGGCGGTTATACATCTCTTTATCTATAAGGAAATATTCTTGCTCGGGTCCTACTGTTGTAAAGATGTTTTTAATGTTCTCGTTACCAAAAAGTTTAACAATGCGTTTAGCTTCGGTTCTTATGGCATCCATACTGCGAAGCAGGGGCGTTTTTTTATCGAGTGCTTCACCACCGTATGAGCAGAAAGCGGTGGGTATGCAAAGAGTACCGTCCTTTACAAAGGCATAAGAGGTCGAGTCCCAAACGGTGTATCCACGTGCTTCAAATGTTGCGCGAAGGCCACCTGACGGGAAAGAAGACGCGTCACTTTCACCCTTAACAAGTTCTTTACCAGAGAATTCCATAATTACTTTACCATCGGCAGCGGGGGTTATAAATCCATCGTGCTTTTCGGCAGTAACACCGGTTAAGGGTTGGAACCAATGGGTGAAGTGGGTTGCGCCTTTTTCAACCGCCCAATCCTTCATTGCGGTGGCGATTATATTTGCCATATTTATATCAAGTCGTTTGTTTTCTTTAATGGTCTTTTTTAACGCCTTATAGGTTTCTTCAGGCAGACGCGCCTTCATAACCTCATCATTAAAAACGTCACAACCAAAAATTTCAGTTACGCTGCTCATAAAACGCCTCCAAGTAACAAATACCGTATACTTTTGTGTAGCGGTGCTTTGAGAAACACTTTCGCAATCTATATACTACTACATTATAACTTTTTTGGCATAAAAAGTCAACTTATGGAGCAAAATTAGGGCGTATACTCATAAAGCGGAATTATTGCATCACGGTTATACAGGGTGGCGGTTGCCTCGGGTAGAAAAAAGTTGTATGAAAGGTCACTTAAATTGTAAGTGTCAATATTCGTTATATCGTTTAACCTGCTGTGTGAAGCAGAAATCTCATCTGATGTTGCGTTAAAATAGATATAATTAGGTGTGCAGTTGTCGCGGTCAGAAAGGGTAACATCCAGTTCATACCAACCGTCAGACAGATTAATCAAATTCCACATATGCAAGTTGCCGTCAACAACGCCTCGCACAAGTAGACATTCAATATTGCTTGCCTTACATAAAAGTTGCATAGCCTTAGCGTAACCTTCGCACATTGCGATGCCTTCACAAAGGGCGCCAAATGCTGTATATTCGGTGTTTTGGTCAATTTGTGAATATTCGGTATTTCTGCATAGCAATTCATAAAAGAATATTTCTTTTTGTGGTTTGGTAAAGGTTTTTGTTTTATCAAGAATTTCGTTAAGTTTATTTTTTAGTAATTGCCTTTTTTGATTGCGTTCGTTCTTGTCCATACTAAACCCAATTTTTAAAGAATATTCAGTTTCGTTTGATATCTTAATTTCGTAGGTGTTGTCCTGCCAAAAAATCTCAGGATTATCATTAAGCACACCGTTAAAGGCTATATTTACGTTGTTTTTACAGTTGGGGTCACTGTTCGAAATTTCAAAAAAGCCATCCCACATATCTTCAAAAGCAGAAAGAATAAGGCGGTAATACAATTGTTGGCGTTCGTCCATTTGGGCATAACAATAACCCAAATTTTCATTATTATTACTATTGTCTGTTTGACTATATGGTAAAATGACAGGGGATGATTGTTGGGTTTTATAATGGTGTTGTTGATTTTGTTCACTAATAGGTGAAGTTACAGTGTTTAACTGAATTTGCGATAACTTTTGTGAGACTGTTTTGCCAATTTCGTTGAAATCAATATAGTAAGCGCCTGCCAATATAACCGCTACAATTAAAACTATACTCAAAAAATTTTTAATAAATTTCAATATAATTACTCCTAGTTTACAAAGTTTACGTTGCGAGAAAGTGTTTCAATATTCATAAGCAGCGAGTATCCGTCGGGGAAAGAAAAATCAGTATCACTATTTTCAATAATAAAAACAAGATTTTCGCTTGTGAGTCCCTTTTCGGCAATTTTTTCAAAGATTGCCGAAATTATGTCGCGTCGCAGTTGTTTATCTGCATTGTGTTTAAGTTCGTCGGTTATTTGTACCCCGGTATAACGTATGTTATTAAACTCTATGCCGCCTATGCGGTCAATAAATCCCTCAAGCATGGTATAGTCACTTTTTATACGCTTGAATACAACATAGCCGTATTCGGAAACGGACGTTTCATTGCAGTTGTGGGGTAGAAGAATTATCATAGTGGTGTTTTGTTCGGTATCAAAATTTATAAAAACGCTTTCCCCTTCCAAAAAATTGAACAGCAATCCTTTCGGGGTTGCATCTTGGCTTTCTGTGTAGGGTATGGCGCTTTCGTTTTGGCGTACAGGTTTAGACGTATTACTAAGCATCAAAAAAGAAATCCCTAAAAAAACAGCGGCACAGCACATAACCGCAAGAATTGTAAATAAAATTTGATTTCGAACACTTTTCAATTTATATCACCAAATTAAGTATTATCAAATTATAGATTGATATGCATTAAAGCGTTTACAAACAGATAAAATTTGAAAAAAGAAAGAATCCCGATAGAGGCACACTCCGTAAGGAAGTGTGCCTCAGTTATATTCGCCTTGCGGCAAGTGATATTGCTTCGCAGTGATATGATGCTTCGCATCGTGATATTGTCCTTCGGACAGTTTTGGAGGCGAATATAATATCACTGAAACTAAAAAGTTTCAATATCACTTTGCCGTTAGGCAAAATATCACTGTGAGACCTGTCTCAAAATATCACTTGTTGTACTTATCTTTGAGCTAGGTTAATTTCAATATAGTTACGCATCTTTTGAAAGTGCGTAACCCACTATGACACTTTCA
>JAFSDK010000064.1 GCA_017436255.1 Clostridia bacterium
GTCTGTGCGGCTACTTGCACTTTGTAAGTGCATTTTGGGTTAATTGTCAATCTCTTCTTATAGGCGTTTTTGCATTTTAAGTTAAACAATTCATTTATCGGTATTTATGTCATAAATCAAATTTTGCATAATCTAAATATTACATCAAATATTTTCAAAAAGCGACTAAATGCAACTCTGCGGATATTACAAACAGTAAGTTTTTCTATACGCTGATTTATAACTTATTGCTATTATTTATGGAAATTTTGACCTTTTATAATCTATTCCTGATTAATTATATAATTATCCTATTTTTCGTGATTTTATAATTTTTGACTTTTGATTTGTTACGACACGCCCTATTTGGGCTTCTCGACCCCGCCCCTTCGCCCAACTCCTTCTCCCTACCACGTCACTCCACCGGGCCGCAAGGCGAGGATTGGAGTCACTAACGTCAAACTTAAATTTCCTTTAGAGATTCCAATCATCACTCACATTCATTCGCGATGTGGAATGACGTATTAGTTTTTTATTTCCTCCTCTAAGGTAGAGGAGGTGGCACTCGCCCAGCGAGTGACGGAGGAGTCTGCAATTTTGAATTTTGAATTCTGCATTTTGAATTAATCACACACTCCCTCCCCCTAAAGGGTACTCCCTCTTGCCTTAGAGGGAGAAATTTTCGGAACGTACAGTTTAGAGTAATATAATTATTTCCTCCTCTAAGGTAGAGGAGGTGGCACTCGCACGGCGAGCGACGGAAGAGTCTGCAATTCTGCAATTCTGCAATTTTGAATTTTGAATTTTTGATTTTCCCTCTCGCTCCCCCGCGTTTTTTAACCAAAAAAAGCACAGAATCATAGAAAAAAATCAAAAAAGTTTGTTAAGAAGTATTGTCAATTCAAAAAATAATCATATCTTTGTGTTACGAAGATTGTGAACCAACATACAAAAGCAGTTTTATAGCACACGATTTATTGATTGTTTTTTGGCCGCGTTGTCGGCTGCAACAATTTTGGCGTACAGGCCGCTTGCAAGGGCCGACGTTGATGTCATCGGTGCTAATCAGTTAAATATCACGCTTTTATGTTTTCCCACTTCGCCCTGCGTCGCCGACGCTTGAGCCAAGTCCCTTGCGGTTGCAATCTTCGCCGAGGCCCTCACAGCCTCGCCCAACGCGCTACGGCGCTCGTCTAATGAGAGGCTGCGTTGGTTCACAATTTTCGACGCTCGGCGGGTCCGAGCATAGTATTTTGGCCTAAATAGCGGACCAAAATACTATACAAAATGATTTTTGGACTAACTGTTTTGATTTTCTGCGGTTCAGTTCGAAAGTTTGCCGCTATTATAGTTCTTTATATAATAAAAGGTATAACAACAAAATTTCGGGGCTACGGCTCCGAGCGTTTCATAGATAAGTTTTTAGGGTTGTTTGGTGAGGCTCCCGCAGGGGAAGGGCTGGGTGTTCTCAGGAAATGGTTGTGAAAAGATGGAAGGTGTATAAAAGGTTACTCTTCCCCTGCGGAGTGGTCACCGAGAGGTGCTCGATGGCCCGCGAGCCAAAATCGCCCGTCCTAAAGACTATATTTACATTAAAACCAATATTTAGATTATGCAAAATTTGATTTATGACATAAATACCGATAAATGAATTGTTTAACTTAAAATGCAAAAACGCCTATAAGAAGAGATTGACAATTAACCCAAAATGCACTTACAAAGTGCAAGTAGCCGCACAGAC
>JAFSDK010000065.1 GCA_017436255.1 Clostridia bacterium
ACGCACCCGAAAAAGATGAATTTTTAGTGGGATAACAGACGAAAAGGCACGGTAATGCTGACGCATACCGTGCCTTTTTAACACATTAGACCGCAAAAATTCACTTTTTCGAGCAAATTATCCCTATGTGAGCGCTCCGTTGACGGGCTATTTTTTTATGAATTAATTATTCTTATTTTGCGGTGTTGCTCGCACTACTTGGGTGAATAGTACAGGTTGTAGGTACATTACTTTTCTTATACCAACCTGTAGAAGTTGAAGTGCAATTTGATGTTGCAATTAATCCTGAAGTTCTACAGAATTTTCTGCTAACAACGTCAGAGCTATCATTAAACTTTTTAACCTTTAAACCCTTATGAGCTGCTGACATAACTTCACGCCATAACTGTTTAGAAGTAGATGCTTGAGACATTGTCAATGGTTTATATTCATCAAATCCACACCAAGCAGATGCTACATAATAAGGTGTACCGCCCGTAAACCAGCTATTAGAGTTTTCGTTGGATGTACCCGTTTTGGCGAAAATTTTCATATTTGAAACCGTTGAACCCATACCGGCAGCAGTACCTTCGGCGCCATAAACAACGTTTTGAAGTAGTTTATTCATTACAGTAGCTGTATCCTCACTTAGAGCTACCTTTGCCTTAGACTCATTTGTAAGAACGGTATTTCCGTTTTGGTCAGTAACCTTGTAATAAGTAATTGGCTCATAATAAAAACCGCCATTACCAAATGCAGCATACGCTGCAGCTTCTTCAAGAGTCGTAACGCCACCGTTTGTACCACCCATTCCAAGTGGTGAATAGTTGATATCCTCTTTAGTCAAATTCTTAAGTCCAAATTTCTCAACAAGGAAATTATAAGAACTTTGCGTTGTCAATTGGTCAACCAACATAACTGGAATGGTATTTGCCGAAATTCTAAGGGCATATTCAATGGTTATCTGCCCTCTATATTTATCGCTGTACCAGTTATTTGGTTTCCACTTACCATAATAGGTTTCTTTATCATTAACAATTGTTGAATAAGTGATTAAATTATTTTCGATGGCAGGCGCATAAGCCGACATAGGTTTCATAGTTGAACCAGGTTGACGTACGGCGCTGGTAGCACGGTTAAAGCTAAGATTTTTGCTCTTCTCACCAATACCGCCAACCATACCTACAATATGACCTTTATAGTCCATAACGGTCATAGAACCCTGTAAATAGTCACCATCAGCGTTTTTAATTTTGTACTTACTTGAAGTAAAGGTTTTGTCAAGTGCGCTTTGAATTTTTGGAATAACGGTAGCATAAACCTTGTAACCTTTTGTGTAGAACTGATTATATGCTTCAGTTTCAGTATATCCGTATTGGGCCATTAAATCCTTAACAACGTCATTAATTAATAAATCTGTATAATAAGAGTTTATCTCAACTTCGTTAAGATTTTCCTTATTAGCTGCTATTTTCAAATCTGCATCATATGCTTTTTTATGCTGTTTCTCAGTAATAATACCTTGTTCCAACATTAGATTTAGTACAGTTTGCCTACGCTCTTTATTAGCTTTTGGATTTTTGTCGGGTCGATAATCTTCGGGTGACTTAGCGATTGCTGCTAAAGCAGCACACTCAACCAGATTTAAATCTTTGGCACTCTTATCAAAATAGTAGTTTGAAGCAACCTCAACGCCGTACATACCACCACCCATTGCGATGGTATTTAAATAGCACTCTAAGATAGTATCTTTAGAATACTGTTCTTCAAGTTCACGCGCACGCATAATTTCACGAATTTTACGGTTTGCGCCTTCAATACCACCTGCCTCGTCATCCATAGTGATATTTTTAACTAGCTGTTGAGTGATTGTAGAACCACCCTGGTTAGATGAATAGAATTTAAAGAAAAGGTTTAAAAATGCACTAAAGGTACGTTTCCAGTTAACACCTTTATGGTCACGGAACGTCTTGTCTTCAACTGCAATAAACGCATTTTTTAAATTTTTGGGCATATTGCCGTTTTCATCATCAATCCAAATACGATTATCCTTACCATGCAAACGCTGATATTCGACAAATTCACTTGATCCTTGTTCTTTCGCATAGATGGTAGTTGTATAATTAAGTTCAAGATTATCAAGGTCTACATCCATTGAAGAGTCAACAACATAGAAGGCATAATACAAAAAGCCGCCTACTAAAAAACTTCCTAAAATAACGAATGTTAAAAATAAAGCGAGTATACCCGTTACCAATTTTGACCTCTTAGGACCGTTTGATTTAGAAGATTTCTTAGACGGCGTTGTAGCCTTTTTGGCCTTTTCAGAAAAACTGTTTAAATCAATGCTTGTTTCTTTATTGTTAAAATTATCATTCTGATAATATGACATAACAATACCTCCTAACAGCAAATAATTAACTTTTTATGTTATTATATCACATTTTCTGAAAAATGGGGTTACAATATTTTAACATTTACAAAATTTGAATAAAATTTACAATTTAGCCAAAAATAACTTAGGTGATTTTATGTATAAAAAATATACGTTTTTTGCTATTGTAGTATGTCTATCGTTATGTGCGGTTTTTATTGACTATTATAGTAAAACAATTACTGACACAAAGAATAATACAGCTGATTATTATGTATTAAAAAGTGAAAACGATATATTAGCCCTATACAAAGGTAAAACTTTTATAAGGAATTATGACCTAAACACATCTACTTTACCACTAACCGACCAAGATAATTTAAAAAGTGGTATTTTTCTTGAAGATATGTCGGCAGTAATCTCCACCATTGAAGATTTTGACGTTAATTGATAATTTTTATAGCACACACTTGAAAAAAACTTTTAAACATATTATAATAGTTGTGGTTTTTTATATAGGTGGTGATTTATTTGGATTTTGATGCAGTAACTGCAGGCGTGTTACCCGGCGGACTTGTTTCATCTGCTGAGGTAAAGGTGCTCATTTGTTATATTCTTGATACTGTCGGTGAGCCTGTCAGTGCTACCGGGCTTTGTGAATTATTAAACTTTGAAGGTATTGCGAATATATTTGAAGTCAGTGATAATATTGAAGCATTAATTAAAAACGGTCATATTATTTGTGTTTCTACCGATGAAGACCTTTACACAACAACCGAATCCGGCAGCGATGTTGCTAAAACTTTGAAATCTACAATACCACTAACAGTACGGGATAAGGCCTGCAAAGCAACTCTGCATATGTTAGCCAAAATACGTCACACCAACGAGACGGATATAGCCATTACTCGTGAAGGCGACAACACATATATCACCTGTTCTGCACTTGATAATGACCGTTCAATAATGAGTGTTAAACTTTTAGTTGCGGATGAAAATCAAGCTATTAGTATTAAAAATAAATTTATTCAAAACCCGTCTGAAATTTATTCGCAGATTATAGATTTATTTACTAAATAACAAAAGGATTTCGAAAATATTTCGAAATCCTTTTTTAGTTGACATTTATCGACAAACATATTAAAATAAAAAAGCCGACCATACGGACGGCTTGGAGCTGAAGATGGGACTCGAACCCACGACCTGCTGATTACGAATCAGCTGCTCTACCAACTGAGCCACTCCAGCAAACACAATTGATATTATAGCAACTTTTTTCTTTATCGTCAAGTATTTTATGTTGAGGTGATTATATGTCTAATTCAATTGGGGAAGCAATTAAAAAATTGCGTAAAATCAATGGATTTTCACAAGACGAACTTGCAGAAAAGCTTAATATAAAACGTTCAACTTATGCTTATAGAGAAAAAAATTCTAGTTTTACTGCAAAACAACTAAGTCAGATTTCCGAAATTTTTAAAATTTCTTATGATGCACTTCTAAAAGGCGTTATTTCTCACCCTCTAAATATACCACCCGACTATACCCAAACAACACAGATTTTTGAACAACCCCACCCCGAATTCAAAAGCGAAATAGACGAGAACTTCGCTGTTCTTACTAATTTAGAAAGACGTTTACTAAAAAAAATACGCCAATTATCATCAAGCGAAAAAATTTCTGTTGAAGATTTTATTGATTCAATAAAAAGCACCGAAGAATAATCTTCGGTGCTTTTATTTTATACAGTAAACTTGTGGAATACTTTTTTGCCCTTTTTAACAATTAAGCCTTCATTAAACTTTTCTTTGTCAAAAGTAGCAGCGGCATCGGTAATCTTTTCGTTATCAGCCGATACACCGCCCTGTTGAACAAGACGTCTTGCTTCACCCTTAGATGCAGTAAGTCCACCCTTAACCATAAGGTCGAGTATACCAATTTTGTTATCAACAAAATCATCATCGGTAAGCACTGTGTTGGGCATATCTTCACTTATACCACCATTAGCAAAAAGTGACTGTGAAATCTCGCGAGCCTTTGTGGCCTCCTCTTCACCATGAACCAATTTAGTAAGTTCATATGCCAAAATATCCTTAGCGGTGTTAAGTTGACTACCTTCCCAATCGTTCATCTTATCGATTTCTTCAAGTGGCAAGAATGTAAGCATTCTGATGCACTTAAGAACGTCGGCATCAGAAACGTTACGCCAGTATTGATAGAACTCGTAAGGTGTTGTCTTTTTGGGGTCGAGCCAAACGGCACCGTTTGCGGTTTTACCCATTTTCTTACCTTCGGAATTCATAAGCAAAGTTATTGTCATAGCATAAGCATCTTTGCCTAACTTTTTACGGATAAGTTCGGTGCCGCCAAGCATATTTGACCACTGGTCGTCACCGCCAAACTGCATATTACAACCATACTCTTTAAACAGATGATAGAAGTCATAACTCTGCATAATCATATAGTTAAACTCAAGGAAACTAAGGCCTTTTTCCATTCTTTGCTTATAGCATTCGGCTCTTAACATATTATTAACCGAGAAACATGCACCAACGTCGCGTAAAACATCAACGTATTTAAGATCTAACAACCAATCAGCATTGTTAACCATAATTGCTTTGTCTTCGCCAAATTCGATGAATTTAGACATCTGCTCTTTAAAACAATCACAGTTATGCTGAATAACTTCGGGTGTCATCATCGAACGCATATCGGTTCTACTAGACGGGTCACCGATGTAACCAGTACCACCACCGATTAGTGCAACCGGTTTGTTACCTGCCATCTGCAATCTCTTCATTAGGCAAAGCGCCATAAAGTGACCAACGTGTAAACTATCGGCAGTAGGGTCAAAGCCTATATAGAAGGTAGCTTTACCGTTATTAACCAATTCCCTGATTTCTTCTTCATCGGTAACCTGTGCAATAAGACCGCGCGCTACCAATTCTTCATAAATTTGCATATTATAAACTCCTATCTAACAACTCTTTAGCAGAATTGTATGTTATTTCTGTTTTTTCGGTACCCGACATAATTCTTGAAATTTCGTCAATTCTCTGTTCATACGAAAGCGAACTAACGGTAGTATAGGTACGCGAATCATTTACCGTTTTTTCAATAAGTAAATGATTTTCGGCACATGCCGCAATTTGTGCTAAGTGAGTAACGCATATTACCTGACGATTTTTAGCAACCTTTTTGAGTTGAAAAGCAACCTTGTTTGCCGCCCTACCGCTGATGCCTGTATCAATTTCATCAAATATAAGCGTGTCAACCTCATCCTTATCGGACAATACACTCTTTATTGCAAGCATAACTCGTGAAAGTTCACCGCCTGACGCCACCTTTGATAATGGTCTTAGCGTTTCGCCCGCGTTAGCACTAATTAAAAACTCAACAACGTCGCAACCGCTCTTTGTATATCTGCCGTTCTTAATATCAACCTTAAATTTGACGTAAGGCATATCAAGGTACTCAAGTATATCACATACGTCCTTTTCAAAGCGTTTTGCGGTTTTAATTCGTGAATCAGTAAGACGTTTACCGTAAGCAATAAGACGATCTTGTGATTCAAGTAACATTTTTTCAAGTTCGGCAAAGCGTTCATCAGAAAATTTGATTTTATCAAGTTGTTGTTGACTACTATGGAGATAATCAAGAATCGCCTGCTCACTGTTACCGTATTTTAACATAAGCGAGCCGATTATTTCAAGTCTATCTTGAATTTCGTCAAGATTAAATTCATCGTTAGTCAAGCGGTCAATTAAACTTCTAAGGTCAAAAGAAAGTTCATTTATATTCTCTAAAGTTTCATTTAACTTTGTCGCGATAGGTTCTGCTTCTTTAAAATCAATTTTCTCAACCGACTTTACCGCCGCACCTATTTGTTCTTCTGCACCAGGGTTATCGTCGCCCACAAGTGAAATATAAGCGTTTTTTAATGCTTTAACGCTAGCATCAAGGTTCTGTGCCTGTTTTTGCTTTTCTTTTAAAGTGGCGTATTCCCCAACTTTAATTTCCGCGGCAGCAATTTCGTTAATTTGGAATTCGAGCAACTCAATTTTTCGTGCCTTGGCATCATCGTCTTCGGCAAGTTCGTTTAGTTCGCGCCTAATCGCATTGAGGTTTTTAAATTCAAAATAATACTCTTTTAAAAGTTCTGTGTTTTCAGCAAGTTTATCTAAAAAATCACAGTGTTTATCCGGGTCAAGCAATGCCTGATTATCGTGTTGACCGTGAATATTAATTAAATATTTGCCTAAATCCTTAACAACCGATGCCGTTGTTGGTTTACCGTTTATACGAAAGGTAGTTTTGCCGTCAACCGATAATGTGCGTTGTAAAACCAAATTACCACTTTCATCAGGAGTAAATCCATTGTCGGTTAAAATAGCGTTAACAGCACTGCAAACATTGGAAAACTCTGCAATTACCTTAGCATCACTACAACCGCTACGTATAATCTCACGAGAAGTACGTGCACCAAGTACCGCGTTGATAGCGTCAATAACAATTGATTTACCTGCACCCGTCTCACCCGTTAAAACGTTAAAACCGCTAATAAGCTCTGTTTCGGTTTTTTCAATTACCGCTATGTTTTCAATATGTAAATAATTTAACATAATTAAACCGCCGTTATTTTATTAGATTGAGTAATTGTGCAGTAAGCGACTTTGAATCTGCCTCACTTTTGGTAACAACAATTATTGTATCGTCGCCTGCTAACGACCCTAGTATTTCATTGGAATAAAGTGTATCAAATGCCACACATGCGCTTGATGCCATACCATTGTAGCACTTAATAACTATATTATTTAACGCATAGCGCACATCAATAACACTTTTTTTAAATATATCTGTGAAATGTTCTTTGGATTTATCATTTACAGATAACTGTTTTCCTACCGTTGTCATATAACGGTAAACACCACTTATATCCTGAGCCTTTATTATACGTAATTCTTTAATATCACGTGACACGGTAGATTGGGTTACGTTAAATCCAAGTTTTAATAATAAATCTTGAAGTTCATCTTGGGTAACAATTACGTTATCCTCAATAAGTTTTAAAATTTTCTCATGTCTTTTACTTTTCAATGGTGTCACCCCTATTTCTCTTTAAACTTTTCCGATAATATTTTATAGAACGACTTATTAGATAAACGAATAAGTTTTAAAGTATACTTTGACTTACGTACTATTATGTCGGTTGTAGGTCTAATGGCGGGAGTGCGTCTACCGTCAACCGACAAAAATACGTCGGCACGCTTTAAGGAATAAGCATTAAATCGAACAACTGTATCTTTATTAAGTAAAATTGGTCTTGCAGAAAGTGAATGAGAACAAATGGGTGTTATACAAATATTTTCTGACAAAGGGTCAATAATTGCGCCACCCGCCGACAACGAATATGCGGTTGAACCGGTTGGTGTTGCTACTATAAGACCATCAGCTCTGTACGATATACAATCGTTACCAAAATAAGCTTTTATATCAATTATACGTGAAATAAATCCGCTTGTAATAACCATATCATTAACGGCAACCTGCGAAAATTTTTCTTCACCATTCTCAACAACAGAAACGTTTAAAAGCATTCTGTCTTCAACAGTATAATCGCCGTCTTTTAACTTTTTGAGCGACTCAAGGTCGTTAGGCTCGACATCTGCCAAAAAACCCATCCGTCCCGCATTTACGCCCAAAACAGGCTTGTTTAATTTAGCAGCAAGTTTACCATAACGCATAATAGTTCCATCGCCGCCAACAGTTACAATAATATCGGCAACTTCAAATACTTGACGTTCGGGCAAATGTATATAATCACTTGCACAAATATTATCAGGTATGTACGCCTCAACATCCATACTCTTAAAGATTTTGCCCATTTTTTCAACGGCTGCCGCCGCCCCTTTTTTATCAATGTTTGGCAAAACTCCTATCTTCACAAAAATACCTCCTTTATAGCTAAAGTTGCTTGTGTGAAGCCTCAACCACCGCTTCGGGTGATATATCATTCGGAATAAATGCATTTTCCGACTTAACTATATGTACTAAATATTCAATGTTACCCTCGGGTCCTTTTATAGGTGAATAATCAAGATTTAACACCGCAAAACCCGTGTTTATTATTACATCAAATATTTTATTTATAACCTCTAAATGGATGTTTTTATCCCTAACAACACCCTTTTTACCCACCTTATCTTTGCCTGCTTCAAACTGCGGTTTAATAAGACAAACCGCCTCGGCACCGCTTTTGAGCAAGGTATGCATAACAGGTAAAATTAATGAAAGTGAAATAAACGAAACGTCAACAGATGCAAAATCTAACATATCGGGTATATGTTCATTAGTTACGTAGCGAAAATTTGTGCGTTCAAGATTGATAACTCGTTCATCGGTACGCAACTTCCAAGCTAACTGACCGTATCCTACGTCAATAGCATAAACCTTTGCAGCACCATTTTGAAGCATACAGTCGGTAAAACCGCCAGTAGAAGCACCAATATCGGCACAAATTTTACCTTTAAGCGAAATCCCAAAATTCTGCACAGCCTTTTCAAGTTTAAGACCACCGCGGCTTACATATTTAAGGGTTGAGCCACGCACCTCAATCTTATCTTCAGGCTTTAATGTTATACCTGCTTTATCGGCTTTTTGATTATTTACGTAAACTATGCCCGACATAATATATGCTTTTGCTTTTTCACGACTTTCTGCAAGTCCCGCATCAACAAGTGCTACGTCTAGGCGTATTTTATCAGCCAAATTAAATTTCTCCTTTAATTATCTCAATCATTGAATTACTATCTAAATGATATTTTTTAAGTGCTTCGCCAACCTTGGCACAAGGTACAAAACTATCTCCAATGGCGTAGATTTTATATTTAGCATTAATGTTATTTTCGGTAATGCGACTACCGATTAACTCAGCAATACCGCCACGTTTTATACCTTCTTCAAAAAAGTAGATTTCATCATATTTTTTGAGTTGTGCAATTAAATCGTCGCCTAAAGGATAAATCTTGTTGAGTTTAATAACAGCAATGTCATAACCCTGATTTTTAAGTTCGGTATATGCCTTATAGGCGTTATCAAAGATTCTACCATAGGTAATTATTGCTTTTTTACCACTACCCACAACGTCAAAGGCATTGTCTGTAGCCGAAAACTCAGTATTGATACTCTCGGTGCCGCGCGGATAACGTATAGCACACGGAAAATCAAATTCACTTGATTTTTTAATAATGCTTTTAAGTTCCTCAAAATAGCATGGTGAATATATCTGCATGCCCGGTACTGAACTTAAAAAAGCAACGTCAAATATTCCTTGATGTGTTTCACCATCTTCACCGACAATACCCGCTCTGTCAACGCAAAGTCTAACGGGCAAGCCTAAAATTGCAACGTCGTGAAGTATCTGGTCAAAAGAACGCTGTAAAAACGTCGAATAAACTGCAAAATAAGGTTTCATACCTTGAATTGCAAGACCTGCCGCAAATGTGGCGGCATGCTGTTCTGCAATACCTACGTCAAATATTCTGTTTTTATATTTCTGTGCAAAATTGGTAAGACCGGTACCTTCACTCATAGCGGCGGTAATGGCACAAATTTTTTTATCTGTTTTAGCAATTTCACAAAGCGTTTCACCAAAAATATCTGAAAAAGATTTTGTAGAACTAACCTTTGCGCCCTCATTTATATCAAATGACGATACACCATGATAAATTTTTGGGTTTACTTCAGCAAAGGAATAGCCTTTTCCCTTAGTCGTAATTGTATGAATAAAAACAGGTCTATTCTCTTGTTTTGCAATCTCAAAAATGTTTACTAAAGCATTTATGTCATGTCCGTCAATAGGTCCATAATATTCAAAACCAAGTGTTTCAAATAAGTTGTTTTTATAAACAGTGTTTTTAAGCGCCGTTTTTACGCGTAGAACAAAACGTGCCAAAGCCTTACCGACAAGCGGTATGCGGCTTAAAAATGATTTAACAGCTCTTTTAGAACGATGATAACCCTTTTTATAACGTATTTTCGAAAGGTGCCTAGCAAGGCTACCCACGTTTTTCGAAATTGACATTTTGTTATCATTAAGAACAACAATAAATTTATTTTTTGCGGCGCCTGCATTATTAAGCGCCTCATAAAGCATACCGCCCGTCATAGCACCGTCGCCAACAACCGTTATAGTAAAATCATTTTTACCCTGTAAGGACTTGGCTTTACAAATACCATAAGAAGCAGATACCGAATTACTACTATGACCTGTAATGAAGGGGTCGTATTCGCTCTCATCGGGTCTCATAAAGCCCGATATGCCACCCTCGGTACGAAGTGTAGTAAAATCCTCAAATCTACCCGTCAACAACTTATGGGTATAGCACTGATGTCCGACGTCAAATAGAATGGTATCGTTGGGCGCATCAAAACACCTATGAAGTGCTACGGTAAGTTCAACAGTACCAAGATTAGATGCTAAATGACCACCGTTTACCGAAACGGTATGAATCATATAATCACGTATCTCCGCACACAAGCTATTCAATTGTTCCGTTTTTAAATTCTTAACATCTTCAGGCGAAGATATTTTACTTAAAAATTCATATTCCAAAACAATTTCTCCTAAAATCTACGCAAAGCTAGATAATCTGCAAATTCCTTCAATATTTCACCGTCTCCGCCAATCTCGTCGATACATTTTTTAGCGTTTTTGGTTAACATACTAACCATTTCTTTGGCTTTTTCAATACCATAAGCTGAAACAAATGTTATTTTTTGGTTCTTTTGGTCGCTACCTATCGGTTTGCCCAACTGCTGTTCATCACCCTCAACATCGAGAATGTCGTCAACAATTTGAAAAGCAA
The DNA here is from genome assembly GCA_017436255.1 of Clostridia bacterium. Lineage (GTDB taxonomy): Bacteria > Bacillota > Clostridia > Oscillospirales > Acutalibacteraceae > SIG565. Next base: position 11,221 of record JAFSDK010000065.1, read on the forward strand.
GTCCTATATTTTCGGCATATCTTTGGCAGTATTCCATTTGTTTATCTTTGCCTGCAAGAACACAACCGATTGATGCCGCCGTTTTAAGAAGCGCACCTGTTTTAAGGCTATACATACGCTTCAATCCTTCGATATTGTCAAGGTCAATACTTAAAATATCAAGCACCTGACCACCAACCATACCGTTAATACCGGCACCTTGAGCCAAAATATTTATTGCTTTTACTACCCTGTCCGCCTCAATATCTTTTGCAGTTGAGGCATATTCAAAAGCGCTTGTAAGCAAGGCGTCACCCGTCAATACTGCAATATCCTCGCCATAAGCTTTATGACAAGAAGGTTTACCACGTCTAAAATCATCATTATCCATACACGGTAAATCATCGTGCACAAGCGAATATGAATGAATCATCTCAAGTGCTACGGCAAACTTAATAGCATCGGTACTTTTGCCACCAAAAAGTTTATAGAACTCAAGCAAAAGTGCGGGTCTTATGCGCTTACCGCCATCAATGCAACTGTATTTCATTGCTTCAACAATGATTTTATATTTATCACTATCGGCAGTAATAGCATTATTAAGCTCAGTATTTAGCAAATCGGTGTAATAATTTAATACACCATTAATTTTTGACATTTAAAGTGCCTCCGATTCGTTTAAGAGCTTTATTTGAAGTTTTGCATTTTCAAGGCAAGAATTACACTTCTTGGTAAGTTCAACACCCTTTGTAAATAATTCAATTGATTCATCAAGGGTACATTCGCCACTTTCAAGTCGGGCAACTACCTGTTCAAGCTCTGAAAGGGTCTGTTCAAAATTTATTTTATCAGACATAGTATTCTCCTATTATTCGTTATCTTTATCAACCACAATACAGTTTGCAACACCATCTCTAAAGCGAAGTGAAATACTATCGTCGTTTGATAATTGATTAACACTTTTAATAATTTCAGTATTCTTTTGGGCAATAGCAAAACCGCGTGATAAAACCTTAAGCGGACTTATTGCGTCAAGTTTTAAGGTTAATTTTTCAAGTTTATTTGAATTGTCAATATACACTGAATTATAAGCGTTTGTAAGTCTTTCTGATAAACGGTCAATGGTTAGAGACTTATCGTCAACAATTGTATTAGGATTTAATAAATAAACACATTGACGGCATTTGTTTAAAGATGCCTCAGCTCTTGTGGTATAAATTTCTGCCGAATTTTTAATTCGTGAAAGCAGAGTATTTACCCTACCCTTAATTTCTGAAATATCAGGTACTGCTATTTCTGCAGCAGCCGACGGTGTTGGTGCGCGCAAATCGGCAACAAAATCAGATATTGAAAAATCGGTCTCGTGACCAACCGCCGAAATTACGGGTATGGGCGATTCATAAATTTTGCGTGCCAACATTTCATCGTTAAAAGCCCAAAGGTCCTCGGCGGAACCACCACCACGACCGATGATAATTACGTCAATATCATCACGCTCGTATAGTGAATCAAGTGCATTAATCATAGATGGTGCTGCATCATTACCTTGAACCAATACGGGGAACATAACAATCTCACATATTGGAAATCTACGAGAAATTACGTTAATGATATCTCGGTATGCCGCACCTGTATCGGACGTAACAACCGCAACTCTTTTAGGAAACTTTGGTAATGCACGTTTTGTTTCGGGTGCAAATAAACCTTCTTTTTCAAGTTTCTCCTTAATGATCCTAAACTGTTCAGCCAAATCGCCTTTTCCAGCCTCAACCATATTGTCAATATAAAACTGATATTGACCGTCTTTTTCATAGAGAGAAACACGACCGGTACATACAACTTGCATACCGTCTTGTGGCACAAATTTTAAGCCAACTGCGCTACCTCTGAACATTACGCATTTAATAAGTGCATCTTTATCTTTTAAAGAAAAATAAAGATGACCGCTACTGTAATGATTTTTGAAGTTTGAAATTTCACCGCTTACGCTGACAAAACTTAAACGGCTATCGCCCTCAATAAGCGAGCGAACATAAGAATTTAGTTGCCTAACAGTTAAAACCGACGGCATAAACTAACCCTCGTTTCTTATAATTGAACCAATTATGCCATTTACAAAAGCAGCATCATTTTCGGTCGAATATTTTTTAGCGAGTTCAACCGCCTCGTTTGCTGAAACACTATCAGGTATATCATCAACAAATAAAATCTCATAAAGTGCCAAGCGTAAAATAGCCAAAGATACCCGTGAAATTCTATTAATATCCCATTTTTTAGTGTTGTCGCTAATTTTTGAATCAAGTAAATCAACGTTTTCATAAACACCCTTAAAAGTGTTAATAGTATAATCATCGGTTTCAAAATCCCTAAGTTCAACTGCTAACTCTAAAATTTCGTCAACAGTTTCTTCTTTAAAGCATTTTTCGAATATTAGTATAAAAGCTTGTTCTCTTGCCTGTTTACGTGTAAGCATAATACACCATCTTTCTAAAATCTTATTGTAATATTATATACTAAATAATTTGCATTTGCAAGAATTATTGCATAAAATATGCATAAATGCAAAAATATATACTTGTAAAATGTCAAAATTATTGTTATAATGTTGTTTGAAATAAAATCTAGGAGGGTTTTAGTATGGCTTTGGGTTTTCACAAAAGTCTTTTTGGTTATAATTGCGAAGAAGTAACCGAATACGTACATAAGACTATCACCTCTAATCAGGAAATTCAAAATTCTTTAAACAACAAAATTAAAGATGCTAATCTCGAGATTGATAAATTAAAAAGTTTAATTTCAGATATGAATACTGAGAAAGCTCAAATTGAAGAGCAACTCGCATACTATCAGGCAAAATATGAAGAAATTAAAATTTTAAGCGAAAATATTGGTAAACTTTATTTAGTAGCTCAGACCAACGCTAACGCAATTATTAATGCTGCCGAAAAATCAAAGGATGCTACCTATACCGAAATTGGTAACAACCTTGCAGTAATTGATTCAACTAATGAGTCCCTTAACGAAATGAAGACACGCATTAATGAACTTACTGCCGAATTCTGCAGTCGCGTTGATGAACTTAATGGCTCACTGCTTAAAACAAAGTTACTTATTGAGAATGCTACTGCAGATTCTGCAGCAAGCAAAGAAGAATACGATACCGTATTTAACAGTTTAACAAAGTAATGAAAGAATTTTACCTTAACACTAAAGATATCGCCGATTGGAAAGAATCTGTAAAGGTAGGCGATAAAATTTATTTATCTGGTACCGTTTATACTGCTCGTGATGCGGCACATAAACAAATTATTGAATTACTGGATAATAACCAAAAATTGCCATTTGAACTTAAAAACAGTATAATTTACTATTGTGGACCAACTCCAACTCCTGAAAATTTTGCTATTGGAAGTTGCGGTCCTACTACTTCCTGCAGAATGGATAGCTTTGCTCCTACATTATACAACCTTGGTGTTTCAGCAACTATTGGTAAAGGTGAGCGCAGCAATGAAGTTTGCGAATCAATCGCCCGCAACAACGCCCTTTATTTATGTGCCATCGGCGGCGCGGGCGCTCTTTATGCTAATTCAGTAACCGATTGTAAAGTAGTCGCTTTTGATGACCTAGGCTGTGAATCAATTAAAAAACTCGAATTGAATAACTTTCCACTTATTGTTGGCATTGATGCTTCTGGTGACAATTTATTTTAAAAAAATAAAAGGCTATGTGAAAATTTCACATAGCCTTTTTTAGTAACTGAATTAAAATTAAGCGTAAATTGCAATAATGTTCGCAACAATTGCAAGTACAAAAAATGCAATTGCAAAATACTTTGTCCACTTAGCAAGTAGAACATCAGCAGTACGAGCCTGATTTTTTGAAAGGAATGTATCAGCACCACCGGAAATAGCGCCGTTAATACCACGGCGATGACCCTTCTGTAAAACAACAACAGCAATAATAACTATTGAGATTATTATTACGGCAATTCCTATAATTATTTCTAAAGCTCCCATCAAGAACTCCTCCTATATTTATTAGATACAAGTGATATAATACCACACACTTACAAAATATGCAAGTTTTATTTTTCACAATTACACGAACTTTGGTGCAATTTTTCAATTTTTAGGGTTTTATCGACTTCAGATTTGATAAAATCAAGCCTTTTTAGCAATTCTATCGAAACGTTATCGCCATAAAAAGCATCGGTAATACCTCTAAAATCGGCAACATGTAAAGCGCTGCGAAGTATACCATCGGCTAAAAATACGTCGCTTTCGGGTTCAATATGAATAATAGTAATTGAACTGTTGTCTATATAATATAGGCACCTGCCTAAAATTTCGCCCTTTTCGTCGGCAATTACACAACCTGAATTTTCATTATAATCAAATCCCGTTTCTTTAAACAGAATTTCAAGTTTTTCATTATCGTTAACAGGTAGTACGTTAATCATATTACTGCTCCTTAGAAGAACTGATTGAAGTTAAGCGATGTAATTCCTTTTCATTTAAATTACGCCACTTACCTTGTCCGAGCATACCGAGTTTTACGCCGGCGATTTCTGTACGTTTAAGGCGTAAAACTTCAAGTTTAACCGCTTCACACATACGTCTGATTTGACGATTTCTGCCCTCGTGAATTATAAAAATAAGCACAGTTCTATCGGGCTTTCTCTCGGCAACAAAAACATCACAAGGTAATGTTTTGACGCCGTCAAGAACAATACCTGTCGACATTTTAACGATTTTTTCATCGTCCACCTCGCCCGCAACGGTTACACGATAGGTCTTGTTAACGTGGCTTGACGGATGGGTTAATTTATTTGCAAAATCGCCATCGTTGGTCATAAACAAAAGACCTTCTGAATTCTTATCAAGGCGACCAACTGGAAAAAGTTTTTGAGGTATATCTTTTATCAAATCGGCAACACATTTGCGGTCCTTTTCGTCACTCATTGTTGTAACAAAACCACGGGGTTTGTGCAACATTATGTAAACCTTTTCAGTAGTCGCAATAACAGGCTTACCCTTTACGGTAACCTTGTCTCTTTTAGGATCAATTGAGTCGCCGATATGTGCGACATGGCCATTGACCTTAACCTTTCCTGCAGCGATTAATTCCTCGGCTTTACGGCGAGATGCCACACCACATACTGATAAATGTTTTTGTAATCTAATTTTATTTGATTTCATTAAAAACTCCTAATTAAATTTAAAAATTCATTTAAAATATCTTTAAAATTTTTATTTTTTTGCTCTGCTTTTACCGAGTTTTCAGCAAAAATAGCAGTGGTACTTAACAGTTTTCCATTACAGAAAATATTTGCACTACCGACAATTTCTCCTTTATTAATCGGTGCAAAAACAAAATTGGGCAGATTAATTTCATATGTTATTTTATCATTACAAGATAGCGGACAAATAACCGCACGCGCAGCAATTTTGATATACCGGTCTTCCCTATTTAAAACCTTTAATTTATTTGGCAAAATTAAATCAACAGTCTCTTCACGCGAGTTTTCAAAACCGTAATTAAGTAAATTTATATGGTCTTGCCAATCGTTTTTATCATTAAGCGTAACGGCAATTAAGGTGATATTTCCCCTTTTAGCAGCCGATACAAGACAACGTCCCGATCGTTTAGTGAAACCTGTTTTTACGCCGACGGCACCATCATACATTTTAAGCAGTTTATTATGATTGGTAAGCGTTCTGTAATATGGCGGATTTCCGTAACAAAGTTTAGCACTTTTACTTGAAACAGCATTAAAAAAAGCTTCATTTTTTAGAGCGTACGCAGTAAGACATGCCATATCGTAAGCGGTAGAATAGTGGTTTTCGTCATCAAGTCCCGACGGTGTTACAAAATTAGTGTTTTTAAGACCAAGCAGTTTTGCCTTTGAATTCATTTTTTCAGCAAAACTTTCAAGACTGTCACAAAGGCTAAGCGCGACGGTGTTTGCCGCATCATTACCCGACGCAAGCATAAGTCCGTACAACAAATCATTGTAAGTAACGGTATCACCGGCAAGTAAACCCATTGAGGAACCCTCAACCCTCACCATTTCTTCAGTAACGGTAATTTCTTTTTCAGGTGTGTTTTTCTCGGCTAGAAGAAGCCCTGTCATAATTTTTGTTGTGCTTGCCATGGGCAGACGCTCGTTCATATTATATGAGTAAATAACACAAAGCGTATCAGCATTTATAAGTACAGCCGACTCTGCAGATGTAGACACAGCAGCAGTCGGCACGGAAAATATAATCGAAAATATAATTACAGCGAATAAAATTACGACTTTTTTCAAAGAATCACTCCAAAACTATAATAGTAAATTATATTTTGAACTGCTTCTTTCTATTCGTTAACGATTTTTAAAAATATCTCTTATTTTCTCTATCATTTCAGGAGTCATAGCAATTGCTCGTTCGACAGCTGAAACATCACTGTACAAAGGTAAAAGTTTAACATTATCACCGGTAATCGCAATAAATGCAATCGGAGATATGCTAACCCCGGCACCGCCGCCACCAATTACGCCTTTTTTGTCGTCCTTAGGCATTTCAGTAGCGCCAGTGGCTAAACCGTAACTTAACTTAGAAACGGGTATTATGGTTGAATTTCCCGCAACAACCGGTGTACCAATAATTGTATCAGCATTAACCATTGCACGAAGTTTATCCATTACCGAATCCATAATATTTTTTATGTTGTTATCGCTCATAAAACTCACACTCCGTATTTAGTATTTATGAAATCATTAAATTTATAACTATTCTTCTTCGGTTTCGCCCAAATGCTCAACTTCTAACTGCTCAGCTAAATCGGGCGTATTGGCATTTTCATTAGGCAACTGCGGCAACTCACTTAAATCACTAATTTGGAAGCAACGTAAGAAATGCTTTGTAGTACCGTAAAGAAGCGGTCTGCCGGGAAGTTCAAGTCTGCCGCGCTCTTCAATGAGTTCCTTTTCGGTAAGTGTTGTAATAACCGCCGAACAGTCAACACCTCTCACCTGCTCTATAAAAGCTTTTGTAACAGGTTGATTATATGCCACAACTGCAAGCACTTCGAGCGCTGCCTGAGACAAGGGCGTTTTTCTTTTAATATCAAACGCTTTTTTAATATATTCTGCGTATTTTTTCTTAGTTGAGAGTTGATATGTATTTTCAAGAGTCAATAATTCAAGTGAAGTCGGCTCAAGCTTTTTAGAGAGTTCTTTAGCAGCATTTTGAATTTCTAATGGCTCAATTTCAAAGGTTTGCGCAAGACGTTGAATACTAATCGGCTCACCGCTTGCAAATAAAACAGCTTCTAATCCTAATACCAATTCATTAAATTCCACTGTTATTTTTCTCCTTTATTAATTTAATTTCTGCCTGTTCACCTTCACCACTCACCGCTATACGATTAGCCTTACAAAGTTCAAGCACAGCTAAAAAAGTAGCAACAAGTTCTGACCTGCTTTTTGCGGTCGAATAGAGTTTGCCCAAGCGTTGCGGACCACGTTTAAAGAGATTGCGCATAACGTAAACAATCTTTGTAGATACCGCTACGATTTTTTTAGCAACAATTCTTGTAAATGCCGTTGTTGGTGGCGGTAGTTTGCGCTGACCGCGTCCTACAGCAGATATGTACGCATCGAATATAACCTCTTTTTCGTGTGTCAGACCATAGGTTTTAGGTAATTCAACCTTTAACTGCTCTCTGACAAACTTATCGAAACCACCTGTCTGTTCACCGAGCATTGCCGCAATTCTACGGCAGGTCTGATACTCAATAAGTTCACCACAAAACTCGTCCTTAAGCCTTTCGTACTCCTCATGCTTAGGTAACAGCTTGGCCGTCTTAAGATAGATAAGCCTTGACGCCATCTCTAAAAATTCACTGGCAATATCGGCATCGTTACGCTGCATAATTTCAATCTGCTCTAGGTACTGCTCAATTAGAACTGATAGTTTGATGTCATAAATATTCAATTTATTTCTGGCAATAAGTTGTAGAAGTAAATCGAGCGGACCCTCAAAGTCATCCAACTTATACAGAAAATTGTTTTCCATAAATTTACACCTATCCGAAAATTAAATTAAAAGGCAGACTTGCCACAACATCAATACCGTAAAAAACGTATCCCGACAAAAAACGGATTGGTTTATCTAAAACACCCGTAACCATCATTATTAAAAGAATTAAACTGCAATATCTTTCATACTGCATGAGTTTAAAGTAGATTCTATCAGGGAAAATTGCAGCCAAAATCTTTGAACCGTCAAGCGGCGGTAGCGGTATTAAGTTAAATACAGCAAGTGTGGTGCTAATCGAAGCGACGTAGTTAAAAACATCCGCAACGTAATACAAAAAAGTAACCTGACAATAAAAACCTATATAGAGAAAAACATAACAAATAATCAATGACACAAATGCCAAAATGATGTTCGAGAGCGGACCTGCCAAAGCCGTAATAGCCATATCTCTTTTAGGTTTTTTAAAATAACCCATGTGTACAGGAACAGCATTTGCCCAACCAAAGCCAAAGAACATAATAGCCGCGGCACCTATCCAATCAATGTGGGCAAACGGATTAAGAGTTAACCTGCCCATATTTCTTGCCGTGGGATCGCCTAATTTTGTAGCCACAAATGCATGGGCTAGTTCATGTACCGGCAAAATAAGAAAAATTACAAGTAAAGAAGAAATTGTATATAAAATAATTTCGATAAAATTAAGTTCGCCAAGTATCGCATCGTATAACAAATATACCACTCCAATCTAATTTATTATTATATACTATATTTACTAAAAATACAAGAAAAAGCTTGCGATAATCGCAAGCTTAATAAATGGTTAAATATCTGTTGCTTACAAAGCCGTTTACGCCGTTATAATCAACCGAACTCCAACCGTTATTACTTGAATAAACGGTCACTACCGAGCCGTTTGGTATGCTACCTATAACCGCTGAATTTACAGTCGGTGAACTTCTAATATTTAGATTTCTACCATTAGTAGATACCATACCGTACTGCATACCATTTGGTGACATAAAAGGTATACCAAAGTAATCAGCTAAAGAAAGTACAACATTACGTGCTATTGCATCAATATTGTTTTTTATCCAGTTGGCATCCTCTTCATTATCGTGATATGCAAATTCAATAAGCACACTTGGTGCCCTAGTGCGCGAAACTTCACCGAGCGAAGTTGTAGGTATTGCTCGCACTCTATCAGGCAATGGATAAATCATTTTAAGATTATTCGCTATTATTTCTGCCGCCCGTCTACCGTTTGCGCTGCTTGGATAAAAATAAACCTCACTACCCCTAACCTGTCCAGAACTGCTGCCGCCTGCGGCATTTGAATGTAGTGCAAGATGCAGGCCGTAATTGCCAGAATTTGATGCGACAATTGATGACGCCGCCGTCATATCAGGCGTATTTCTCGTGTAAGATATTCCTGTTGCATTAAGGTATGGTACCATCGCATCGGCAATTAAATTCATGTAATATTCTTCGTTTCCGCCATTAACGTATGGATTAAATTCTTGAGTTGACGGACTTAAGTATATTCTTGGCATAAAAACACCCCTTACTGCACATTTTATGCAGACAAGGGGTATTTTGTTATTCTATCTTTGCCAAATCGGATTTTTCAATCTCTTTTTTTACAACCGACGAGAACCAACAATAAAGCACCTCGCCAAGTTCTTGATAAATCGGGTCGCCGTCGTGCGCACAAAGCATAGCAAAGGTCTGCCCAATTCGTCTTTCAACCTCAATTTTTCTGCGGTAAGCTAGGTAGTAAAACGAAAAAGCGCCGGTATCACTACAAGTACTAAAAAGTTCAGGTGAATTGTCTTTTAAATAATCTAAAAAGCACTTTTCAGCAATGCCGGCAGCTGAATCATCAATGCAAAATTCATCAAGTGTTACAGAAACAGTAAAAGATAATAAAAATTGCCTTTGAATAAGCATTTGTGAATCGGTAGAATCATCAGCGAAAGCGGTATTTACCGATTCGCAGAATTTTACAGCAATATTTTTGCCAAGATTTTTAGCCGCAGCAATCCTAGCCTGTGTTAAAACAGACTCACTATTCTTTTTAGCATTTTTAATTTGCTCGGAAGGTTTATTACCGGCAATTTTTATATCTTTATCATCAAACACTCTACTCACCCTTTTGTGAAATAATTTGTTTAAGCGCTTCGGCTAACTGTGCCGGACAAGAAGTTTGCTTAAACCCACAAGTAATACCTTCAAGTTTATCAATAACGTCATGTATTTTCATACCTTTAACAAGACTTGATATACCCTTAAGGTTACCATTGCAACCACCATAAAAAGATATGTCTTCTATAATATTTTCATCAGTTAATTTAATAGTTATGCTTCTTGAACAAACACCCTTAGGGGTATATGTAAACTCCATATTATTTCCTTTCAAAAGTGACTTCACTTAATTTTGATTTCATATACCTACTGACATCGTCAAAGGTATCTCTAAAATAGCATACACCCATAGGATGTGTACATTCACCTTCATTGCCAGTGCAACGGCTAAACATAATTGGGCCACAAATAAGTTCAATAACCTGCAACAACGTAATATTATCGGGTTTTTTTGCTAAAACGTAGCCGCCCTTTGAACCCTTAAACGACTTAACAATATTGCCTTGCGCAAGTTTGTTAAGAATCTTTAAAGAATATCTCAAAGTAACACCCGTTTTGTCAGCTATTGATGCGGCATCTAAACGACCATCGCAATCGGCAAGACATGAAACTATACGTATAGCATAGTCTGCTTCGCTATTTAAAAACATTTTAATTACCTATCCTTAAACTTATTACTGCGAACAGGATGACGCAATTTACGCAAAGCTTTAGCCTCAATCTGTCTAATACGCTCACGTGTAACATTAAATTCCATGCCAACCTCTTCAAGAGTGTGGCATCTGCCATCATGTAATCCAAAGCGTAAACGAATAACCTGTTCTTCTCTGGGGGTAAGAGTCTTTAAAACACTATCAATATCCTCATTGGTAATAGTTTTTAGCGCAGCCTCATCAGGTGCTAAAGCCTCTTCATCGCGTATAAAGTCCATAAGTCGGCTATCTTCCTCAGGACCAATAGGTGTTTCCATTGAAACAGGCTCCTGAGCAACACGCATAATCTCTCTAACACGCTCAACGGACAGATTCATTTTCTCAGCGATAACCTCTTCACTTGGCTCATAACCATTTTCGTGCAAAAGTTGACTCTGTATTTTCTTTAATCTATTAATTGTTTCAACCATATGAACCGGAATTCTGATAGTACGAGCCTGGTCTGCAATAGCACGGGTGATTGCCTGTCTTATCCACCAAGTAGCATACGTGGAAAATTTAAAGCCTTTTGTGTAGTCGAACTTATCAACAGCCTTAATAAGACCAACGTTACCTTCTTGAATAAGGTCAAGAAAATACATACCACGACCAACATACTTTTTTGCAATACTTACTACAAGACGGAGGTTAGCCTCGGTAAGACGCTTTTTAGCATTTTCGTCGCCGTCAGAAATTTTAACGGCAAGTTCAATTTCTTCATCGGACGACAAAAGCGGAACACGTCCAATTTCACGAAGATAAACTTTAACCGGATCGTCAAGAGAAATCATATCGAAGTTCATATCATCTTCAATACTATCGATATCCATTTCTTCAAGTTTTAAATCCTCGTCGGTAGGCTCACTATCAAAATCAAGTAGCGGCGGCTCTGCAAATAATTCCGCCATATCTTCAGGAGCGTTTTCAAGTTCATCGAGTGACGTATCCTTCATTTGTTCCAATTCGTTTTCAATAACATCGCCGTCTTTAACAATGTTCTTGTCATTTTCAAGGCCTTCCATAATTTTTTTCATTCCCTATTCTCCTTTTTTATGTTTCTGATATTGCGCATATGTTCTAACCATTCATCATTGGTCATATCCCGATTTTGCTTACTTGCATTAAGTATATTCTGCTTTAATATACCCGCAACACAATCCTTTAATACTTCTTTTTGGTTTTTTTCAGCCTTCGCGCTGTTTTGAAGCATTGTTATATATCCCATCTCGGAAGCGTTAAATTCTTCGCCAAAAAGCGAAATGTCTACCTGCTTGCCCGAATTCATAGCGTTAATTAAAACCGAATATATCTTGCGATTAAGATTAGTAACCATCTGTTCGGGTTTTAAAAGTTCATACGCAGTTTCAAATAAGTTTGGATGTTGCAAAAGCACCGCTAAAAAATTTTCTTCCGCAGCAACCGCCGACACATTATTACGCCGTTCAGGATTAACGTCTCTCTTATCAAACTTTGGCGCAACAATCTCTTTAATTTCTTTGCGGTAGGTAGAGCGGATATTCTTTTTTCTGATTTCTTCAATCTTATGTATTAGTGCTGTTTTGCTGACACCATATTTTTCAGAAAGTCTACCAACATACATATCAACTGCAATTGCATCATCAACACTAGCCAACAATTCTGACGCCGCATTAAGGTATTTAAGGCGCCCTTCATCACCAGTTAAATCAATACCTTCTGCTGCTTTGATAAGGCGATATTCAATCTCACCCGTAGCGCCCTCAAGCAGTTTTCTAAATCGTCCTGCCCCGTGCTTTTTAATATATTCATCAGGGTCTTTACATTCCGGTAATACTAAAACTCTAATAGGGATATTAATATCCTTCATAGTTTGTAAAGCACGCATAACTGCTTTTTGACCAGCAGCATCTGAGTCAAGTGTAACAATAATTTCCTTAGTGTATCTGCTGAGTAGGCGCGCTTGTTCTTCAGTAAATGCTGTGCCCAAAGGTGCAACAGTGTTGGTAAAACCTGCTTGATGAAGTGAAATGACATCCATATTACCCTCAACAAGAATTATATTATCTGCACAATCGTTTTTAGCAAGATTAATACCAAATAAATTTTGACTTTTTTTATAAACCAGTGTATCTGATGTATTTATATACTTTGCAGATTTTTCTTCACCCGGACGTGCTCGTCCACTAAAGGCAATGACATTACCACGCAAATTAATAACCGGAAACATAAGTCTGTTTCTGAATCGGTCGTAATATCTTCCCGTGTTGGCACTTTTTGAAATTACGTTTGCCTGCTCCATCTCCCACTCAGAAAAACCTAGGCTTTTAAGATATTTGAGCAGTGCGTCCCAACTGTCAGGCGCGGCACCAAGCCCAAAACGTTTAATTGTACCCGGCATCAAACCTCTATCTGTATAATAATCATAAGCCCACTTACCGTTTGATGACATTAAGTAATTATTATAAAAACGAGCGGTTTCACGATTTATATCAAGAATAGTCTTTTTTAGTTTTTGTATTGAATCGTCATATCCGTTTTCAGGAATAGTTACGCCCGAGCGTTCTGCCAATAGCTTTACTGCCTCAATATAATCAAGGTTTTCTATTGTTTTAGTGAAGGTAAAAATATCACCGCCAACACCACAACCGAAACAGTAGAATGAACCATTTTCGGGATAAACGGTAAAAGATGGTGTCTTTTCGTTGTGAAATGGACAAAGTCCCTTTAAATTTTTACCGGCGCGCTTTAACGATACGTATGGAGAGATAACTGACTCAATATCGTTTCGGTATTTGATTTCTAATATTACTTCTTCCGGTATTGCCAATTTAACCCCTCCTTTAAATTATAAATTCCAAGATTTTGGTATGTAAATATTTGAATAAGTAAGAATAGCAAAATGGTCGGTCATACCTGAAATGTAATCAACCACCGCACGCTCTACACCTTCGTTTTTGCAAATTTGTGCATATTCTCCCGTTAATTTTTCGGGATACGCGATAAAGTAATCATATAAGCCCTTAATTATGCCTAAAACCTTGCTCTCTTCGCTTTTTGCCTGAGGATTTAAGTAAACAGACTTATATAGGTATTCGTGAAGCATATCGTAATATTTGAACGTTTCGTCATCCATTACGATATCATCAGTACTGTTTTTAACAACCGACATAACCATACTGTTAATTCGCTCGCTCTTACTTTTGCCGAGAAATTCGGTTGCAGATTTTGGCAAGTCGTTTTCGGTAATAATGCCCGCACGAACGGCATCGTCAATATCATGATTTATATAGGCAATTCGGTCGGCAAAACGAATTATTCTACCCTCTAACGTGAATGAATCTTGACCGCGTGTGTGACAAAGAATACCGTCTAAAACCTCTTTAGTAAGGTTAAGACCCTCACCTTTTTTCTCAATGGAGGTACAAACCCTAACGCTCTGTTCAAAATGGGTAAAACCAAAACTCGCAAGTTCTTGCAAAGCACGTTCGCCCGCATGACCGAAAGGTGTATGACCAAGGTCATGACCTAACGCAATGGCTTCGGTTAAATCCTCATTAAGCCTTAACGCACGGGCTATTGTACGTGCAATCTGTGCCACCTCAAGTGTATGTGTAAGACGGGTTCTGTAATGGTCAGATTCAGGGGCTAAAAACACCTGGGTTTTATGTTTAAGGCGTCTAAATGATTTTGAATGAATAATACGGTCACGGTCGCGCTGAAAATCAGTACGTAGTTCACATTTAGGCTCGTCAAACTTACGTCCGAGCGTATTGACACTTAACGTTGCCTTATCCGATAAAAAGGATTTTTCATGGGATTCAATCTGTTCTCTGATATTCATTACAACACCCCTTTACTTAATATATTCGTCAAAATTCGCTCAAAACCTTTTTTTAATTTATCTTTATTGGGAAAAACTGTAAATTAATCTGTTTTGCTGAAAGATTACCGAAGAAAACATCTATAAGTTTATCATTTAATTTTGAAAACTCACTACTGTCAATATAAAATGATATTTTAATTGCATTCTCAAAAATAGTATCTAAAATAACCGCACCGCACTCTTCAAGCAACTTTTTAAGTTTGTCATACTGAGAATAATCGCAGTTAATATCGGCAACGCTACACTCAACCATTTGGGAAATATCGGCATTGTCAGCCGCCAAAATTGCGGCAGATGAATAGGCTCTTACAAGTCCCCCTGTGCCAAGCAAAATACCGCCAAAATAACGTGTTACAACAATTGCAACATTTTTAAGTTCTCTGCCCGCAATTACGTCTAAAACGGGCTTACCTGCCGTACCATGTGGCTCACCATCATCAGAAAATCGAACTAAATTATTATCGTTTAAAATATAGGCATATACGTTGTGACGGGCATCCCAATATTTAGCCTTCATTTCGTTAATGAAATTGGTTGCTTCTTCTTCGGTTTCAACATGTTTAATAGTTGCTATAAAACGAGAACGCTTTTCGGTTAATTCGGCAACGTTTTGCCCAATTATCGTTTTAAAAGATAACAATTTGTTCACCTCCAAAATAAAGAAAACCGCAACCATTCGGTTACGGTATACTTTAGAAAATTATTTGTCTTGCAAACCAAAACGCTTGTTGAATCTATCAACACGTCCGCCTGTGTCTACAAGTTTCTGTCTACCTGTAAAGAACGGATGACATTTAGAGCAGATATCAAGATGTATATCGTTTTTAGTTGAGCTTGTTTCAAATTCAGCTCCGCAAGCACACTTAATTACAGTCTTTTCATACTGTGGATGAATACCGTTTTTCATGATGGCACCCCTTTCAAAAATTCGATAACAAAAAAATAATATCACAAAACATTTAGAAATGCAAGCAAAAATTACTTTTTTAAAACAATTTTTTTAATTTTTTCATAAATTTCTACAGTTTTGAAGGCTATTTTATAATTTGAGGCATTGGTTGCTATCACAGCACTCTTATCGTCAACCGTTTGATTAAGGCTGGCATTTGCTGATGGGACGCACAACGCGGGAAACATTACACACCACCAATTTTTTCCTTCTGCCCTGCCTATTTTAATTATAACTGAATTGTAAAATCCCGCTGGTAAAGTAAAATTTTCATATTCTCGCGTATCAAAATAGGATTTTCCTATTTCAATATTGACATCATAATTATAGCCATTTTCATTGATTACTTTGCTGGCAATTTTATTTAATTCTTCGGTTGAATTTTCGGCAACCTCGATTGCCTCGGTTAAATTGCAGCACTCTTCAAAACGTAATGCACTATTTTCAAGTATTGCATCGCGCACTTTTAATTTTAATTCTTGATCGGCTTCACTATCTGAGTTAGCAAGAATATGAAGTCTTAAAACGTTGTTTCTTAAATCATCACACTTTGCATCAAAACTTACCATACTTACAACAATACTCAAAACCAAAGCCGTTAACACCGATATTCTTATATTTTTAATAATTGTTTTATTCATAAAAAACTCCTGTCAAATTATTCAAAAAGAATATTGACAGGAAATTTTAAAATTATTCAATAATAATCGCTTTTTTAGTCGGGTTACATAAATATGCCGTTATATCATTTTTTGCAAATGTATTTAAACATTGCTCAGCCTTATCTTTATCAGAAAACAATGCAAAATACGATGGTCCACTACCACTTAAAGATATTGAATCTGCACCGCAGCATTCCATAATATTTACTAGGTCTTCACAATTCCATAAATGCGCAAACATATTGTCTAACGACTCGCACAATAGTTTGTAATCTCCCTTTTCAATGGCTAGTTCTGCACATTCAACTTTGGGGTGTGGAAAGTCGTTATCATCTATTTGACGATACATTTCTGCAGTTGACGGCTTAATTGCATTTTTAGCAATAACAATATAACAATTAGGCATATCATTAAGCTTTCTAAAATTTTCACCTATACCGGTTACCGAAACGGTACCCCCGTGTAAAAAGTAAGGAACGTCAGCACCAAGGGTTAAGGAAATTTCTTCCAAACGTTCATCGGTAAGCGGATAATCGAAAATTTTATTAAGAGCAAGTAAAACCGCCGCAGCATCAGCACTGCCACCACCTAAACCGGCGGCACATGGTATATGCTTATCAATATGAATGTTTACACCTGAACTAATTTTAGCGGTCTTAAAAAACAAATTGGCCGCCTTATAAGCTATATCATCTGTGCCACCTAGTGAAGTAATTGATGAGGTAACGATAATATCACCATTCAGCACAGTTTCTACTGTAATTTTGTCGGCAAGACTTACCGACTGCATTATCATATTAAGTAAATGATATCCGTCGTTTCTTACACCAACAACATCTAAAGTCAGATTAATTTTTGCACAAGCAGTAACGTTTAATTTCATTAAAATTTATGCACCTATCTCGTCAAGGAATTCTTTAATACGCTTTAGAGCTTCTCTAATATGCTCAACAGAATAGCAATATGAAGCACGTACAAAACCTTCGCCACCCAATCCAAATGCCGTGCCTGGCACGAATGCAACCTTTTTTGATAGCAGTAGTTTCTCGCAAAACTCGTCGCTAGACATCCCTGTTGATTTGATACAAGGAAAAGCATAAAAAGCACCTTTGGGGTCACGGCAAGTAAGACCTAAATCGTTAAAGCCTTTAACAATCATACGTCGACGCGAATCATATTCTTCAAGCATCTTTTCTACAGCATCATCACAGTTTTTCAAAGCCTCAATAGCGGCATATTGCGATGTAGTTGGTGCGCACATAATTGCAAATTGATGAATTTTTGTAACTTGCTTGATGATTTCTTTAGGACCACAAGCATAACCAAGACGCCAACCCGTCATAGAGAATGCTTTTGAAAAACCATTAATAACAACTGTTCTCTCGCGCATTCCGTCAAGTGAAGCAATCGAAACGTGCTTTTCATCTCCAAAAGTAAGCTCTGAATAAATCTCATCAGATAAAACAATTATGTTGGTATCTTTAATAACATCTGCAATTGCTATTAAGTCTTCACGTCGCATAATAGCACCTGTAGGATTACAAGGATATGGTAAAATAAGCACCTTTGTTTTGTTAGTAATCTTAGATTTTAACTCTTCAGCTGTAACACGGAATTCGTTTTCTGCCTTAGTTTCAATGATTACGGGAGTGCCGCCCGCTAACCTGGTAATCGGCTCATAACAAACGTAACTTGGTTGCGGAATTATTACTTCATCGCCAGGCGAAACAATAGCGCGCACAGTAGCATCAATACCTTCACTGCCACCAACAGTTACTAAAATTTCTTCTTTGCCGTTGTATGTAAGATTATATTTTCTTTTTAAAAATATTGAAATTTCGTTACGTAGAATTTCAAGACCTGAATTAGAGGTATATCTTGTTTTACTCTGTTCAAGTGAACGAATACCTGCATTTCTGATATTCCATGGTGTAGGAAAATCCGGTTCACCAACACCTAATGATATAACATCATCCATCGTTTCGGCAATATCAAAAAACTTTCGTATCCCCGACGGCTTAATATCTAATACCTCTTTATTAATAATAGAAGTATAGTCAATCACAGCGACAGAGTCCCCCTATCATCATTCTTGCAGCCGATTAGCGGTACGTCCAATTCTTTATAACGGCGAAGTACAAAATGTGTTGCGGTTGAGATAACCGAATCCATTGTTGAAAGTTCTTTAGCAACAAACATAGCCACCTGTTGGAAGGTTTTATCCTTAACCATTACGCAAAGATCATATCCACCAGACATAAGATAAACGGATTCAACCTCATTGTACTGCATGATTCTTTCAGCAATTTCTTCAAAGCCAAGACCGGCTTTTGGTGTAACCTTAAGTTCAATAAGTGCAGAAACAAAAGCACTATCCATTCTCTCCCAATCGATAACGGTTTTATAACCGCGGATAATACCATCTTTCTCCATATTTTTAATTTCCGAAACTACTTCATCCTCGCTAAGACCAGACATGGTCGCTAGTTCGGTAATTTTGTATCTCGCATTCTTATTTAAAAGGTTTAATAATCTTTTATTCATAGTTTTCACCCTCCGTTTTGTATATCATAACACAAAACTTTAAAAAAATATAGTATTATTTATATTTACTTTAATATTTTTATGTGATATTATATTAACAAATGCAATTTTAGGAGTGGTATAATGAAGGCAGTAATTACTGTTGTGGGAAAAGATACCGTTGGTATTTTGGCAAAGGTATCAACTAAATGTGCCGAATACAACGTTAACATCGCTGAGGTTTCGCAAACAATTTTACAGGGTATGTTCTGTATGATAATGCTTGGTGAAGTTGATTCACTACAAGGCAGTTTTGGCGACTTTGCCGATGCTCTTCGTGATTTTGGCGATTCAATGAATTTAAAAATTAACGTAATGCATGAAGATATTTTTAATTCTATGCACAAGATTTAGGTGACAACATGATAGATACTAAAGACATACTTGAAACCATACGTATGATTGAGAATGAAAATCTCGACATACGAACTGTTACAATGGGTATTTCATTGCTTGACTGTATTGACCCCGATATTGATACAGCTTGCAATAAGATTTATGAAAAAATCACCCGTTGTGCTGAAAATTTGGTGCCTGTTTGCGTTGAGATTGAACGCGAACTCGGTATACCAATAATTAATAAACGTATTTCAGTTACACCTATTGCCATGATTTTAGCTGCTTGTAACGAAAAAAATCCTGTAAAATTTGCCTATGCGCTTGAAAAAGCTGCACAAAAGGTTGGCGTTAACTTTATAGGCGGTTATTCAGCGCTCGTAGGTAAAGGTTTTGCCGCAGGCGATAGAGAACTTATTGAAAGCATTCCTGAGGCGCTAAGTTGCACTGAGCATATATGTTCATCGGTTAACATTGGCTCTACCAAAGCCGGTATTAACCTTGATGCTGTAGCCTTAATGGGTAAGGTTGTAAAGCGTGCAGCTGAACTTACGGCAGACCGAAATTGCATTGGTGCTGCAAAACTTGTTGTGTTTTGTAATGCACCTGAAGATAATCCATTTATGGCAGGTGCTTTTCATGGTGTTGGTGAAGCCGACTGCGTAATAAACGTTGGCGTTTCGGGCCCCGGTGTTGTACGTGCCGCATTACATAACTCAAAAGATTTAGACATAACAGGTGTTTCTGATTTAATTAAGCGTACTGCATTTAAAATTACACGTATGGGTCAACTCGTTTGTCACTTAGCGTCAGAACGTCTAAACGTACAAGCAGGTATTGTTGACCTATCATTAGCACCAACCCCTGCCGTTGGTGACTCGGTAGCACATATACTTGAAGAAATTGGACTTGAAAGTTGTGGTGCTTGCGGAACTACTGCTGCACTTGCAATGCTCAACGATGCGGTTAAAAAAGGTGGCGTAATGGCTTCTTCGCGTGTTGGCGGTCTTTCGGGCGCATTTATTCCCGTAACAGAAGATGCCGGTATGATAGATGCCGCGCGTTCGGGAGCTCTTACAATTGAAAAACTTGAAGCTATGACAGCCGTTTGTAGCGTTGGTCTTGATATGATTAATATACCCGGTGACACACCCGACGAAGTAATTTCGGCAATTATTGCTGACGAGGCGGCAATAGGTATGATTAACTCAAAAACAACCGCCGTGCGTGTTATTCCTGCAATTGGAAAAACAGTTGGTGATGAACTATCATTTGGCGGACTACTAGGCAATGGCCCGGTAATGAAGGTTAATACTTACTCCCCTGCTAAATTTATCGGACGCGGTGGTCAGATTCCCGCCCCCATACAAAGTCTTAAAAACTAAAAATTGAATAAAAAATCACCTGTGCTGTTGCACAGGTGATTTTTTATTCAATAATTATGACAATGCGATACAGAAAAGTAAAAATGCAAGGCCAAAAGTTGGTAAAGAAATGATGCTAAAAATTTTACCTAAACGCGGCATAACGGTTGTATTGCCGCCTGCAGTTGCTTTTGACGAGAATATAAGACCTACAATACCTGCCGCCATGAACATAAACATGTAAACCATAGCAACAATAACTTCTTCTTCATATGCGTAATCTGCAAAAGAACAACCCATAAAGAAGAAAATAATCGATAAAGCCAAAGCTGCAATACCGCAAGCCATTGAAACTATACCAAAAACTTTAGCGGCGGTGCTATATTTAGGTGTCTCTTCTACGTATGAAATTGAAACTGGTTGAGTATATATCGGCTGTTCAGTAATTACCGTAGGCGCGGCAACAGGTTCTTCAACCAAAACAGGTTGCTCAGTCTCAACAGATTGCGTTTGAGTAATTTCTTGTGAAGAACCGCAATTGATACAGAATCTAGCTGCATCTTCGAGTTGTGTGCCACAGTTATAACAAAATTTCATACAATCATCCCCCATAAAATAATTTAAATTTATTATAGCATTTAAGTTATTTTATGTCAATAAACTAAGACCCCATTTAAAGATTTAATACACAACATTAAAAGAAAAAATCCCCTTATGGTAGAAACAACTACCATAAGGGGATGATTTTTTCTATAGTTCGTTTTTACCGAACTTAATTCTTTTTAAAGAAAGATTTTAGTTTTCTTCTCTTTTATTTCTGCCGAAAAGTGTGATAGCAAAAATGCCAAGACCACTTACGAAGAGAAGAGCAGCCCAAAGTGC
>JAFSDK010000066.1 GCA_017436255.1 Clostridia bacterium
AAGGTGAGAAATTGTGATACCACCTGTTTTCTTAGAGTCGTACTGGAAGTATGCTTGAACATACTTGTCGGTGTGGTCACCGATAATCTTGATAGAGTCTTTGTTAGCACCAACAGTACCGTCGCCGCCGAGACCCCAGAATTTACACTCGATTGTACCCTCTGCTGCGGTGTTAGGAGCAACTTCCTCTTCGAGAGAAAGACCTGTAACATCATCAACAATACCCATTGTGAAGTAGGGCTTGGGTGCATCCTTAGCAAGCTCCTTGTATACTGCAAAGATGCTTGAAGGAGGAGTATCCTTAGAACCGAGACCGTAACGGCCGCCGATTACTGTATCAATACGTCTGCCGGTAGCAGCGAGAGCAGTAACAACGTCAAGGTAAAGCGGTTCACCAAGTGAGCCGGGCTCCTTAGTTCTGTCAAGTACTGCCATCTTCTTAACTGTTGCAGGGATAGCATCTACTAAGTGTTTAGCAGAGAAAGGACGATAGAGGCGAACCTTGATAAGACCAACCTTCTCACCCTTAGCTACTAAGTAGTCAATTACTTCTTCAGCAACGTCACATACAGAACCCATAGCAACGATTACGCGCTCAGCATCGGCTGCGCCGTAGTAGTTAAAGAGTTTGTAGTCTGTGCCAAGTTTAGCATTAACCTTATCCATATATTCCTCAACAATAGCGGGAACTGCATCGTAGTACTTGTTGCAAGCCTCACGGTGCTGGAAGAAGATATCACCGTTTTCGTGAGAACCGCGCATTACAGGACGCTCAGGATTAAGGGCACGCTTACGGAATGCCTCAACAGCATCCATATCGCACATTTCCTTAAGATCATCATAATCCCAAATCTGAATTTTCTGAATTTCGTGTGATGTACGGAAACCGTCAAAGAAGTTTAAGAACGGAACGCGGCTCTTGATAGAAGCCAAGTGTGCAACAGCACCGAGGTCCATAACTTCCTGTGTGTTGGTTTCGGCCAACATTGCGAAACCTGTCTGACGGCAGGCATATACGTCGGAATGGTCGCCGAAAATGTTGAGAGCGTGTGAAGCTACACAACGAGCTGATACGTGAAATACGCAGGGTAATAATTCACCTGCAATTTTGTACATATTCGGAATCATCAAAAGAAGACCCTGTGAAGCAGTATAGGTTGTGGTGAGAGCACCGGCTGCGAGTGAGCCGTGTACAGTACCCGAAGCACCGGCTTCTGACTGCATCTCTACAACGTTAACTGTTGTACCGAAAATGTTTTTACGTCCCTGTGCTGACCACTGGTCTGTGTAGTCTGCCATAGGGCTGGACGGAGTAATAGGATAAATACCGGCTACTTCTGTAAACGCATAGGATACGTGAGCAGCAGCGTTATTACCGTCCATGGTTTTAAACTGTCTTGCCATGTTTATTTTCCTCCCTTAATTTATGCGAAATCGCTTGATAAGCATTTTATCTTCTAACGCGATTACATTCGTCAATCATTGTACTACTTTTTTAGATGAATGTAAATAGTTATAGCGAAAATAATTTTGGAAAATGACAAAAATTTCACAAAATTTTACCTTTTCTGTAAGTCGGCGCCATTAAATATGTATTGACTTTTGGGTGAAACTGTCTTATATTATACTTGTTGTATTATTTTTATAATGAAATGGAGTTAAAACAAAATGGATCCCGACCCTGCCAATTTAATAGTAAAATTACTTGTTCTTTTCGCACTTATTCTTGTTAATGCGTTTTTTGCAATGAGTGAAATCGCCATTATTACCCTCAATGACATGAAGGTACAAAAAATGGCTGAGGAAGGCGACAAAAAAGCCAAAAAGATTTTAAAGCTTACCGAGAATCCTTCCTACTTCCTTTCAACCATTCAAATCGCCATCACGCTTGCCGGCTTCTTGACCTCTGCTGCTGCGGCTGAAAACTTTTCAGACCCCCTTGCCAATACAATGGCCGGATGGTTTAGCCTCGCTCAAGTGCCCGAATGGCTTGATACACTGTCCCTCGTACTTGTGACGGTTGTAATTTCTTTCTTCTCACTCGTGCTAGGTGAACTTGTTCCCAAAAGAATCGCTATGCAAAAGTATGAAAAAATCTCTTTTGCTATTGTAGGCTTACTTTCATTCTTCAAGGCACTCTTTACTCCCCTTGTTAGAATACTTTCCTTCTCTACAAATATTATTGTGCGTCTTTTCGGTCTTGACCCCAACGCTAATGAGGATCAGGTAACCGAAGAAGAAATTCGTATGCTTGTAGATGCAGGTGAAGAAAAGGGCGTTATTGAAGAAAGCCAAAAAGAAATGATAAATAACATCTTTGAGTTTGACGATATTGTCGCCGCCGATGTTATGACCCACCGCACCGACGTAAACGCTGTTGAAATTACCGACAGTCTTACCGACATTCTTCCCTTGGCTATTGAGAACGGCCATTCACGTATACCCGTATATGAAGAAGACCTTGATGATATTAAGGGCATCCTTTACGTTAAAGACCTACTTAAATACGTTGGCAAACCGTTGCCTAAGTCATTCAAACTTGCCAATATCTTACGCCCCGCCTACTTCTTCCCCGAGTCGAAGCGTTGCGGTGACCTGTTCAGTGAAATGAATGAGCAGCGTATACAAATGGCATTTATCTGTGATGAATACGGCGGCATAGCCGGTATCGTTACCATAGAAGACCTGCTTGAATCTATCGTTGGTAATATGCAGGACGAGTATGATAATGAAGAGGAAGAAATCGAACAGGTTAATGAAACGACCTTTAACCTTGACGGTGCTACCGATATTGAAGAAATTGAAGAAATTCTTAACATAGAAATTCCCGATGGCGAATATGACACCATCGCAGGTTTCATTATGTCGGAACTCGGACGAATCCCGGGCGAAGACGAACACCCTGTAATTGAGTTTGCAGGTTACGCCTTTACGGTTGAAGAGGTTGACGAGCGACGCATCGAGCGCGTAATCGCCGAACGTCTCCCCGAAACCCAACAAGAAACTGAAGAAGAATAAAAAAGAGCAGATGCTTTTCGCATCTGCTCTTTTTATGTTTAAATTTAGTTGTTATATCTATTACGGCTGTTCCTCAACACAAGTTCGCTATGCCCTTGTATGCTCTGATTAGTTTTACGCTAACCGCCCTCTGTCTCATCTACTCTGTCTCATGCATGTCTCTGTTAACACAACAGAACCGTCCCCTGTGTTTTTCATTCATTGTATACCGTTCTCTTTGTTACCCTACTTAAGTTATCATAAGTATAACATATTTTGGTATTATCCGCAAGACAAAAAAGAACGGTTGGCTTTTACACCAACCGCTCCCCGGAAATCAATTAATCTACCCATCAAGACGGAGATTCAGTCCTTGTCTTTATTGGCGGAGATATGGATTTTTTAATAATTTTTATGTTGAATTTTTCATATAATTCCTCATCACTAATAGGCCCAGTATATGAACTACAATCCATAAAAACATCTCCAGGTTGAATCCTAAACATCTCATAAGATGGATAACTTTCCTCAAGACCCATGTAGTATTCACAACTTCCTAAATTAAACTCAATGCGAACATATGAGTCAATGCCATCAACAGTGCCGTAAAACAAAACAAAGTTTTCTTTTTTATAATCACCTAAGTACTTATCCGTTCCTATTTGGCTTTTACAATATGTTTTCCAATCATTACGTTTAGAAGTACCTAACCAATAAACTCCCTCATATTCTATAATAAGCGTATCCTTAATCTCTTTCCTCTCACCATTTATTTCATAGACTAACTCAAACGGAAACTCAGCGTATGAAATCTCTGGTTTCGGCGGATCTTCACTTAGCAGAGCACCAATATATACTATATTCCAAGGGAAAGTGAGTGCAATAATAATCTCAACTATTGCTAAAATGCCGCCAAAAATCGCACCGAATATTATCCATCGCTTTTTCTTTTTAGTCATTTAAAATCTCCTTCCTATAGCAAGGTATTAAAAATCCAAACAAAACTCAATCATAAAAACATGAAGATAGAATATGCAACGCACAGAGAACCGTCCCCTGTGTTCTAGACATGAAATTACTCCTTTAAATTTGCAATTTATTAAGCAGGACGCAACCCAAGGATAAAGTAATCCCTTAAAATTATAGCAAAAACAAAAACACTTGTAAAGGCTATAAACACCCCTATACACCCCCAAGGGTTTTATATAATAACGATGCAAATAATCGTTTTGTGACAAGTTTTTTAAAAATAAATATTTATTTTTTATAGCCCGTAAAAAAACAAGATTTTTGTAGATTTATGTAACAAACAATGCTATAATTATTAAAAATTTTAAGATTAAGGTGATTGATTTGCTACTTTTCTATTTAAGCCTATTGGATACCGAGAAGGAAAAATCTAAATTCGAAAAATTATACGGGCAATACCGCCACTTAATGAAAAACACGGCTATCGGATTTTTACACGATGAATATCTTGCAGAGGATGCTGTGCACGAAGCATTTATAAAGCTCACCCGTCACTTAAATAAAATAGATGAAATTGACGGTCACAAAACAGCAAGATATCTCGTTATTATTATAGAAAACACCTGCAAAGATATGCTTAAAAAGGACGGCAAGCACAAAGCTATAGAATTTGACGACAGTTATATGCAGAGTCCCGCTGTTGCTTCAAGCTTTGATTTTTCAAAGCTTGAATTCGAAGTTATTGTTGAAAAAATTAAGGAAATGCCCGACATTTACCGCGACGTTATGCTGCTTAAGTTTTATTACAACCTTAATGACAAAGAAATCGCTGATACCTTGGGTGTTTCTAACGCGGTTGTAAGAAAGCGTCTTGAACGCGCCAAAAAAGCTTTTGCCGCCACACTTAGTGAATGGAGATAGTTATGTATAAATCCAAACAAAACCTTGATATACTATACCGTGCATTTGATGAGTATTGTAAGTATTATATGACCACACTGCCCGATAAGGACGAACTTCGTAAAATCACCTTTTCGCCCGAGTTTGAGGCAAAAATGGAAAAGCTTGTAAACAAACAGAAAAAGCCCTACTATTATATGATAAATACGGTAGCTAAGCGTGTTGCATGTATTATAGTTGCTTTTATTGCAGTGCTTACAACCCTCACCTTCAGTGTAAAGGCTTTAAGAGAACCTGTTGTTAAGTTCATTGTGAATACCTTCAGAAGATTCTCAACAATAGTATTTGATGACGAGTATATTGACGACAGCTTTAACCAAGGCATAACCACCTTCTATGCACCTACGTATTTACCCGAAGGATATGTAAATGATACCGAAGTTAAAGGCTTTGCAACGTACTATATAAAATATAAAAATTCCACAAATGAATGCATAATATACCGGCAAGACCTAATCACCCCATCTGCTCTCTACACAGATACCGAAGATGCTACTACAAGCTATATTAACGATGGCGAAACACTTTTAATAGTTAAGGATGACACTAAAAAAATTATTTGGCATGACGAAAAATATCTGTATATATTAGTTACCCCCCATCATTTTAGTGAGGAAGAATTACTTAAAATAGCGGATTCTATTGAGGAAATTGAATAGTGTGTAAAAAAGTACACCCCACTATATAAATTACAATAAATATATGGTATTTTTTGTAATATAATTTAAAAATTGTTTACTTAATATACGAATGGAAAGTTCTTTTTAGAGGTGATTTAATGAAAAAAATCAGTTTATTTTTATTCGTTGTTTGTTTAGTTTTTGTTATGTCGGCTTGCAGCAAAACGCCGCTATCACAAAATGATATTAACTCGCAAAGCAGTGATGATTCACAGATTAACTCCTCGATTGTATTGGACGATGGTACAATACTGTACAAGCAAGCTAAACTCAACAGTGACGTTACTGTTGAGTTTATGGACGAGGACGGCAACGTTTTGCTCCATAACAGCGACATAGAAATGGTTTACGTTAAATTCTCTGAATACAATAATTATTTCATTGAGTTTGCCTTCACAAAAAGCGGTGCAAAAAAATTCGAAACTGCAACGAGCGAAAACGTTGGCAAAACGATTAGTATTTGTGTTGATAATAAAGTTATCAGCGCACCCATCGTCCCTGCCACCATCACCGACGACAGTGTAATTTTATCAAGTACTAAAAGCTATGAAGAGTTATCGACAATGTTCGAACAACTAACCTAATGTATAAGGAAAGGATGCCGTTAAATGAAAAAAATGCTTAAAAACACCATATTCACGATTGTCTTATGTTTATGTATTTTTCTTCTTACAGCATGCAAAGGAGGAATAAAGGGTTCTGAAGCGAAAGCGTATATTAATGATTTTTTCATCGCTGTTGCCGATGAAGATTACAGTAAAGCAGAAACGATGCTTCACCCCGAACGCCCCGCTGACTTAGAGAATTTTTTCGTTAATATTGAAAAAGAAAAAAGCATTGATTTTCAAGAAGGCATTGAAATCGAAAGATATACCGGATTCTCCTCGGCTCTCTATGACAGCACTATAAAAGGTTCAAGTTATGAGCTGACTATGACAACAACGGTAGGCGAAAAAACGGTAGAATTTACGATTGAAATTGTCAAAAACGATGCGGGATACGGAATTTATAATCTTGACTTGAACACCTAATAAACGATTATAAATAAATATTTATGGTGATTTTATGAAAAAATTATGTGTGTTATTGGCTATTATCATTACGTTGACATCAACCTTAGTTGCTTGCTCTAAAAAAGCAAGTCCGGCGTCAGATTTTAAATACACCCTAAATGAAGACAAAAAGCACATTTGTATTAACCGATACATAGGTGATGACAAGGACGTTGTAATACCTGATGAAATTGACGGATACCCGGTTAAAATGATTATGTTCGCTGCATTTTTGAAAACAGATATTGAATCAGTAACCATACCCAACACTGTTGAAGAAATAAGCGAACGTGCCTTCGCATACTGCAAGGAACTCCATACTGTAAATTTAGGTAAATCGGTTAAAAGAATCGGTTTTGAAGCTTTTATAAATTGTATAAAACTTAAAAACATCTCGTTACCTCAAAAATTAGAAGTCGTTGAAAGAGACGCTTTTACTGACTGTGATAGTATAGAGAAAATAAATATTCCTAAAACGTTAACCGTAATGGGTGAGGGTGCATTTTTCAGCATGGACTCTTTAACCACAATTGAATTTGAACAAGGCTTAACAAAAATCGGAAATTACGCTGCTTTTCAAGGTTGTTCTTCCTTACAAAAGGTTGTAATACCACGCAGCGTAAAAGAAATTGGAACTACCACATTTAGTGCATGTAAATCATTAAAAGAAATTAAGTTTTTAGGTGATGCACCTGAAAAAACGGGAGAATATATATTTGGTCCGCCAAGCAAAGAAATAACTATTTACTACAAGAAAAATAAATCCGGCTGGGATACCACACCGCTTAAAGATGAATACACACTAATTCCATACTAAATTTAAGGTGTTGTTTTATGAAAAAATTATGTCTTTTGTTAGCTATTATCATTATACTGACGTCAGCCTTAGTTGGTTGCTCTAAAAAAGCAAACCCCGTATCAGATTTTGAATATCTTATTAGCGAAAAAGAAAACATTGCCGCAATAAAAGGTTATATAGGCGATGACTTAGACGTTATCGTGCCCCAAGAAATTGAAGGTTATCCGGTTACGCTCATTTATATATCAGCTTTTGCTTTTTCTGAAATAGAATCTATAACACTTCCTGACACAGTTCAAACAATACAAGACCGAGCCTTTATGTCTTGTTCAAATCTTCATACCGTAAATTTAGGAAAATCAGTAACTGTAATAGGAGCTGAAGCATTTAAAAATTGTAAAAAACTTGAAAACATCAAGTTGCCATACGGATTACAAAATATTGGTACTTATGCTTTTTTTGAGTGTAAAAGTTTAAAAGAAATCACCATTCCAAAAAGCGTAACAGAAATGGGAATGGGTACATTTTATAGTTCGTCTTTGTCATCTATCACTTTTGAAGAAGGCATTGAAACCATCGGCTCTTATGCTTGTTTCTGGTGCGGCGACAAGCTAAAAAGCATTACTATACCAAAATCTGTTAAAGAAATCGGCGAATATTCCTTTAACGATAAACTTGAAAAGGTTTATTTTAAGGGTGACGCTCCCGAAAAACTCGGTAATAAAAAACCATTTGGAGATAACGCCATACTGTATTACAAAAAGAATAAATCCGGTTGGGATACCACGCCCCTTAAAGATGAATATACACTAATTCCATACTAAATTTAAGGTTGTATTTTATGAAAAAAGAAATTCTGACAAGAGAAAAAATTATACACGACCTAAATTACATATACTCCACCAAGAATATTATTATATTTGCGCTTATAACGTTATTGCTTGGCGGTGCTTGTGCATGGGTAATTAGTTTGTGTTTTCCACTTGTTTCGGTTGGCGATATAATTTATGCCATAGTTTGTTTGATGTACGCTCTTATTATTATTTGTTTTTGCATAGTTTTAGTCAGTGTGTGTAGGACTAAAATGCTAATAAATAATAATAAATTCCGTATTACAACCGACTATTTAACCGAATGCATACCCGCCAAAGGTGCAGGCAAATACCAAACCCCTGCGACTTTAAGATTTGCAAGATATGGTAAATACGCTATTCAGGAGGAAAACTATACCTGGTCTCAAATGTACAATCTCAATGAAATGGGAGTCTTTCGTTATTCTACCGTAGGTGATGATTTTTATATTGTAACAATAGATGATAAAAAGATTCTACTTGCATATAACAAAAAATTATTTGAATTGGAAGAATAAAAAGAGCAGATGCTTCGGAGCGTTCACATAGGGAGAAATTGGTTTTGGAATAAAAAATTGCCCTATATCTTTGCCTTAAACCTTGAAATACGCCAGTATATCTGCGGTTTTTCGGCTTCGATAATAGAACAATTTTTTAAATTACAAAACTGCACGCACCCGAAAAAGATGAATTTTTAGTGGGATAACAGACGAAAAGGCACGGTAATGCTGACGCATACCGTGCCTTTTTAACACATTAGACC
>JAFSDK010000067.1 GCA_017436255.1 Clostridia bacterium
AAAATCGGGACGGCTGTGCGCATATTTCGCCTCGCGGATATTTGCTCCAATACTCGTTCCGCTTCGTTCAAGCTGATTTGACAGAGAATAATGTCCTTTTATGTTTTCTGTCAGTTTTAGGATTTGAATTGCAAATTCTGTTGACATATCCGCAAGTTTATTTTCAGCCATTGAAATCACCTCTTTGAATACATTATATCACAGATTTCAATGATTTTCAATGAAATCGCGCAAGCGCGATGAAATCCTCACTCCGCTCGGATGAAATCTGCTTCGCAGATGAAATTAAATCCGTCCTTATCTCCCGACGAAGTCGGATTTCATCACGAAGTGATTTCATCCCACGAAAACGGGATTTATCCCGTCCGATAGGACGGATTTAGTTGAAAAGAACCCACACTTGTCGTAGACAAATGTGGGTTCTTTTCTGGTGGAGGCGAGGGGAGTCGAACCCCTGTCCAAAAATCTATTCCTAACGCTTTCTTCGGGTGGAGTTGCTTAAAAGAATTCCCAAAACTACAAATTAAGCAACAAATTTGCAGTTTCAGTAGCCTTTAATGCGTGACGTATTACAAGGCACTCATACGTTCACGTTCACCGCTAAATGACACCCTTCTACCGCCGCGGTACTCGGTAGTCGGATGAGCCGCCTAATTAGGCAGCTAAAGCAACTGTATTTTTGTCAGTTATTTTTAAAGTTGTGAGTTTTAAAGCGGTCCCACACCGCTACCCGCTTACGTTAGTTCAAAATCCCTGTCGAAACCTTTACGCCCCCGTGTATTGAAGTAATAGGTAAGAAGTAAGAGGTAAGAAGTTAGCGATTACTTTCTTTTATTGCGCGCTGAATATCACGATTTGCAGATTTTTGTGCTTCAACGGCACGCTTATCATAAAGTTTTTTACCCTTACAAACGCCAAGTTGCACCTTTACAAGCGAACCCTTGAAATATAAAGATAAAGGAATTAAAGAGATGCCTTGTTGCTGAACGAGGCCAAGCAAACGCATTGTTTCTTTTTTGTGAAGAAGCAGTTTGCGGTTTCTTGTAGGTGGCTTATTAAATATATTGCCCTGCTCATACGGACTTATGTGCATCTGCTTTATAATCATTTCGCCGTCATCAACACTACACCAAGCATCTTTTAAATTGACGCCGCCGCGGCGGATTGATTTAATTTCGGTACCTGAAAGAGCAATGCCGGCTTCATAAGATTCAAGCACAAAATATTCGTGGAAGGCTTTTTTATTGGTAGTAATTGTTTTTGTGTTATCCACCGTTATCACTCCTTTTTTTAGTATTATATGGCGGGTAGATAGTATAACACAAATTCCCCTTGAGGTCAAGGGGAATTAGGTCGAGTAAATGTTACTGTATTGATTTAAAATAATCTACAACACCCGCTACAATGGCATCGGCCTTTTTATCGTTTACTTCATCACTTATTATACCCTCGTAGTCTTTTTTATTACTCATAAATCCGTTTTCGGTAAGTACCACAGGGCAGGAAGTAGCACGCGCAACGTAGTAGTAATGTGCGTCAAGATCCCACATTTTTTTATATATTTGGGCCGCCTCGGTCTGTTCCCAAATAAAGGAAGCCGCCGTGTATGAAAAAGGTGTATAATATGCCCCAAAGAATCCGTTCGGTGAAGCACTATTACTGGTATCATGGTGAATCGCTATACATAAATTAGCCTCAGCATCTTTTAAACCATTTATTCGATTTTCAGGATTTATGGTTGTACTATTACTGGTGCGGTTCATAATTACCGTCGCGCCCTTTGCTTCAAGACGGGTTTTAATCTTTTTCGCAAGACTTAAATTAACGTCTCTTTCATAAACAGCACCTGCGGAAGCACCAACGTCGCTGCCGCCGTGACCTGCATCAATGTATATGGTTATACCACTGAGTGAGTCATCACTCTCCATTTTAGCAGGGTTTAAAAATTTAAATATTAAATTGCCCTCGCTATCGTAATGACAGTCCCAACCATAAAAACCGCCTGTTTTATTTAATGTTAAGCGTAAAGTCGTATCAGATTCATTTTTAATAATCTCAGCACTCTTAAATATTGGGTGACCTTCCGGTATAGTGATTTCGCCCTCAAACACCGTTGCATAACAAAAAGTAATATCGACGTATGAAAATGTTACGGAACTTATTGCGTAGGTGAATCGTGTTTTTGAGTATGATTGATTTTTAAGTTCAAAATAAAAAGGTGCCTTCCAATCGCTTTTTAGTGTAAGCGTAGAATACTTGCCGTCGTCAGAGAAGGATAATATCTCCATTTCATTATGGTCGGGTAGTATACCAACCGAAGTCTTTGCAACAGTTTGCTCATAGCTTTTATCGGTATATGCTGTTTTGTATATTCGACGGCCACAACGTAATTTATAGTACTCTTTGCCTTGATATGTTACGGTACCTTCGGCACAGTAGTCTTGCGTACCTTCAGGCAGATAATTATTGTATGCACGCGAATCATCATCAATAGTGTTGCCGTTGAAGGTTTCGGCACTACGCGAAACAATGGTGGCAATAAGACCGGAACCTACGTTTATGTAGTTACCGCCACTTGGTGTAACAGACGGATCACTACTGTTTATAATGGAACTCTTTTTAACCTTTATATCGCCGGAGTATTCTGTTTGTGTAACACCGTTGCAGACTGCTGTAAATTTAATTTTACCTAAGTTTAACTGGCTAGCATTATTGCTTGGCAAAGTGAAAGTACCGCTGTAGTTTACAAATGTATCACTGTTATTGTCATCACTGTCTTCGTCTTCTTGAACCGATGTTTGCGTACATGTAACTGTTTTGCCGTTAAACGTTGCTTTAACCGTACTAGATTTACGCGCCATTACGCTTACCGCAATTACCGAACCGCTTGAGTAGGTCTTGGTAGCGGACGGTGTGTAACTTTTAATAACAATGTAGTTATATGTAATAGTTTTTGTAATGGTGTTACCATTATGTTCAAACTTAAACGTGTTTTTGCCGACTTTTAGGTTTTTTACAATGTTAAAACTTCCGTCTGAATTACGCTCAATTGTTTCACCATTGATTTTTAATTCTTGCTCGGGGTCGGAGGTACCCATTAACGTGTAGGTAGGCTCAACAACAGTTATGCTATCATTGGCAGGAGCAGTTATGTTTAAATCAATTTTTGTGATTTCATCTGGAGTATTACTAACGGTGCTTGAAACGTTAGGTCTGCTTGATTGGTTTTGCCCTTGGGTTGGCTTTGACTTGTCACCGGTAAATACACACACCAAAACAACCGCGATTAGTACACCTAAACACAGCGAGGTTAAAATTATATTACGTAAATTAAAAAATGATTTAATTTTATTTAAAAAAGATTTCATAAACATCACCATATTATATATAAAGATATGTTACCACATTTGTTTTGTTTTGTCAAAATGTAAATTTATGCATTTATGCGCATAATTATTCATAAAATGATGTAAATTATGCATAAAATCAAAAAAATAAAAAATTTTTATGCAAGACACTTGCATTTTTATGAAAGGTATGTTATAGTATATGCACAATATTTTTTCTTAGGAGGAAAAAACAATGAAAAAGATTTTAGCTTTATCAATGGCACTCTTAATGATAGTTGCTTGTTTTGCCGGTTGCGGTAACAAGGCAACTACTGCAAAGGTAAAAATTATCGACATCAACCTTACAGAAGAAGATTATGCTTTTGGTGTTGATAAGAATCAACCTGAACTTCTCGCAAAGGTAAACGAATTTGTTGCTAAGATTAAGAAAGACGGCACATTTGACACAATTTGCGACAAGTATTTCGGCGACGGCGAACCCACAGCAGTTGTTTCGGCTAAAGAAGATGCTTCTAAAGAACAGCTCGTAGTTGCAACAAACGCACAGTTTGCACCTTTTGAGTACAAAGAGGGTGACAGCTACTATGGTATCGATATGGAAATCGCTAAGCTTTTAGCTGATTATCTTGGTCAGGAACTTGTTATTAAGGATATGGAATTTGATGCTGTTTGCTTAACAGTTGGTCAGCACAAGTGCGATATCGCAATGGCAGGTCTTACAGTTAATGCTGAGAGAGAAGAGTACGTTACATTCTCAACTGCATACTACAAGGCTAACCAGAAGCTCATCGTTAAGGGTGACGACACAACATTCGATGCTTGCAAAACAACCGATGACGTTGTTGCAATTCTTAAGAGCTTTGATGAGAGCACCAAGATTGGTTACCAAAACGGTACAACCGGCGGCCTCTATGTAGAGGGCGACGCTGATTGGGGCTTCGATGGTTACAACGTAGAAGGTAAGGGTTATGGTTCAGGTTCTTTGGCTGTTCAAGATCTTATCAATGGTAACATTAAGTACGTTATCATCGACTCTGACCCCGCTAAGTTTATTGTTGATGCTATAAACGAAGTTGCATAATTTAAAGTAAATTATATTTTTAGCAATAACCTCACCCGACGGGTGTTGCGATTAGGGATTAAATGCCTTAAAATATAAATTTTTGTAGTCTAATGTGTTAAAAAGTCGTGGCACGCATCAGCGTTACCGCGACTTTTTGCCTGTTATACCACTAAAAATTTATTCTTTTAAGGTGCGGTGCAAATTTATCTGAAAAACCAATTAACCCCTAACCGCAGCACCCGTAAGTGAGGCTGTTGTATCTTTTAAGGAAAAAAGTTATGGGTAATTTTGGATTAAAAATTGAACGCTTTATTGAGGTTTTTATCGATAAAGGCGGTTACAAGGAAGTTTTAACAGGTCTTCAAAACACCTTACAAATTGCGGTTTTGGGCCTTGTTATCGGTATTGTTATCGGTACGCTTATTGCGGTTATAAGGGTGTTGCCTAAGTACAAACTGCTTCCGAGAATTTTGAATGGTATATGTACATTCTACGTTGCATTTTTCAGAGGTACACCTATGGTTGTGCAGCTACTTTTATCATATTACGTAGCACTACCACTGATGGGCATTAATCTGCCGTCAGTAACGGTTGCAACAGCTGTGTTCGGACTAAATTCCGGCGCATACATATCTGAAATAATGCGCGGCGGCATTCTATCGGTTGATCCCGGTCAGATGGAAGGCGGCAGAGCAATGGGATTGCCGTTTTCTAAAACTATGCTATCTATCGTAATTCCGCAGGCCGTTAAAAATATTTTGCCTACACTTGGTAACGAGTTTATAACCCTTATTAAAGAAACCTCAGTTGTAAGCTTTGTAGGCGCACTCGATTTATATGTTGCTTTCAACCGCATCGGTTCGAACAGTTACGAATTTATGGTACCTTATCTTGTTATGGCGCTAATCTACATTGTTCTTGTACTTATCATAAGCGGTCTTGTGAAGTTGATGGAAAGGAGTCTGAGAAGAAGTGATTCAGGTCGTTAATCTTAAAAAATCTTTTGGCTCCTTAGAGGTGCTTAAGGGCATAAACATTAATATCAAAAAGGGCGAGAAGGTCGTTGTTATCGGTGCTTCAGGCTCGGGTAAATCAACGTTTTTGCGTTGCCTTAACTGTATGGAGGACCCAACGTCGGGTAACATTTTTTTCGGTGGTGTAGATATTGCCGATATGAAGGTTGATATTAATATTCATCGTCAAAAGATGGGTATGGTATTCCAACATTTCAATCTCTTTAACAATAAAACGGTTATCCAAAATATTATGTTAGCGCCAATATATGTTGAGAAAAAGCGTATGCGCAAGCTTAAAATGAAAAATCCCAATGGTGAGGTTATTAAAACAACTAAGCAGATTAAAGAGGAAGCATATAAGAAGGCAATGGAACTGCTTGAAAGAATCGGCCTACAAGAAAAAGCGGACGCATATCCGTCACAACTGTCGGGCGGTCAAAAACAGCGTGTCGCCATTGTTAGAGCGTTGGCTATGAATCCCGACGTAATTCTTTTTGACGAACCAACAAGTGCACTTGATCCTGAAATGGTTGGCGAAGTTCTTGAACTTATGAAGGAACTTGCAGAATCCGGTATGACAATGGTTGTTGTAACGCACGAAATGGGATTTGCGCGTGAGGTTGCCGATAGAGTAATATTCGTTGACGAGGGTGTTATCGCTGAGGAGGCACCACCCGAGGAATTTTTTGGTAACCCTAAATCCCCAAGGCTTAAAGAATTTTTATCAAAGGTATTATAGAATTAAAAAAATGCCCCGAAATTTCGGGGCATTTTTTATTAGTAGTTGTTTCTGTTCTGGTCGTTTTTATTCTGGTTATTCTTATTCTGGTTGTTATTCTTGTTTTGGTTATTTTTATTCTGGTCGTTCTTATTTTGATTGTTGTTTTTGTTCTGATTGTTATCCACAAAAATCACCTCCGATTTCGATATTAGTGTTTGCTGAAATCGGAGGTTTATTCGTTTATAAATTTTCAAATATTAAACAGTTTTTTTGTATTTTTAAGTGTTTGATTTAACACTTCATCATAGTCGATATTTTTGATATCGGCTAATTTTTTTGCGACAAATTCAATATAATCGGAGCGATTTAATTTACCGCGATTTGGCTCGGGTGCTAAGTAGGGTGCATCGGTTTCAAGCAAAATTGACTCAAGCGGTATAGCCTCGGCTACTTCGACCGCTTTTTTTGAATTTTTAAAGGTTAGCACACCGCCAAACCCAATATATAGCCCTAAATTTACCGCCTCTTTAGCCATCTCTACGCTTCCCGAAAAACAGTGTAAAACACCTTTTGGCTTATGCTTTTTTATAAGTTCCAAGGTGTCACCATGCGCTTCGCGGTCGTGAATAATCACGGGTAGTGAGTGTTCATTTGCAAAGATAAGTTGCTTTTCAAACATCTCAATTTGTTTTTGCTTAAAGGTGGTGTCCCAATAATAATCAAGACCGATTTCACCAATTGCAACGGTTCTTTTATTGTTTATAAGGTTACGCATTTGTCGCTCGTCAAACACAGTTTTATCATTGACGCTTTCGGGGTGATACCCAACGGCTGCGTAAACAAAATCATATTTTTCAGCAAGTGATACTGAAAAAGCGGAAGTATCAATATCGGTGCCGCAGTTTATTATACCGCAGACACCGTTTTGTGATATTTCTAAAAGCAACTCATCACGTGAATTATCAAAACGAGTATCATCATAGTGGGCATGGCTGTCAAAAATCATTCCCATTATCTTACCTTACTGCCTGCAGGTACGTCGTCGACAAAGATAACCTTAACGTCGTCGCCCGCATCAGCTGCTAAAATCATACCGTTAGACTCAACGCCGCAAAGTACTGCGGGCTTAAGATTTGATACAACGATTATACTCTTACCGATAAGGTCGTCGGGTGTGTACCATTTAGCAATACCTGACGCTACAATTCTATCTTTACCGCTACCATCGTCAAGTGTAAGTTTTAAAAGCTTTTTAGCCTTTGGAATAGGCTCACAGTTCTTTATCTTAGCTACCTTTAGTTCAACCTTAGCAAAATCTTCAATACCTATTTGTGCAACTGTAGCAACGTTTTCAGCAGGTGTATTTGCCTTTGCTGCTTCTTCAAGTTCTTTTGCGATTTCATCTAAGACCTTTGCGGTATCAATTCTTGCAAAAAGGGCAACAGCCTCGTTTACGTCATATTCCTTTACGTCAAACAAGGTAAGTGTTTTTACGTCGCAACCCAACTGCTGTGCGATTTTTTCACAACTATCGGGTATAAAGGGTGTTAAAAGTACGCCCAAAATACGAATGCACTCAAGCAGATTGTAAAGTACCGCTTCAAGTCTTGCCTTGTTAGCCTCATCTTTAGCAAGTGCCCAAGGTGTAGTTTCGTCAATGTATTTGTTGCAACGCTTAGCAAAGTTCATTATAAGTTCAGCACATTCTGCATTGTGGTAAGAATCCATAAGTGCATAGTACTTTGTAATAGTTTCGTTAGCGGTTGCAATTAAATCTTTATCGCAGTCTTCGGTGATATTATTATCGCCCTTAACCTTACCGCCAAAATACTTATTGGTCATGGCAATACTGCGGTTTACAAGGTTACCAAGTGTATTAGCTAAATCACTGTTAAAGCGATTTATAAACATTTCGTAGGTGATTGTACCGTCCTGTGCGTATGGGATTTCACTTAGTAGATAGTATCTTACAGCATCAATTCCAAATCTGTTAACCAAATCATCGGCGTAAAGAACGTTGCCCTTTGATTTGCTCATCTTGTCATCGCCCGAAAGCACCCACGGGTGACCAAGTACCTGTTTGGGTAACGGCTCACCGAGTGCCATTAAAATTATTGGCCAATAAATAGTGTGGAAACGTACAATATCCTTACCAATTACGTGTAGGTCGGCAGGCCAATTCTTTTTATAATGGTCACTACTGCCGTCGGGGTCGTAACCGATACCGGTAATATAGTTTGAAAGTGCGTCTATCCAAACGTAGATAATGTGCTTATCGTCAAAATCAATCGGCACACCCCAAGTAAATGATGAACGCGAAACACAAAGGTCTGAAAGGCCGGGCTTTAAGAAATTGTTTATCATTTCATTTTTGCGTGATTCGGGTTTTATAAAGTCGGGGTTTTGCTCATAGTATTCAAGAAGTTTGTCTTGATATTTACTTAATTTTAAGAAGTAAGCCTCTTCTTTTGAGTCAATAACATCACGGCCGCAGTCGGGGCATTTACCGTCAATTAACTGTGATGGGGTAAAGAAAGATTCGCAAGGAACACAGTATTTACCCTCGTAATGGCCCTTGTAAATATCGCCTTGTTCGTAAAGCTTTTTAAATATCTTTTTAACAACGGCTACGTGGTCGTCGTCGGTAGTACGAATAAATTTATCGTACGATGTGTTAAGGCAGTTCCAAACGTCCTTAATCTGCTGTGATACACCGTCAACATACTCTTTCGGAGAGATACCTGCCGCTTTAGCTGCCTCTTCAATTTTTTGGCCGTGTTCGTCAGAACCCGTCATAAAATATACGTCATAGCCCATCATGCGCTTATATCTGGCAATCATATCAGCCAAAACAATATCGTATGAGTTGCCGATGTGAGGCTTGCGAGAAGTGTAGGCAATAGCGGTTGTTAAATAGAATTTTTTATTGTGCATATTTAATCCTCCGTAAAAGTGTTTTGTTTATTTCGTAAATGACGTCGATGTCGTTTAAATATTGAATAAAATGTTCGCTCGTCTGCACCTACGCCGCCAAAAATAACGCAATATAATAGGGCAGTCTGCATCCATAACATTGTCATATCGATGATTGAATGAATTAAAATACCTGCTGTTAGCGCAAATATTAAATAGGTAATGCCGCTCTTTCTTAAAAAGTTTTTACATAGTACAATCTTTTCAAAAAGAATAAACACGCAGATAAAAAGTATAAGGGAGCCTATAATGCCAAAACTTAAAAGAGGCTCTATAAAAATGTTGTGGGCGTGTGTTGTAACGTATGAACCTTCAGTTGCTAATGATACTTGGTAATAACCAAAGAATCCACGCCCAAACCAAGGTGAATCTGACAAAGACTTTACTGCGAGGTCCCATATTTGCACACGGTTATCGGTTGTGCCACCGATGTGCAATATTCTTGGGAATATTTCCGGTACGTTAAGCAATATAAAGAAACCTGATGCTGCCGCAATAAACAATATACTTAAAAGCAGATGTTTGCGTGATAAAATAAGTAAAACCGAAAGACCTAAAAATACAACTACCCAAGCAAACATACTTTCGGTTAAAAATGTGGCAACTGCCGAAAAAATTGCTACAACATAGTAAAGCAATTTGGTTTGTTTTTTAACAACTACTTTATAGGCACATATTAGTATAACTGCTGCAAGAATTGAGCCTATATAGTTAGGGTGGAAATAGAACGAAAAGTACATATTTCCAAAAATATTACCAAAGCAACGGAATTCCTTAATATTTGTGTAAATCGGGAACCAGTGCTGATGGCACAGATAAAGTAATCTTTCAATAAATATAATTACTGATGCGCCTATTGCACCAATGCAACACCAATCAAGTGCTTTTTCAAAAATTTCTTTGGTCATAACG
The DNA here is from genome assembly GCA_017436255.1 of Clostridia bacterium. Lineage (GTDB taxonomy): Bacteria > Bacillota > Clostridia > Oscillospirales > Acutalibacteraceae > SIG565. The sequence goes on from JAFSDK010000067.1 coordinate 10,036, forward strand.
GTACGTACGTAAAAGCCGATAACCATTATTATAAAGAATACTACCGAACAAAGTGCGCCCAACCAGTTTTTAAAATTTATTGCTGTTACGAAAGTTAAAACAGAAAAAATAGGGATAAGCGATGAGCCAAAATGACAGAAAACAGTTTCTTTAAGATTTGTTTTAAATAAAATATAAAATCCCAATATAGCCATAACAATACAGGTAAGATAGTATGGCAGAAAGACACTAAATGCGGTAAGGAGAACTATATTTTCCTCATTTGATAAGTCGCAGTGTCTTTTCAAGAATTCTTTCATTTGCTCACCTCTTTTCAGTGAAAAAATTAAACTATGGTCGGTTAAAAAGATAAATAATGTAAGAAATAATCAGGGTTAAACCTATGTACATAAGTGCAAGACCTGATGAAAGGGTGTTACTGTCACCCAAAACGGTACTGTAAATGTTACCTGCAAAACTACAAATAGATAAAACAATATGAGCTGCAGTAAGAGATTTAACTGCACGCTTAATTTTTGCGGCACAATTAAATATTGAAAGGTATCCGTCACTGTTACCCCTAAATGCGGCACCTGCCGATAAAGAATCAGAATATTCAGTAGCACCGTTATATAACTGTACACCGGAACTGTTCATAACACGGGCGGCATCTTCATAAAGGCCAAAATAGTCGCAAATCATTTCACTTGTAATGTTGGGGTCGCAACTGTCAACCAAAACTGTAACACCGGAGTTACAAAGTTTTCGCAACTCATTTGCGGTGCTTTTTTTGACGTTGTATTTAACAATAAGCAAAGCGCAAGGCTTGTCATTACAAGCAAGGTAAATAGGGAAGTATCCGTTTTGTAGTATCTTTTTATCTACTGCAATGGGCGGTACGTTGATGCCGTGTGCCTCAAGTAGTGTGCGGTTGCCTATAAATACGTGACGATCCTTAACCCAACCGCTAACGCCTAATTGTTCTTCATATTTAACCGAGTCTCCGTCGGGTAATTCGGCGCCTTGAGATTTAGCAATACTGTTAAACAATGGGTAAAGCGGACTGCCGCAAAGTTTTGTTATAGCGGCGGCATCAATAAGCGTAGTATCAATCTGGTTAGAATCAAGTATCTTCATATCGTAAAGGCTTATTGCACCGGGGCCAAAAAGATAGTTAGCAGTTAGTGCTACGGCGTTTGCCTTTTCAATATCATCGGCAGCAAGAGTACCACTAATCATAGCGCCCATTTTATTAAGACGTTTTGATGTTCTTGCAAGTGGTAAAATATCAGTAAATAAAAGAGTGGGTGCAAGTAAAAATCCAAAGTTTATTGGCAATGATGAAAGAAGTACCGAAAAGTCGGAAGCATTTATTGCCGATAATACCGATGCTACAACCGAAATAATCATGGAGACGATGAAAAATTTAGATAATGCACCGTTCATAACAGGGCTAATTAAAGAATTTCTCATAAAATCGCCGATATGCTTTGTCTTATTAGGGCAACCGACAAGTACGTCACCGTCAATTGAGTTTTTGGCCATTGCAAAGGTTACTTGGCGATCGTCAATAAAGCGTACTGCGCACTTAACATTATTTGTTGCAATTACACGGAAATTATTTAAAATGTATTTTTCTCGCATAAATAATGCGATGGTTTTGAAGGAAATTGCAATCGCCGAAAACATAACCACATAGAAAGGATTAATGCCGCGAATAAGCGAAAAAACAACGTATATAATTGTGAAAAGAGCCGGAACACCTATAGCCGCTTCGGGTTGAGCATTCTTTTTGAAAAGGGAGGGGAGTTTTGCGAACATATCAAGATTGATAAGACATAAAACACCATAAAATAAAGTGACAATTATTTGGAATGAAGATGGATTTTTATTTAAACTCATATAAACTGATGGAATAAATCCAAACGACAGTATGGCTGTAAACAAAATGGTAAATATCATTTTAGCGCGTGCGCCGTTGCGCTTTGCTGTTAATTTGCCGCCAATTCTGCGCAGGTCATTATATGAAGTATATTCCTGTTCAACACTAAATTCATCGTCAAGAAAGCCTTTAGTGGTTGGTATAGCTGTGACAGGCGTGATATTCTCTTCAAACATTTCGGTTGAAAGGTCGATTATTCTTGTGCCACTACTAATATCTTCAAATTCAGTTGTGTAATTAATGTTTACGCTGGTGGCGTTATCAATGTCGGAAATAGTGGGTATAACGCGTGTCGCTTCGAGTTCTTGTTTTTTCTCAGCAGGGGTTTCTAAAATAATTTCATCCGGCTTTTTCTTTGGTTGGTTGGTTGCAGTCGGAGTTTGAGCTTTGGGAGAAACATCAGGTGCTTTCTTTCCTAACGTATCAATAGTCACCGTACCCATAGTGCTTAATTGCGACAATAATTCATCCGTTTTGATAGTTTCTGTGTTTAAAATAGATTCAACACTGTCGAGAGTATAAACGGGTTCCGCCTTTTTTTGCGGGGTGCCCGCCTCTTTAATGTAGGGCATACATTTATCTAAAAGTGATACTTCAACATCGGAACTTATATTGCGTTCAACCGGTTTAACTTTAGGTGTAACAGTATTTTCTTTGGTAGCAACGCGCTCTTGTACCTTTTCGACATTACCTAAAGATTTTTGTTTTAAAGCATCAAGCGGTGATACCCCACCGGACATTTTAATATCTTTTGTTTTTTGCTTTGGTGAATTACCGATAACCTCTTCACGAGTTAGTGCGTGAGGCGCAACAAAATTAGACTTTTGACCCGCAGGGGTTAGTTTAAAGCCTTCGGTAGTTTCTATCGGTAATATATATTCATTATTTTTGGAATGCTTTGATTTGCTTGAGAACAATCCCATAATATCCTCCAAAAGTTAGGTTTAATTAACCGCGCTTGCGAACAACCTCGTACATAAGTACACCGGCAGCAACAGACGCGTTAAGCGAATTTATTTTTCCTTTCATAGGCAGACTGATAATCTCATCACATTTTTGTGCTACGAGACGTCCGATACCTTTACCTTCGTTTCCAATTACAACGGCTACCGGAATCGAATAATCAAATGAGGTGTAATCCTTGCCGTCCATATCGGCACCGAAAACCCACACTCCGTTTTTCTTCAAATTATCAATTTCATTTGCAATGTTTGTAACGCGGGCGACCTTCATGTACTCAAGCGCGCCGCTTGCACTCTTTGCAACCGTTGCATTTAGTGAGGCAGAGCGCCTTTTCGGTATAATTATGCCATGCACACCGCATGCTTCAGCGCTTCTAATAATTGCACCTAAGTTGTGCGGATCTTCAACTTCATCACATATTATTATAAATGGATTTTCGTTTTTTTCTTTTGCACTTTCAAGTATGTCATCAACAGTGCAATATTCTTGCGCAGAAAACATAACGGCTACGCCCTGGTGATTTGCATTACCACAAAGATAATCAAGCTTTTGTGGTGATACTTCTTTAATCAGAATACCTTTTGCCGAGCATTTTGCTATTATAGCAGCAACCGAGCCGCCCGATACGCCGTGTGCAACTAAAAGTCGGTCAATTTCTCGGCCTGAGCGTACCGCTTCAAGCACAGAATTTCGTCCGCAAATTATATTATTATTGGTAAAAGTTTCCTCTTTGATAGGCATCGAAAGAATCTCCTTTTTATATATTTTATCAATTTAATATTATACCATAAGTACATACAAAAAAGAAGTATTATTTTTATATTATAATAATATTTTTGTCGTTTTTGTGAATAATAATGATTGTAGTTAGTCTGAAAGCTTAAAAAGCGTTTCGGTAAGCAACTCATTTCGATGGAAAACGGAAGTGACGTATATGAAAAAATTGATTAAGGAAATTAAAGGATATGAACTCTTAGACTCGCGCGGAAACCCAACGGTAGCGGCAAAAGTGGTGCTAAATGACCAAAGTGAGGGGTTTGCTTTATCACCTTCAGGCGCATCAACGGGAGCTTACGAAGCGCACGAATTAAGGGATAAGGATATGACACGCTTTGGCGGTAAAGGGGTAAGTGAAGCAGTACAAAATATTAATGATAAAATTTATCCTGCATTGGTGGGGAGTGACTGCACAAATCAGGCAAAAGTAGATGAAATTATCAATTCACTTGACCCAACCGAGAGTAAAAAAGTGTTGGGAGCTAACGCAACATTAGCAGTATCTTTAGCGTGCGCAAAGGCGGCGGCAAGCCATTATAAAATGCCGCTTTTTAGGTACTTGGGCGGTGTTAACTCCTGTGTTTTGCCACGCCCAATGATGAACATTTTAAACGGTGGAGCACACGCTAAAAACAATATAGATATTCAGGAATTTATGATTGTTCCGACTGCCACAATACCATTTAGTGAAAATATGCGAAAATGCACTGAAATCTATCACACCTTAGGTGAAATTCTTAAAAATTACGATATAACGGGTGTAGGCGATGAAGGCGGTTTTGCTCCCAACTTAAAGGATGACCAAACGGCAATAGAACTTATTTGTACCGCCATTGAAAAGGCGGGTTATACCACCGATGAATTTAAAATAGCGCTCGATATAGCGTCTAGTGAGTGGTACAATCCTAATGACGGGTTTTATTATCTGCCTAAACGTCAAAAAAAGATGACGGCAAGCGAACTTATAGAATTTTACGAAGATTTAAGTAAAAAATACCCTATAATTTCACTTGAAGACCCACTTGCCGAAGACGATTGGTCGGCGTGGCAGAAAATTACAGAGAAAATGGGAAACAAAATGCAGTTAGTGGGTGACGACCTATTTGTTACTAATACCACACGACTAACTATGGGAATAAGTGATGGTGCCGCAAATGCCATATTGGTAAAACCAAATCAAATAGGCACATTAAGTGAGACACTCACTGTTATTAGGCAGGCACAACGTAATAGTTATTCAGTTATTTTATCGCATCGTTCGGGTGAGACCGAAGATACCACAATCGCCGATATTGCTGTAGCCACTAATTGCGGACAAATTAAAACGGGTGCACCAAGCCGCACCGACCGAGTAGCGAAGTACAACCGATTACTGATGATAGAGGATTTGTTAAAATAAAAAAGCCGTAGGTACTACCTACGGCTTTAAATATGTAAAACTTACTTATTTAGTTCTGAAGTACAGTGTGCACAACGCGTAGCGTCAATAGCAATTTCGCTCTTACAGAAGGGGCAAACCTTTGTTGTAGGTTCAGCGGGTGCAACTTCTTCTTCTTTCTTTTTGGTAAGTGAGCGGCCAAGTTCAGTTACCTTAGCAACCAATTTTACCATAAGGAAAATTATGAGTGCCATAATAAGGAAGTTTATGATTGCGGTTATAAATGAACCATAGTTAATTGAATTTTCAACAACGCTTACGGCACCGGTAGCGTCAACGACTTCCTTAGAACCGATAACCCACTTATATTCGCTAAAATCTACACCACCAAATATACCCAATATAGGTGAAATGATGTTGTCGGTAAGGCTTGTAACGATATCTTTGAAAGCAGTACCGATGATAACACCGATTGCCATGTCGAGTACGTTACCTTTGGTAATGAACTCTTTGAATTCTTGAACAAATTTTTTCATTTTCATATCCTCCGTTTATTCGTGTTTGCTTATTATTCTGGGAACTCTTGGGGAGATTCCACAGACTATTTCATAGTTTATGGTATTTATCAGAGTTGCTAATTCTTCTACGGGAAGTTCCTTACCAAAAAGAATAACCTCGTCATCCTCTTTAATGTTTTCTATATGGCTGACGTCAATCATAAACTGGTCCATGCAAATTCGGCCAATTACTTTTGCGCGTTTTCCACAAACCATAACTTCAGCCTTGTTAGAGAGCAGGCGAGGGTAACCATCGGCATAACCCGCTGTAACGGTGGCAACCTTCATAGTTTTTTCGGCATTAAATGTGCGACCGTAACTAACGGTGTCACCTTTGTTGATTGTTTTAACCATTGATATAACCGATTTAAAGGTCATAACAGGTAAAAACTTTTGGCTCAATTTCAAATCTTTGTCGGGGGTTAAACCGTAAAGAATTATACCTGGGCGAACATAATCTAAATGCTTGTCCGTATGTATACAAGAACCTGCTGAGTTACAACAATGCTTGTATTTTGCTTTAAAACCTGCCGCCTCAATTTTCTCCACACAATTTAAAAAACGTTTGTACTGCGCATCAGTAAATTTGCGTGTATCGGTATCGGTACCGTCGGCTACGCTAAAGTGTGTAAATACACCTTCATATTCAAGGGCGGGAAGTTTAAGTGCATCAATCGCTTCAGTAAGACCTGCGCAATCCGCATTGCGACAGTCAAAACCCAAACGTCCCATACCTGTATCAAGTTTTAGATGAATTTTAACTGTAACACCGCTTGCTACGGCATTTCTACTCAGTTTTTTTGCAAATTCGGTACTGAATACTGTTTGCGCAATATTATTCTTAACCAAAATATCAGCATTTTCAGCAGGGGTATAACCAAGAATAAGTATTGGTTTAGTTATACCATATTCTCTGAGTTGTAAGGCTTCAACAAGGTTTGACACCGCGAAACTGTCGGCACCCAGTTGGTCAAGTTTCGGTGCAATGTCTTTAACCGAATGACCATAAGCGTTTGCCTTGACAACCGCCATAATTTTGCTGTTACCGCAGTTGTCCTTGACGGTCTTGAAATTGTGTGACAAGGCATCCAGGTCAATTTCAACCCACGTTCTATGTAAAAAATCCATTAATAACACCTTTATAAATAAGTACGGCTTCTTTAATAAAGAAACCGTGCTTAATGATTATTAGATAGAGATAGTATAAGCCATTTTATATGCCTCAATATCAAACGGCTTTTCCATATTGAGTGCTTCGTAAATATCAAAGTTAACAACTTTATTATCGCGATAAGCAATAACGCGGTTGCCGATGCCTTCTTTAAGAAGTCTTACGGCTTCATAACCCATACCACTTGCCATAACTCGGTCGCGAACTGTTGGGCTACCACCACGTTGAACGTGACCAAGAACGGTTGCACGGGTAACAATACCTGTTTTTTCTTCAACAAGTTTTGCTATTTCATGAACGTTACCAACGCCTTCGGCAACAACGATGATATAGTGCATTTTGCCGGTTTTCTGTGAAAGTTTGATTTCGTTGATAATATCATTTTCAAAATTGAAGGAAACTTCAGGCACTAAAATTGAAGTAGCACCTACAGCAATGCCGGTCTGTAAAGCTAACCAACCTGCGCGTCTGCCCATAACTTCAACAACGCTGCAACGCTCGTGGGATTGTGTTGTATCACGAAGTTTATCAACCATTTCCATTGCGGTATTCATAGCAGTATCAAAACCAATGGTATATTCTGTGGATGCAATATCATTATCAATAGTACCGGGGATGCCAATACAGGGAATACCCTTTAGTGATAGGTCACGTGCGCCTCTAAAAGAGCCGTCACCGCCGATAACAACTATACCGTCAATACCAAATTTTTTACAATTCTCAACGGCGAGATTAACGCCTTCTTCGGTTTTGAAAAGCGGACTTCTTGCAGTATATAATACAGTACCACCGCGGTGAATAATATCAGACACAGAGCGTACGTTCATATCAAAAATATCACCTTCGATTAAGCCGTTATAACCGTGGTGTATACCCTTAACGTTTAGACCCATAGCGATAGCAGTTCTTACAACCGAACGTACCGCTGCGTTCATACCGGGAGCGTCACCGCCACTTGTTAAAACACCTATCGTTTTAATTGCCATTATAACTCATCTCCAAAAATAAACTAATTATAACAATTATATAGTATTTGCAAAAATTATTCAACTGTTTTTACGTTATTATTCCCAACAATCGCCGAAATTTTTGCCAACGTGTCACTTTTACAGTTGATTTTAAGTGAATCGGGGGCTGCAAACTTAGTTTTTGTATCTTCGCAGTAGAGAATTATAGGGCAGTTTCCCTTGTTTTCTGCAAATACTTTTTTAAGTTTTACTACCTCTTCACAGTTAATTGACTTAACCTTAACATATACGGTTGGTATCTTTTTAGTGTATTCTTTTATAATGTTTTCATCAAGGGGCGTAAGTTTATCACATACAAGTTCGGTAGGGCGGTCTTCACGTTCTGAAACGCGTCCTTTGAGCAGAACAATATTGTTTTCGGTTAAATATGGGCGACTTGCTTGATAGGTCGCACCAAACATTGTAACGTCAATAGTATTGCTCATATCTTCTGCCGTAATGTTAACCATTGTCTGTCCGCTTTTAAGTGTACGCACCTTTATGTTATTTATTAGTACAACAACAGTTACTTTTTGTCCGTCTGCATATTTGCCGCCAACAATATCGATGAGTTTATCTGATTTAATGAAGTTTGCATACGCTTTGAATTCTTCAAGCGGATGTCCCGAAAGAAATAACCCTGTTGATTCTTTTTCAAGTAACAGCAATTCTTTTTTGGGCATTTCGGGCATATGGGCAAGTGAGAATTGATGCTTTTCTTCGCCTACATCAAACAGGTTTATCTGACCTGCATCGGTGTATTTTTTCTCGCTGTCAACAGCTGCTAATACTGCATCGATTGAGTAAATCATCTGCTTTCTTGTTTTTTCAAGCGAGTCCATTGCGCCGCTTTTAATAAGTGTCTCAAGTGCGCGTCGATTAAAATCTCTGCCCGAACATCTAAGACAAAAATCATACATTGAGGTGAAGTCACCATTTGTAGTCCGTTCGGTAATGATTTTATTTATGAGACCGTCACCCATATTTTTAAGGGCAGAAAGTCCAAAACGCACTTTATTACCGCTACCGACGAATTCTGCTAAACTTTTGTTTACGTCGGGCGGTAGCAATGTTAGGTTTAAACGTTTGCATTCGGGGTTATATTGAGCGATTTTACTAGTATCGATCATCCCTGAGAACATAGCCGCCATATATTCAGACGGATAGTGGCATTTTAGGTATGCAGTTCTGTATGCCACAACACCGTAAGCGGCGGCGTGACCTTTGTTAAATGCATATGATGCGAATGCCGACATATCGTCAAAAATACTGCTTGCAATATCTTCGGGCACACCTCTTTTTACGGCACCTTCACAAATAACAACACCGTTTTTATCGGTTTCACCATAAATAAAGGCGTGACGTTCTTTTTCCATAACATCGTGCTTTTTCTTTGACATTGCACGGCGCACAATATCGGCACGTCCCAGTGAATATCCCGCAAGATTACGGCAAATCTGCATAACCTGTTCTTGATATACAATACATCCGTAGGTAACCTCTAAAATCGGTTTAAGTAGCGGATGGGCGTACGTCACGTCCTTAGGGTTGTGACGGTTGTGAATATATTTTGGTATTGAGTCCATAGGACCGGGACGATATAGCGATATAATCGCAATTAGGTCCTCAAGCGTTTCGGGTATAAATTGGCGAAGTACGTTTCGCATACCCTCTGATTCAAACTGAAAAACACCGTCGGTATGTCCTAAACTCATCATTTTAAGGGTTTCAGCATCATCAAATGGTATTTTTTCAATATCAAAATCGGGTGTATGACGTTTTATTGCCTTTTCAGCATCTGAAATAATGGTTATATTTCTGAGCCCTAAAAAGTCCATTTTAAGCAGACCTAACTCGTCCAAAGAGGTCATCGTGTATTGTGTAACAACGGCTTCATCATTTTTTGCGAGTGGTACGTACTGTGCGATAGGTTTATCGGCAATTACAACGCCCGCCGCATGGGTAGAGGCGTTTCTCGGTGTACCTTCAAGTTTAATGGCCATATCAAGTACCGATTTTACCTGTTCATCGCTTCCATACAAATTTTTAAGATCTTGTGATTTTTTAAGGGCGGTAGGTATGGATATCTTTAATTCTTGCGGTATAAGTTTTGCAACCTTATCGCAAAGGGCGTAGGGCACGTCCATAGCACGACCAACGTCACGTACCGCCGCACGCGCCGCCATTGTACCAAAGGTAACTATTTGCGCTACGTGGTCGAAACCGTATTTATCAATAACGTAATCAATAACTTTTTGACGGTTAACGTAACAAAAGTCGATATCAAAGTCGGGCATTGATACACGTTCGGGATTTAAAAATCTTTCAAACAGAAGGTTGTGCTTAATGGGGTCAATACCCGTAATGCCTATGCAGTATGCCGCAATTGAAGCAGCACCGCTACCACGTCCAGGCCCTACAGGAATATCGTGTGTTTTTGCGTAATTTACAAAATCAGCCACTATAAGATAGTAGTCGGTATATCCCATGCTATTTATTACGTCAAGTTCATATTCAAGGCGGTCTATAGCCGTTTTATCGGGGTTTTTACCGTAATTTTTATAAAGACCCTCGTAACATTTTTCTTTAAAATAAGCAAAATGGTCGGTGTCACCTATGTCAAATACAGGTAACTTTATATTGCCGAATTCAAAGTCGAAGTTGCACATATCAGCAATTTTCTGTGTGTTGCTTATTGCCTCGGGAGTAGCACGGAAAATCTGCGCCATTTCGTCTTCACTTTTTAGGTAAAACTCGTTTGTTTTAAATTCAAGTGTATCTTCATCTGTTATTTTTTTGCCTGTCTGTATGCACAAAAGTACCTTGTGTGCTTCACTATCCTCGCGTGTTATATAGTGTACGTCGTTGGTAGCAACAAGGGGAATACCCGTTTCTTTTGAAAGGCGCACAAGGTAAGAGTTTACCTGCTTTTGCTCGTAAATATCGTGGTCTTGCATTTCGAGATAATAACTGTCACAACCAAAAACGTCTCTGTACCAAAGGGCTGTGTTTTTAGCAGATTCATAGTCGTTCTTCATAAGAAGTTTGGGTATCTCACCTGCAAGGCAGGCTGAGAGTGCTATTAGACCTTCACTGTGTTCCTTTAAAATATCGCGGTCAATACGCGGTTTTGAATAAAAACCTTCGGTAAAGCCTAAAGATACTAGTTTAATAAGGTTTTGATAGCCAACTTCATTTTTACAAAGCAGAACTAAGTGTGAATAATCACTGTCGTAAAACTTTTCTTTATCGTGACGTGAACGAGGGGCAACGTAGACCTCACACCCAATAATAGGTTTAATCCCTGCGTCTATCGCTTTTTTATAAAACTCAACAGCGCCGTACATAACGCCGTGGTCGGTTATGGCAATAGCGTTTTGTCCCATCTGCTTTGCAGCATCAATAAGCCTGCCGATACGGCAACAGCCGTCAAGCAAGCTATATTCAGTATGCACGTGCAGATGAACAAAACTCATTTTATTTCTCCTTTAAATCCGTACTTTTCGGCGACCTCTAAAATTCGTTTTAAACGGTGGTTTAAACCCGAGCGTGTAAGCGGAAAACTAGAAAGTTTACACAACTCGCTAAGGGTTGCCTCCTTGTTAGCCATACGAAGAAGCGCTACTTCTTGTAGTTCTTCGGGTAGAATATCAAACTTTTCTTTTTTAATAAGGTACGAAATGGCGTTGCGTTGTTTGATAGAGGCTTCAATCATTTTTGCGGTATTAGCCTCTTCAGCATTATTGCGCCTATTTATATTATTGCGCACTTCCTTAATAATTTTAAGGTCCATCAGTTCAAGGGTGATATTGCCCGCACCCATTATTGTAATAAAATCTTCAACCGTTTCGCTCTTTTTTAGGTAAATAACATTTTTACCCGAACGCACCGTCATATTCGGTTCAATTTCGGCATCGTTAAGCAACCCAATTACAGTAGGTACAAGCGCTTCATTCTTAATAATTAGGTCAATTCTCGGATTTTTTTCGGGTTCGTTACATTGACCGCAACTTAAAAAAACACCACGTATAAATGATGCACGGCAACATTCCTTGCTTAAGATGTCGGTGTATAAAATGTCTTCGTTACCAAGATTTTCCAATATTTTTTTGCGATCGTCTGAATTATTTACATATACTTTATGAACAGGACGTTTGCCGTTTGATGAAACGGGGGTTTCGTAAATTCCAAAGCATTTTCTAAGCAAATAGCAGAAATTTTGTGCTACAGCTTCATTTTCTGTTTGTATACCAATTTTATCACTCGAAAAGAATCGCCCGAAAAGCATAATGCCGTAGCATTCGGCTATTCGGCAACATTCGGGCGTCTTTAAATTGCATAATTCGGTTTTTAATTTTCCACAGAATGACATTTACTTTCTCCCAAACTAATTTTTGTTTATATCTCTGTGTAGTGTAGCAGAACGGTAATTGTTATCAGCAAGATGTTTATTTGTAAGTTCTGCAAGGGTTACGGAGCGGTGATGACCACCTGTGCAACCAAATGCTATAACAAGTTGTGTTTTGCCTTCTTTAACGTATAGCGGAATAACAAAATCAAGCAGATTGAATACTCGCTCTAAAAGTCCTATACTATCGGGTGAATTCATAACAAAATCTTGAATTACATTTTCCGTACCTGTGTGATTTTTTAATTCTTCAACGTAAAATGGATTGGGCAAACAACGTACGTCAAAAACTAAATCGGCATCTTTGGGTGCGCCGTATTTATAACCGAACGACACACATTTAATCTCAAACGCACCGCCGTTATCAGATGAAAAAATATGCGTGATTTTTTGTTTTAATTGTGCTGAAGAAAATTCGGTTGTATCAATAATAAAATCGGCACGATTATAAATTTCACTGAGAAGTTGACGTTCCTTAATAACTGCTTGCTCTATCGTTATATTTTCGGTGAGAGATAGGGGGTGGCGACGTCTGTTTTCTTTGTAACGGTTAATAAGTACGCCGTCCGCCGCTTCAAGAAAAAGTATATTATAGTTTATTTTGCGTTTTTTAAGTGAATCAAGCACCTCAATAATGTCGTGAAAAAGTTGACCACCACGTATATCTGTGCCTATTGCAAGCTTATTAAAGCCGTTATCTTTGCAGATGAACAGCTCAATAAAAGAGGGGATAATAAGGGGCGGAATATTATCTACACAATAGTATCCCATATCCTCAAGCGCATTTGCTGCCTGTGATTTGCCGGCACCAGACATGCCTGTAATAATCAAAACTTCCATTATTTCTCCTTAATTACGTCCTAAATATATAACCTCGCGTTCAAGCAAAACACCATTATTTTCTTTTATGGTGTTTTGAATGTGTGATATAAGGTTTTTAACGTCCCTTGCGGTAGCGTTATTGTAATTTATAACAAAGCCTGCGTGTTTTTCGCTAACCATAGCGCCACCAACCGAATACCCTTTAAGTGAGTTTTCTTCAATAAGTGCACCCGCAAAATAGCCCGTAGGGCGTTTAAAAGTACTGCCTGCACTTGGATATTCAAGTGGTTGCTTGGATTTTCTACGTGACATAAAGTCGGCCATTTTAGCCTTAATATCGGTGTCACAGCCTTTTGAAAGAATAAATTCGGCAGATAGTATAATACCGCCGTTTGTTTTAAAAATACTTGTGCGGTAGCCGAGTTCCATTTGTTCTTTTGATATCGTTTTAATCTGCCCATCGGTATCAAGATAGCGAACACGTGAAATAACATCCTTTATTTCACCGCCGTATGCGCCTGCATTCATAATTACCGCACCGCCAACCGTACCGGGTATACCAAAGGCAAATTCAAGGCCCGAAAGTGAATTTGCGGCGGCACTGTTACATAAAGCGGTAAGGGGAGCGCCTGCGCCGCAAATGATGGTGTTGTCTTTTACCGAAATATCGTCAAGACCCGATAATAACACGACAATTCCGTCAATGCCGTCATCAGATACCAAAACGTTAGAACCTTTACCGAGAACGGTTAAATTAATGTCGTTTTCGGCGCAAAATTCATAAATTTTTGTAAGTTCCGTTTCATTATTAACTTCTACAAGAAAGTCGGCATTACCACCAATTTTAAAAGTGGTGTAACGCGCCATATTTTCATTTGGTTTATAGGCGATTCCGTTTTCATTTAAAAAGGAACAAATAAGTTCGCGGTTCATAAAAAACTCCCGTTAATTATTTATAGAGATTGCAAAGGAAAGCGGCGCCAATAATACCTGCGTCGTTACCGAGTTCTGCCGTTTTAATTTCGGTTTGCATAGCAACGTTCTTAGAGTAGCGGTCAAGACGCGCAAAACTCTCTATAGGCTTTATTAACGTGTCGCCCTCTTTGGATATGCCGCCACCAATACATAAAACTTCGGGTTGGAAGATGTTTATCATATTTACAATGCCTACCGCAATATACTCAATATATTGATTAACAACCTTTTTTGCGGTTTCATCACCCTTGCGCATAGCATCAAATGCAGTAAGACCGTTTACATTTTCAATACTGCCTGCGATTTCCCACATAATACTGGTTGGATCCTTGTGCATAGCAAATTTTGTTTGACGAATAAGTGCGGTTGCTGAAGCGTACGCTTCCCAACAACCTTGACGTCCGCAGGCGCATTGCTCACCGTTTTGGATAATAACGGTGTGACCAAGTTCGCCACCGGCATGGTTGAAGCCTGAGAAAATTTTACCATCAATTATAATACCGCCGCCAACACCTGTGCCAAGCGTAATTGCTACAAAGTTCTTCTTACCGCGGCCGGCACCTGCGAGCAACTCTCCGTAAGCGGCAGCGTTTGCGTCATTCTCAATATAAAAATCAAATCCGGTGCGGTCTTTTAACATTTGGCATAACGGTAGGTTTTTAAATCCTAAATTATTTGCAACTGCTACCGTACCTGTTTCCGGTACAATCGAACCGGGTGAGCCAATACCCATTGCAACAATCTCGCTTTTATCAATGCCTGCATCCTCAATTGCCATATATACAGCCTTAGCCATATCGTCAGCGATATCGTCGGGTGTGCGGCCAATACGGTTGGTTTTAACCTTGCCGCGTCCGATTATATTATAATTCTCGTCAACAACACCTGTTGCGATATTTGTTCCACCTAAATCGATTCCTAACCAATACATAGTGGTTACCTCCTAAAATATATCGACGATGGTGTCGTCGTTTGTGTTCGTATCATCCTGCATACCAAGTTTTTTAAGTAAATCCTGTGCTGCATTGTAACCGAGTTTCTTTTGACGGTTATTCATAGCGGCAACTTCAATTATAATAGCTAGGTTTCTACCGGGCTTAATCGGTATGGTGAGCGATGGAATTTGAAGACCAAGAATTTCGGTCATTTCATTTTCAAGTCCCATTCGGTCGTAAACCTTATTTGAATCCCAATGTTCCATATTAATAACAAGGTCGATTTTTTCGGTGAGTTTTACGGCGCCAACACCAAAAATACGGCTTATATTGATAATACCGATACCTCGCAGTTCAATAAAGTGACGGATGTTATCAGGTGCTGAGCCAACCAAAGATTTACTTGAAACCTTTCGTATTTCAACTGCATCGTCAGCAATAAGACGGTGACCTCGCTTTACAAGTTCAATAGCCGTCTCGCTTTTACCAACGCCGCTTTCACCAAGTAGTAGTATACCTTCACCATAAACTTCAACCAAAACGCCGTGGCGAGTAATACGTGGTGCTAACTGTAGATTTAAAAATGCGATAAGTGCTGCCATAAATTCAGAGGTACCCACATTGCTCACAAGAAGAGGTACCTTATATTTTTCAGCATAAGGCTTAAAACGTTCTGAAATAGGCAAACCGCGCGTTACAACAATAGCGGCGGGTGAATTTTCGCAAAACTTATTTATTATTTTATTAAATTCATCATCAGTTAATTTTTCAAGATATGAGGATTCAACCTTACCGATAATTTGTATACGACGGTTATCAAAAAATTCATAATATCCAATCATCTGTAAACCGGGGCGGCTTACGTCTGAACTATCAATAAGAATTTCATCAGCATCATTTGGCAGATAAATTGCTTTAAGGCTAAGTTCTTTAATAATTTTTGAAAGTGACACGCTATATGCCTGTTTCATTCGTACACATCCTTAATATTATTTTATTCTATTCCATTATACTATACTTAGGATAAAATTAAAAGTTTTTTTTAATGAAATCTTGATAAAGATGTTTACAAAATAATTTTTGAGGTTTTGTTATGGCTAAAGGGGAAAAGGGTCAAATTATTCTTGAAATGTGTATAAATATACGCTATAATATACTAGTTATATTATAAAAAAGGGGAACTTTAAATGAAACTCGGTATAGTAGGGTTGCCTAACGTTGGTAAATCAACCCTCTTTAATGCTATAACAAATGCCGGCGCGCAGTCAGCAAATTACCCGTTTTGCACCATAGACCCCAACGTAGGTGTTGTGTCTGTGCCCGATAGTCGTCTTGACATGCTTTGCAAAATGTACACGGTAGGTGACAAGGTGCCGCCAATTGTGCCGGCGGTTATTGAGTTTGTTGATATTGCAGGTCTTGTTAAGGGCGCTTCAAAAGGCGAGGGACTCGGCAATAAGTTTCTTGGCAATATTCGTGAAGTTGACGCAATAGTACACGTTGTACGTTGTTTTGAAAATGACGATATTATACACGTTGAGGGTTCGATCGATCCAATACGTGACATTGAAACTATTGATCTTGAACTCATTTTCTCGGATATGGAAATGGTTGAGAGACGTATTGCTAAGGTTACCAAAGATTTAAAGGGTGATAAATCACTTCAAAGTGAACTTGATTTCTTAAAGGAATTATATAGCGTACTTGAGTCGGGCAAATCGGCACGTACCATAGATACTACTGAGGAAACACAAGCTATGATGGACGTTATGAACTTGCTTACCTCAAAACCCATTATCTATGCTGCGAATATGAGCGAATCCGATTTCGCAGGTGGCAATTCAGATGGTAATCCTTATTTTAAAAAGGTTGAGGAATTGGCTAAAAACGAGGGGGCAGAGGTGCTGCCTATATGCGCTCAGTTAGAGGCCGACATAGCCGATATGGATGAGGAAGAAAAGCTTATGTTCCTTAGTGAACTAGGTCTTGAAAACTCGGGCCTTGATCGTCTAATTAAAAAAAGTTACAGTCTTTTAGGTCTTATTTCGTACCTTACTGCAGGCGAAAAAGAGGTGCGTGCTTGGACGATACGAGATGGACTTAAAGCTCCACAGGCGGCAGGTAAAATTCACAGTGATTTTGAGCGTGGATTTATTCGTGCGCAGGTAATCGCTTATAGTGATCTCGAAGAATGTGGAAGTATGGCAAATGCCAGAGGCAAAGGTTTAGTCAGAACCGAAGGCAAAGAATATGTTATGAAAGATGGCGACATCGTAGAGTTCCTTTTTAATGTGTAATTTTAATTTTACGGGAGTATTAGTATGTCTTTATATGATATTGCAGGCTTAAAAGTAAATATGAATTTGCGTTTCCCATATACCATTGAACGTGCAAAAGCTTACCTTGTAGGCGAAGATATCGACTCTCCGGATATGTGTGTTAACATAACTGATGAAGATTTAGATAGATGGATAAAGCACTTTAAATCAGAGGAATTTGCCGACCAGTTTGAATATATGCTGGCAGGCGGTTCATTTTATCAGCAATTGCTTAATTTTGATGGTATGATGCTACATGCATCGGCAGTAGTTGTTGATGAAAAAGCATATCTCTTTTCGGCAAAGAGTGGTACAGGTAAGTCAACGCATACTGAATTATGGTTGAAACTTTTTGGAGATAAAGCATACATACTTAATGACGATAAACCTGCCATAAGATACGAAGATGGTAAGTTGTATGCCTATGGTACACCCTTTAGCGGCAAACACGATCTTAGTGCTAATAAACGTGCAGAGGTTGCGGGTATCTGTTTTTTGGAGCGTGCATTGGAAAACAGCATAGAGCAAATTTCACCTAAACAGTCTGTACACCTTATGCTTGAGCAAACAATCA
This sequence comes from Clostridia bacterium, assembly GCA_017436255.1. Taxonomy (GTDB): domain Bacteria; phylum Bacillota; class Clostridia; order Oscillospirales; family Acutalibacteraceae; genus SIG565. Next base: position 27,842 of record JAFSDK010000067.1, read on the forward strand.
GAAGTAATGAAATAGAATTTATGGACAAATTATTGTTTGTTATGGATAAACTTTTAACGAGCGTTAAGGTTTACAAATTACATTGTAATATGGATATTTCTGCAGCACGCCTTGCGTATGAAACCATGAGTAATACGGGGGAATGAATATGTCTAATTTAGTGAGACTTGAAACCCTTTTGCCCGTTCTTGAGACGGTGCTTGAAAATGGTGGAGAAATTACCTTTACGCCGCGTGGTAACAGTATGCGTCCAATGCTTAAAAGTGGTGTTGACGTTATAACGCTTAAGCGTTTTAACCGTCCGCTTAAAAAGTATGCTTTGCCATTATATCGTAGAGAAAGCGGACAATTTGTTCTTCACCGTGTCGTGGGTAAAAATAAAGATGGCTATATTATGCGCGGTGATAACCAGCTAAATAAAGAGTATGGCATAACTGACGCGAATATTTTGGGTGAGGTTATTGCCTTTACGCATAACGGAAGAGAGTATAAGGTAACCGACTTTTCCTACAAACTTTATTGTGTTTTGCGGTGCAACTTTTTCACCATTTTTTTAAGAAGAGTAAAACAAAAACTTATAAAAATTTTAAAAGGAAGCAGGGGATAACCCGCTTCCTTTTTTAGTTTACAATATTCCAAATAGCGTTAGTTATAAAACATAAAACAATGCCGATTGCGGTGGGTAATACTATCGCTAGTATAGTCCATAATGCACTATTCGTTTCTTTTTTTATGGTCTGTACCGTAGTAGCACAAGGCCAATGAAATAGTGAAAAAATCATCACGTTTACAGCGGTTAATACATTCCAACCGTTTGATACGAAAATGTCCTTTAAAACGGTTAAATTACCTACTTCGGTAAGGTTTGCATTGGCGGTATAAGCCATTACCATTACGGGTATAACAATTTCATTTGCAGGAAAACCTAAAATAAATGCAATAAGTATAACGCCGTCAAGCCCCAAAGCTCTGCCAAACGGGTCTAAAAAATTGGATGTAATTTGTAAAATGGTTACGCCGTCGACCTTTATATTAGCGGTAAGCCAAATTATTAGTCCTGCGGGTGCCGCTGCAATCAGGGCACGACCGAGTACGAATAACGTTCTATCAAAAATCGAGCGGAGAATTACCTTTAAAAATTGTGGCTTTCGGTAGGGTGGCAGTTCAAGTGTAAATGATGACGGCATACCTTTAAGCACAGTCTTAGATAGCAGATAAGATACTGCAAAAGTCATAAGGAAACTGAGTAAAACAAGTAGACACAAAATGATCGCTGCACCAATGCTTGAAGTCGCTCCATAAGACCCCACAAAAAATATTGTTATAAGGGTTATAAGCGTGGGGAAGCGCCCATTACAAGGTATAAAAGAATTGGTGAGTATAGCAATAAGTCGCTCGCGAGGAGAGTCTATTATTCGGCATCCCGTAACCCCAACCGCATTGCATCCGAAACCCATACACATAGTAAGTGCCTGCTTGCCGCAGGTGTGACATTTTTTAAAACAGCGGTCGAGATTAAAGGCAATTCTTGGCAAAAATCCCAAATCTTCAAGTATTGTGAACAACGGGAAAAATATTGCCATTGGCGGTAGCATAACCGATACTATCCATGTTACAACTCGGTAAATTCCATAGACTAAAACTTCGCAAATCACAGTAGGTAAACCTATGCTTTTCAAAAGGCTAAAAAATCCATTTTCAAGCGAAGTAAAAAATGAGTTTAACAGGTTTGAAGGATAGTTTGCACCGCTTATTGTTAACCAAAATACAAGAAGCAAAAGTGCAAGGATAATGGGTGGTCCAAATACTTTACTAGTGAGTATTTTATCAATTTTTTGGTCGCGATTGTTTTTAAGGTTAGTACGTACCGTTTCCCTATATATCGCTTCGGCAGTTTTCATAATTGAGCCTACCAGTTGTTCTGAGAAATCGGAGATTTCTTGATGTTCAATTTCTGAAAGGTCAAGGTTGGTTTGCTCTTTTAAAGATACAAAAAACGGTGTGTCATTTTCTAAAATTCTAAGTTTTAAAAAACGCGTTGATAATCCGCTAAGCGATGCTGCTTTATCTAGTAAAGGCGAAGTTATATTTTTAATCGCATTCTCGATTTCTTTAGAATATTCAAGCGTAAAACCGGTGCCGTGTATTTTTAAGGTTGCCATTTTTACTATTTCATCTTTAAGTGTATCAAGTCCCTTACCGCTACGTGCAGATGTGGATATTACAGGCGTTTTAAGTCGGCGTGATAACTTTTCGGTATCAATAACAATACCTTTCTTAGCGGCTTCATCACAGAGGTTTATACATAAAATAGTGTTAGACGTAATTTCTAAAACCTGTAACAGCAAATTAAGGTTGCGCTCAAGGCAGGTGGCGTCGCACACAACAACGGTAACGTCGGCATTACCAAAGCAAATATAGTCACGTGCAACGTCTTCTTCGACCGAGTGTGCAAGCAACGAATAACTGCCGGGTAGGTCGGTTACGTTAATTTTATATCCATTGTGATTAAAGTAACCTCTTGCCGTATCAACCGTTTTTCCGGCCCAATTGCCCGTGTGTTGATTAAGCCCGGTGAGGGCGTTAAAAATTGTGCTTTTGCCTACGTTGGGGTTACCTGCAAGAGTTACCGAAATTTCATTATTTATCACTAGTAACCCTCCTTTTACAGTGTTTAAATAGTCGCAAATCTAACTTACGGGTTTCACAAAAATCCTTTTGGTTTCATCATCGCGCAACGCAATAACTGCACCGCGTATTAAGTATGCGGTAGGTTCACCCAAAAAGCTGCAATAAAGTGGGGTTACCAAACTGCCTTTAGTGAGACCAATATCGAAAATTCGTCTTTTAATGCTATCGGATACATCGATTTTTACTACGATATATTTTTTTCCAAATTCTGTTTCACTTAAAGTCATAAGTTTTCACTCCATTTTAGTATATGAAAAAGTTATGTGACGCGTTAAAAAAAGACGTGGGTTAAACGCCCACGTCTTAAAACATTTTTATTCTATTTTTAATCGGTTTTGTTAAAATAAATGCGCCAAAAACACAAATTAAATCTTTTAGCAGATATGGTAGAGAAACAACAAAAAAAGCTCTGCCGATACCTGTATTATATACAAGTGAGAATTGTAAAATACCGCACAAATGGCACAGTAAAACGCCGCAACCGCTAATCAATAATTTTAAAATTTTATTACTGAATTTTTCAGATATAGCACAACAAAAAGCAAGAAGGAAAAAGCCCCATAAAAATCCGCCTGTGGCACCGAATAACACTCCCGGTCCACCGCCAAAAGCCGAAAAAACCGGCAGGCCGATAAGACCTAGCAATATATAAATTGCTATTGAAAAGGTACCGAAAACGTAGGAAAGTAAAAATCCGCTAAGGGCTACTGCAAATGTTTGCAGGGTTATAGGTACGCCTGACGGCAACGGAAATGCAATTTGCGCAAATATTGCAATTAGCGCCGCAAACAATGCCGAAAGAATGTATTTAGTTGTCTTTCTCACAGTTTTAGCGACACCTCACCAGCATTTAAAATTCTTATTTTTCCGTCCGCTGTGCGCACAACAAGGCGAGCATGGTCATCAATATCACAAACGGTTGCAGTATATTCTGTATCACCGCAAATATACTTTACATCTTTGCCGATTAAAATACTTCGGCGACGATATTGAGTGATATATTCCTTTTCTGATAAGCCCTTGTAAATTGAGAAAAAATTATCAAGTATTCTGGCGCATAAATGCTCTTTAATTTCTAAAGTCTGCGTTTCTTCAAAAATAAAACCCGCAATATCTTTTATATCATCAGGCAGTTGAGTATTACCCAAACTTAAATTAATTCCTATTCCAAGTATGGCATATTCAGCAGTTAAAGATTGCGTATTAATTGAGGATTCGGTAAGTATTCCACAGATTTTTTTGCCGTTAAGGTAAATGTCATTAACCCATTTTATACCTGTTTTCACGCCGCAAATCTCGTCAATGGCATTAGCGGTGGCCACGGCAGCAGCAACGGTGATAAGATGTATGTTATCGGCAGTGAATTTCGGGCGTAAAACAACACTTAAATAAATACCGTCAAGTAAAGAAAAAAAGGTTCTACCAAGTCGGCCTTTTCCTGCTGTTTGCTTGTCTGCAATTACCACAGTTCCCTCACAAGCACCGTTTTTAGCAATTTCTTTTGCATAAGTATTGGTAGAATCAATCTCTTCAAAATATAAAAAATCATAATTAAACTTGCAGTAATTTTCAATGCTCATAATATTCACCACAAAAATTATATACTGTGATGCAGCTACTGTCAAACTAAATATTGAAAATTGCACCAAATGATGATATAAATATTATATAAATATATAGGTGCGGTAGGTGTTGTTGTGTTTAAAAATTTGTTTAGCAAAAAGAATATGCCTATTATAATTATAGTTAGTGTTGCTGTTGCCTTATCGATCGTTATGATAACAGTTGGATCGATATGGCTTTCAAAACCATTGGATGAAAATTTTGGTGGTACTAACAGTGGTGACTCTTCATCCGGCTCGGCAGGGCATTCAAAACCGTTGGACGAAAAATTTGATGGTACTAACAGTGGTGACTCTTCATTTGGCTCGGCAGAGAATTCAAAACCGTTGGATGGAAATTTTGATGATACTAACAGCGGTGACTCTTTATCGTCGGGCAGTAACGTCTCTTCTGATGATAGTACTACAAAGCCAAATACTCTTTTAAACTCCGGATACTATGAAAAAGTTGAGTATGTTGCTATGCCAACTAATCTTGATAACGTAACCCTCACCGAAAGAGAATTACTTGAAAAATATAGGGGCTACACCGATTGGCGTATTTATTCAATACGTACTGCAAAGGATGAAATTAAACCAAAGGCAGGTTGTACTGCATATTACGTTTCAAATAAAGGAAATTCCCAAAATGATGGACTTAGCCCCGAAACTCCGCTTGCAACTTTAGCTGATCTCGGAAAAATCAAGAATAGACTTAAGGCAGGCGACGTTGTGTATTTAGAACGTGGCAGTATCTTTCGCGGTCAACTTTTAGCAGAAGTTGCGGGTGTTACCTATGCGGCTTACGGCGAAGGTAAAAAACCCACTATTTATGCTTCGCCCGTTGATGCTGCCAAAACAGGAGTTTGGGTGCAAACAAAGGAAAATAAGAACGTTTATAAGTATTCACTTCCAATAGAGAATGATATAGGTACTTTAGTGTTCAACGGAGGTGAGAAACACGCCATTAAATGTATTATACGTACCGAGGATGATGGTACCACCTATAATAACACAACAGGTGATAAATTTAATTCTTTTGCAGATTTAAATGAGGATTTGCATTTCTATCACACTACTAAAGGCGTGGCTTCGCTTTATCTTTACTGTAAAGATGGTAATCCGGCTGAAGTTTTTGATAGTATTGAATTATGCATTAAAAAACACGTAGTTTCTATTAAGGCCGATAACGTACATATTGATAATATTTGTGTTAAGTATGGCGGTGCGCATGGCATTAGTTCGGGTAGCCGAAATGGTCTTACAGTTACTAACTGCGAGATTGGTTGGATAGGCGGTTCAATTCAAGCGGAGGGTCTTCACGGCAGAAATTATGCCACACGTTATGGTAACGGCGTTGAAATTTATGGCGCATGTACCGATTTTGTAGTTAAAAATTGCTATTTCTATCAGATATATGATGCTGCGGCTACCTTCCAATACACTATCAGTGATGATAGCGATAGGATTATGAAAAATTCAAATATCAGTGATAACGTAATGGAATATTGTAATTACTCGTTTGAATATTTCCTTTCGGGCGGTACACCTGAAACAAGTTATATAGAAGACGCATATGTTACAGGTAATCTAATGTGGTACGCGGGATACGGTTATTGCGAGCAACGTCCTGATAAAAATAAGGATGCGCATATTAAGGCGTGGAACCACACCAACACCCGTAAAGGTGATTTTAAAATTGATAATAACCTTTTTGCATTGGCAAAAACAACCCTTGTTCAAAGCAATGCGAAGGTTGCTAGCCATTCACCAACGTATAGTGGCAATACCTATATTCAGTTTAACGATAGGTTCCTTGGTAACAGCGGTGCAGTAAAAGAAGCGGTTCCTTTTGACAGTTCTGTTAGAAATGAAATAAAATCTATGCTTGGCGATACCAAATCAAAAATTATTTTTGTAAAATAAAGGGGATAATAAGTTGAAACTTGCAGGTCTTTTAATAGGATACCTTGCAAAACTTAATAACGAGTCGGTGCCAGCGTGCGAAGATGAAGGGCAGTATTTTAGCGAATATCTGCGCTTGCGCGAAAAAAGCGATTTAAATCTTTTCAATGCTGCATTTTTTAAAAGCGAAGAAGCATATTTAAAGGATATTGTTATGTCGCGTGAGATTACCGACGTTACCTCTTTTACTTATCGCTTGTCAGGCGTTAATGCTTCACCTGTGTCGCTTGCTGCCGACCTGCTTATAAATCCTGTTGTCGATACAGAGGGTGACCTATATATATATGGCGGTAGTGCGCTTAAAAAGATTTGCACCAACCTAAATGAAGATGCAATAACGGGCGGTTTTGCTTTGAGTTATAAGAATATTTATAATATATCGGCGCCAAAGATTTCTCAAAAACTAACGTCTGATAACATTGCTGCAATACGCGCATTATATAATAAAGCGGCTGATTACGCCGTTAATAATAGTGTTAAAAGTGTAGTTTTTATGCCCATTAAGGTTAATAATCCGATACTTTACAAACAGGTGCAAAAAATTGCAATTGACACGCTTCTTTTTAGAAAAGATTTGAATTTTATTAAAAAGGTGTTTATAACGGGAGAAGATAAATGATAAATGTTATGTTCGTCTGCCACGGGAATATATGCCGTTCGCCAATGGCGGAGTTTGTTTTGAAAGATATGGTGAATAAAAAGGGTATTGCCGAAAACTTTAGAATTACCTCGTCCGCCACAAGTACTGAAGAAATAGGCAACGGCATTCATTATGGTACAAGAACAAAACTTAAAGAAATGGGAGTGCCGTTTACCGATCATCGAGCAACTCAAATTACTATTGACGACTATAAAAATTACGATTATATACTTTTGATGGATCGCAATAATTTGCGTAATATAACCCGTATAATTGGTCAGGATACTGAAAACAAGGTGCGTTTACTTCTCGATTTTGCGGGTGGTGGCGATATTGCAGATCCGTGGTATACCGGAAATTTTGATGACACATATCGTGACGTAGTTAAGGGTTGCGAAGCATTTTTAGAATATTTGAGGGAAAAATAAATGCATCCTATAAAACATTTTATAACAATCACACATCATAGACATAAAGTAATTGCCCATTGTTTTAAGGCAGGAATTGGATTTCAAGGTCTTTTTCACGATTTATCAAAATATACTTTTACCGAGTTTCGCCCCGGTGCTAAATATTATCAAGGTACACGCAGTCCAAACGAAAAAGAAAGAGAATTGTTTGGATATTCATTGGCGTGGATACACCACAAGGGAAGAAATAAACATCACTTTGAGTATTGGAATGATTATAATCCTACTACCAAGCGAATAGAGCCGGTACGTATGCCTGTAAAATACGTTAAAGAAATGTTTTGTGACCGCGTTGCGGCAAGCAAGATTTATCAAGGCAAAAATTATAGCAACGCACATCCAATAGCGTATTTTGAAAAAGGTAAAACCACGCGCTTTATACATAAGGATACTTCCGATCTGCTTGAAGACTGGCTTATAATGCTTAAAGAACAAGGGGAGAAGGTAACCTTTAAACACATTAAAAAAGTGAAAGGATATAATGATGAAAATATTTGATTCATTTATGCAGTTGGTTGGTAACACACCACTGTTAAAGGTGAAATGCGAAGGCAATGTCTTTGCTAAACTTGAAAGTTTTAATCCAGCAGGTAGTGCCAAAGACCGCGTTGCTTTAAGTATTATTGAAACTGCCGAAAGGGAAGGTTTATTAACACCGCAGTCGGTTATTATTGAATCTACAAGCGGTAACACCGGCATAGGCCTATGTGCCGTTGCTGCCGCTAAGGGATACAAAGTAATTATTGTAATGCCCGAAAGTATGTCGGAAGAACGCAAAAAGATGATGACGGTTTATGGTGCTGAATTAATTTTGACCCCTGCAGAACTTGGTATGAAAGGTGCTAACGATAAGGCTGACCAATTAGTTAATGAGTTGCCAAATTCCTTTAAGGCTGATCAATTCAATAACATTGCAAATGTGAAGGCGCACTATCAAACGACGGGTCCTGAAATATGGAATGATACTGATGGCAAGGTTGATATATTTGTTGCGGGTATCGGTACCGGCGGTACCATTACGGGCGTAGGTCGTTATTTAAAAGAGCAAAATCCAAATGTGAAGATTGTTGCTGTTGAGCCCGCCGCTTCACCGCTTTTGTCGGGAGGTGTTGCCACACCTCATAAAATTCAGGGTATTGGCGCAAATTTTGTACCGAATATCCTAGATAAAAATGTTTATGATGAGATAATTACCGTTACCGATAATGATGCAATTTCTACCGCTAAAGATTTTGTTAAGAGTGATGGTATGTTTGTAGGTATTTCATCGGGTGCCGCGTTATTTGCCGCAAAACTGGTTGCAAGCAGAAGTGAAAATAAAGGAAAAAACATTGTTGTGCTGTTAGCGGATACAGGTGAGAGATATCTTTCAACAGATTTGTGTAAATAAAAAATCCCCAACCAATTTGAAGTGAACCCCAAAGTTTAGACAAAATTAAATATTAAATTAATTGTGAATGAGTTCGGTATTGTACCGGGCTCATTCCTTTTAGTTTTAAGGA
>JAFSDK010000068.1 GCA_017436255.1 Clostridia bacterium
GTTTAAAAGATTTTGCAATAAGGAATACGGCGTGAATATATGGCAATATCGCTCCAATGATCATATCATTCGTAACCGTCAGGACTATGATGAGCATTTGCGATATATTTATGAAAACCCTATGCGGTGGTATTATGACGAGTTATATGCAGAAGAATAGGGGTATGGGCTTTGCCCGAAGCCTTTGTAATACAAAGGCGAAACTTGCGATAAATAAGAATTTGAATGGGAGATGTTTGCGTGAAAAAAACTATTATTCGAATCGTTATTATACAGATTCTAATTTTAACATGTTTTATCGTTCTATTGAGCATGAGTCAACCGGTGGATATAACCACTGCCACACAATGCAAGATTGTTGTTGAAACCATAGATTATGGACGAGGATATAACGAATCGAGTTTATATGTGTATGAAGATTCTATTGGATACATGTTTTCAAAAGGGGCATTATCGACTGAGTATCACAGCGTTTTTGATATATCAAAAAAAATCAACGAAGGTGATATTATAACGATAACATACATAGGAGAACGCGGAATATTTGGAAAAACCAATGTCGTTATTGATGCGTTTTCAGAAGATGAATCCTATCTTTCTTACCACCAATATAATTCCGGTAAACGTATTGTGCGGATTCTTGTATCTGTAGGCTTCGCAGTACTTGAACTCATATTCATAGTCATATCGGTTTTTGCTATTATGATTGCTACTCCTTCTAACAAACGCTGTAAAAAGAAACATAAGAAGAGGACATTGTGAGGCTTTATCTAACAAATAAGAATTTATCGAATAGCAAACGCCGACAGACCAAAAATCTGTCGGCGTTAATTGTTTGTTTACTTCTGTGCAAATTGCGTTATATATGCAAGCTGTTTCGTAAATTCTCCGATAAGAACATCACGCATTCGTCCCGTTATTTTTTAATGCACTATTTGCGGTATTGTATCGTCTATTGCCCAGAATGAATAACTGTTTTCGTTAGCATAATCAATAATTTTTTGAAGTGCGTCAGCCGTCGTCTTTTTGGTGCCCAAATCGTGCATTAGCACTACGTTGGTACGTTTCTTTTTAAGCCCGCTTATTGTGCTTTTATAAATTGCATTTGCCGATATTGAACCTGTTGCATCATCCGACGATACGTTCCAATCGAAGTAACGCCAACCGGCATCAGTAACCGTAACCTTAAGTTTTTTCATAATACCTTTACAATATTTTTCTGAAACAGTATTTGAACTACCACCCGGGAAACGCATTATATTTGTGTCGTAACCCGTATCATTTAAAAGCTTATCGTGCAGTTTATTAATATTATTCATAAATGCTGCTTCGCTCTTATAAATTTTGGCATAATCATGTGAATATCCATGAATCCCTATAGCATGCCCTTCGTTTATAATCCGCTGGATTATCGGTAATTTATCTTCACTGTAATCACATATAAAGAAGGTGGCTTTAATGTCGTTTTTCTTTAATATATCGAGTATTTGTATTGTAACCTTGCTGGGTCCATCGTCAAATGTAAGACAAATTCTGTTTTGGGTAGGGTCTTCAGGCACTCTCACAACTACACGTCTTATAACAGTAGTTACGTTGCCCGATAAATCTTCTACCGTATAACTTATGTTATAACTACCCAAAATTTCCGTATTAACCGTACCTGAAACACGAATTTCCTCGGTCAAATCGCCATCCATATCGTCAGACGCAGTAGCGCCGTAATCGGTATATTGACCGCCCTGGTCTATATATATTGTTTCCTTATTTTTTAAAGTAATAACAGGTTTTACTATATCCTTAATTTCAACTTCACGCACAAGCGACGTTTTATTACCGGCTGCATCCTTTACAGTATAAATTACGTTATATTTATCGAAATTTATTTTTCTTTTGGTAATTTCGATGTTGGCACTAATATCGCCGTCGTAATTATCGTATGCACTAGCACCTGACTCTTTGTAAAACTTCATATCAGACACGGTAATTTTTTCTTCGCCATTAAGTTTTATTAGTGGCAAAATCTTATCCTCAACCAAAACCGTTCTTACCGAAGTAAAGGTTTTTTTTCCGTAATTGACAGTATAGGTAACCTTATACTTACCCACAATATTTGTATCAACGTTAGATTTAACCGTAACTGTATCGGTTATATCCTTGCCGCCGACAGATACAGAACATCCTTTTTCTTCGTATGTACTAAAAACCGGCACCCTTACTAAGTGGCTACCGTTAAGTTTTATCTGCGGCTCAACCAAAAGTGATAATAATACTACAGCTGTAATAGCCGCAGTAAATGAAGATGTTATTATTGCTAACATCCATTTCTTGCCGATTTTGTTTTTATAAAAAAGTAATACCGTTAAAGCTGACAATAAAAATGCGATAGATAATAAACTAATTTTTAATGCTATATTTCCCATGATAAAAATCCCATAACCTCTTATTTAACAAACTAATTTCATTTTTAATGAATTTTTCATTAATTTTCGTATTAATACACCTATGTTTAAAGTAAGTCCCCCATGCAGTAACCATCGTGTGCAGACAGTATTTTAACATCTGCTATCTTGCCGCATAAATTGGTAGCCGATTTAACCTTTACATAGGTATAGTTTTTTGTGTAGCCTGAATATATATTATTATCTGACGTTTCAAATAATACCGAAGCGATAGCACCGCATTGTGAATTCAGGAAATTTTGCTCTGACATCTTAGTTGCGGCTATCATCTGACGACTACGTTTTTCCTTCTCTGACTTGGTAACCTGATTAGGCAAGCCGTGTGCTACGGTACCTGCACGTCGTGAATATGCAAAAACGTGTGTAAGCGCAAAACCGACTTTTTTTGCAAACTCAAGATTTTCTTTAAATTCTTCTTCGGTTTCACCCGCAAAACCTACCATAATATCGGTGGTAATAGCGGCTTCTTTAAAGATCTTTCTGATGCGACTTACAAGGTCATAATAAAAAGCACTATCATAATGACGATTCATTCTTGCCAGTGTTTTATCGCATCCCGACTGAAGTGATAGGTGGAACTGCGGACAAAATTTATCTTGACGGGACAATCTTTCCAGCATCTCATCACTTATATGGTCGGGTTCAAGCGAGCCGAGGCGTATGCGCTTTATGCCGTCAATTTCAGCTACAACATCAACCGCATCACAAAGATTAATACCCGTATCTCTGCCAAACGACGTAAGATTTATACCAACAAGGACAACCTCACAAAAACCTGCTTCAACCAAAGAAATAGCCTCTGCCCTAATTTCGCTAAGCGACCTCGAACGAATATTGCCGCGAGCGGTAGGTATTATACAATATGTACAATAGCGGTCGCATCCGTCTTGAATCTTCATAAAAGCACGGGTATGCTCACTAAACCGATTAATTGACGGTGTATTAAACCTTTCGTCGCGTTTATGCTCACCAATACAAACAATGCGCTCGCCATCAAATTTAAACCTATCAACCAATTCGGGCAACTGTTTCGGATCAGTATTACCCGCAACAATATCGGCTTCTGAAAGCGCTTTACTCTCACAAGGAAATGCCTGAGGCATACAGCCTGTAAGCACCATAATAGCACTCGGATTTAACTTTCTGAATCGGCGTAACATTTGACGCGACTTACGGTCGCTCTCGGCAGTAACAGTACAGGAATTTATAACAAAGACATCGGCAGGCGTATTATTTTCAACAACCGTAAAGCCGCGTTTTTCAAACTGTTCTATCATACATTGTGTTTCATATTGGTTGACCTTGCAACCTAGTGTATAAAAAGAAACATTCATAAAATAACTCCAAAAAAATGTCTATGTTTCCATTATAAAACAAAAAAAGAAATAATTCAATTTATATTTTTAAAGTACCAATTTTTGGACACTAAAAAAATTATAATAAAATTGTAAAAAAGATGTTGACAAATAAAAAAACATCGTATATAATAAAAATACAGAAATCGAACAAATGTTCGGTAAGGAGAAATTACTATGACATTAGGTATGTTTATACAGACTTTACTTGAGATTGGCGCAGTTGGTTTTATTATTTGGGGTCTATTTAACGAGCGTAAACTTGTGCGCTTTGAAGAAAAGCTTAAGGCTGCATTTCGCCGTCGTCGCCTTAAGGTAGCAAACGACAACCGCCCCTGCAATAAACACTGTGCATAAAAAACGTCCATCTTTTAATTTCACATACAAAACACAAAACATCCGGTTAGGGTTTAACCCTACCGGATGTTTTGTTATATTCTAATTAAACTCGTTTAATGCCGATTGTAACCTTTTCACCATTAATATCCCAATCCTTAACAAAGCCATCGGGTGACTCACATTTAAGTGAATCAGCAAGGGTGTCGCCGGTAATATCGTCCTTCTTTTCTACACTAAGTGCACAAATAAGTTCGCTACCTGAAATTGTAATTTCGATATGGTCGCAAACATTAAAGTCGGCCTCTTTACGCATGGTCTGAATCTTGCTTACAAGTTCTCTTATATAACCTTCGTCAATAAGTTCTTTTGTAAGTGTTGTATCAATAGCAACCGTAATACCATTATCGGTAAGAGCCGAGAAGCCTTCCTTCTGTGCCGACTCAATAAGCAGGTCTTCTGCGGTAAGCACAACCTCACCGCCGGGAAGGTCGAACTTAAGTGCACCCTCTTTATCGAGTTCAGCCTTGGCGGCAGAGCCGTCAATTTCTGAAAGCACACGACGTATATCATTTAACTGTTTACCGTACTTAGGACCAACCGTTTTAAGTTGCGGTTTAAAGTTATAGGTCACAAAGCCGTCAACGGCATCGGTAAACTCAACACTCTTAATATTAAGTTCATCCTTAATAATATCGGTATAAAGTGTATCTAAATCGGTGTCAAGCTTTACAAACATCTTGTTTAGCGGTTGACGGTTTTTAAGGTTAGAGCCGTTTCTTGCGGCACGTCCCATAACAACGATTTCGAGTACCTTTTCCATATTATCTTCAAGCGCCTTATCAATGCGGTTTTCCTGTACTTCGGGGAAGGCGCAAAGATGTACGCTAATCGGTGCAGTCTTATCCACGTTGCATACTAGGTTGCGGTAGATGTTTTCTGCCATAAACGGAATCATCGGTGCGGCGGTTTTAGCCGTTACAACCAATGCTTCGTAAAGGGTCATATATGCCGCAATTTTATCGTCGGTCATACCCTGTACCCAATATCTCTCACGGCCACGGCGAACGTACCAGTTACTGAGTTCATCAACAAACTCTTGCAGAGCGCGCGCAGCCTCGGGTATACGATAATTGGCAAGGTTGGTATCGACTGCCTTAACGGTTGAATTTAAGCGCGACAATAACCATTTATCCATAACCGTCAACTTGCAGTCACTTAGGTTATACTTGGTCGGGTCAAACTTATCAATATTAGCATAAAGCACGTAGAATGCATAGGTGTTCCAAAGTGTACCCATAAACTTACGCTGACCTTCTACTACAGCTTTACCATGGAAACGGTTAGGCAACCAAGGGGCTGAGTTAGTATAGAAATACCAACGAATTGCGTCGGCACCGTAGGTTTCAAGTGCATCAAACGGGTCAACGGCATTACCCTTGGATTTCGACATCTTCTGTCCGTTCTCATCCTGAACGTGACCGAGAACTATAACGTTCTTAAAGGGTGCCTTATCGAAAATAAGGGTTGAAATAGCTAAAAGTGAATAGAACCAACCACGAGTCTGGTCAACCGCCTCTGAAATAAAGTCTGCAGGGAATTGACTTTCAAAGAGGTCTTTATTCTCAAACGGATAATGGTGCTGAGCAAACGGCATTGAACCCGAGTCAAACCAACAGTCAATAACTTCGGGCACACGGGTCATCTGCTTGCCGCACTTTTCACACTTAATTGTTACGGCATCAATGTAGGGGCGGTGAAGTTCAATTTCGTCAGGACAGTTATCCGACATCTCTTTAAGTTCTGCAATAGAACCGATAGAATGGATATGACCGCACTCACATTGCCAAATGTTAAGGGGTGTACCCCAATATCTGTTACGTGAAATACCCCAATCCTGAACGTTCTCAAGCCAGTCACCGAAACGTCCCTTACCTATGCTCTCGGGTATCCAGTTAATAGTGTTATTATTTTTAATAAGGTCGTCACGTACCTCGGTCATCTTTATAAACCAAGATTCACGTGCGTAGTAGATTAAAGGTGTGTCACAACGCCAACAGAACGGATAGTCGTGTTCAAACTTGGGCGCATCAAAGAGTAGACCTTCTTTATCAAGGTCAACAAGTACGAGCGGGTCGGCATCCTTAACAAACTTGCCGGCATAAGGTGTTTCTTCGGTAAGTTCACCCTTACCGTCAACAAACTGTACGAAAGGCAGGTCATATTTTCTGCCAACCTTAGCGTCGTCCTCACCGAATGCAGGTGCAATATGAACGATACCTGTACCATCACTCATTGTAACGTAACTATCGCAAACGATGTAATGACCCTTCTTGTTCTGTTTTTCACAAACGGGTTTTACAAAGTCAAATAGCGGCACGTACTCTTTATATTCAAGTTCACTACCCTTATAACTTTCAAGTACGGTATAGGCAGGGTTTTCCTCAGTAGCCAACTTGCCAAGTACCTTTTCAAGCAATGCTTCTGCCATATAGTAGGTGTAACCGTCGGCAGCACTAACCTTACAGTAGGTGTCGTCAGGGTTTACGCAGAGTGCAACGTTAGACGGCAATGTCCAAGGTGTAGTTGTCCAAGCAAGGAAATAGGCATCCTCACCCACTACCTTAAAGCGAACAACGGCACTGCGTTCTTTAACGTTTTTATAGCCTTGCGCAACCTCGTGTGACGAAAGCGGAGTTCCGCAACGGGGGCAATAAGGCACAATCTTAAAGCCTTTATATAAAAGCTTCTTTTCAAAAATCTGTTTAAGTGCCCACCATTCCGATTCAATAAACTCGTTATGGTAGGTAACGTACGGATTTTCCATATCTGCCCAGAAACCAACGGTGTGCGAGAAATCTTCCCACATACCCTTGTACTTCCAAACACTCTCTTTACAGTGGTCAATAAATGGTTCAAGACCGTACTGTTCAATCTGCTCTTTGCCGTCAAGACCGAGAAGTTTTTCAACCTCAAGTTCAACTGGCAGACCGTGTGTATCCCAACCTGCCTTACGCGGTACCATACATCCCTTCATGGTACGGTAACGCGGAATCATATCCTTAATAACACGTGTTAATACGTGACCGATATGTGGCTTACCGTTAGCGGTAGGCGGGCCATCGTAAAACACGTAAGGGTCGCCGTCTTTTCTTTCTTCAATACTCTTTTCGAATATCTTCTCGTCAACCCAGAATTTTCCTATTTTCTTTTCTTCCTCAACAAAATTAAGGTTAGGTGAAATACTGTTATACATAACAAACCTCCTAAAAAAATAGAGTCCCCGTCCATAACAGGACGAAAACTCACTTTCGTTAACCACCTATTACACAAGACAAACATCTGCGGTTCTTTTAACGGTGAACAACCGGCGAGGCTTACTTTTTTCAGCCCACAGCTCCAAAGTGATTTTCGCACACGTACTACTCGCATCGGGCTTGCACCATCCCCGACTCGCTTAAACTTTTATACGCGGTTACTCTCTTTTTCATCGCTTTTTCATATTCTAGTATATTCTAGCACACTTTCACATTAAATTCAACCTTATTTTTTCCTAACCCCTAAATCCTAAATTCTAACCCCTGAATAATAAGACATCCCCCCTTTTACATATATTTTTGTGAAAGAGGGGATTTTATGATTTGGCAACTTTTAATGAAAATTGCATCGTCGCTTTTTTACTTTGCTCTACACGTAACACCTGCAGGCTCCTTTCCACCACCGCTTAAAGCCAAGGAAGAAAGTGAACTGCTTGAAAGAATGAAAAAGGGTGACGCAACCGCCAAAAACAAACTGATTGAACACAATTTAAGGTTGGTCGCCCACATAGTTAAAAAATACTACAGTTCTCCCGACGAACAAGATGATTTAATTTCAATAGGTACAATAGGTCTTATTAAGGGCATAACATCCTTTAATGCCGATAAGGGCATACGCCTTGCTACATACGCCGCAAGATGCATTGATAATGCAACCCTATCACAAATGAGTTTTTGGTTACAAAAAGAACTCCCCACTGGAGAATTACCGAACAAACTGCCGAAAATATGTATATAATGTCGCACACCGAAAACGGCGAAACAAAACACTCTCCCTTGTTTGTTCTTA
>JAFSDK010000069.1 GCA_017436255.1 Clostridia bacterium
ATCGTTTAATGCTATTTTTACTCCAAACGATACTGACAATTACATAACTTTAATGGTTAAGGTTCCTATAACTGTAAATAAAAAGAGAGTTACTAAACCTACCGGCGACAATCGTATATTTATATATAATGGTCAAGAGCAGACCTATAACATAGCCGAAAGCGTTGATTATACCATCACGGGTAATGTTCAAACAAATGCAGGAACATACGATGTTATTGTCGCTCTTAATGATTCTACTAATTGTGAATGGGCAGACGGCTCTACAACCAATTTAGTTTTTGATTTTAATATTGCTAAGGCTGATCAAACAGCGCCGAGCGTAAATAAAGCTAATGAGACTTTTGCGGGTAAGAATGATGGCAAGATAACCGATGTTTCTGATAAAATGGAATACCGTGTCGACGGAGAAACTACTTATACTGCTATTTCGGGTGAGTCAATAGAAAATCTTGCTGACGAAAAATATTATGTTCGTCTTAAGGGCGATAGTAATTATAATGCGTCTCCTGACACTGAGGTTGTAATCGCCGCAGGCAGAATGCTTGTTGTAACCTATAAAGCAGATGGACAAATAGTTGCCACTACAGAAGTAGAGTATGGCAAGGATGCAACTGCTCCGACTATTCCCGAAAAGACTGGTTACACACAAACAGCTCCTACTTGGGATAAAGATGGTAAAAACATCACTACTGATACAGAAATTAATGCTGTATACACTCAAGATCCCAGAGTCCCGACTGATGACTCGGATGATATCGAATCACCACAAACCGGAGATGACAGCAATATTTGGTTGTGGGTAGTTCTTATGTTATTAAGTGGCGGAATGTTATTTGGTACAATTCTCTTAAAGAAAAAAGAAGTCAAAAACATTTAAAAAGGCAGAAGCAGTATCAAAAGTAGTATGAATAGAGCAAAAAGTATATTCAAAAAGGGCGTTTTTTGCTCGAAAATGTAATTTGACAAATAGGTTTTAATACTGTATAATAGGCGTGAGCTTTAAAATAATGAAGGAGTTATTCAAATAATACATTAAACCAAGAAGGTTAAGTGTGTTTTTTGCGCTCTTTTGTAAAGCTTACAATCAAGCGAATTAAGGCACTTATCTTTCGAGGTAAGTGCCTTTTTATTTTTTCTTGAAAGTCGGTTTAAAGAATTAGTATGTTATATGCGGAAAGTGAGGTGAACGAGCTGTGAAATTTCATTTAGTGCTAACAAAAAGGGATGCGGATATTATTGCTTTCAAAAAGTCTCTCTCTTATAAGGAATTCAATGAATCCGTAATCAAAATTTTAAATAAGGCAGTGCGTGGTAAAGTTGCGGATATTCCTATGAACTTCGAAATCGACAGCAATGTTTCTGAAATGCATACCAAAATCGAACTTGATGATGAATTAGTAAAAGTGTGTCAGGAAACTTTGGGATTTAACAGAGGAAGATTTACGGCTTGCGTTAAGCAGGAAATTAGACGGTGTATTAAGAAAAATAATTCCGTTACCGGCATAAACAGTCTTGATACAGAAAAAATAAAAGAGATATTTGACAATTCTTTGCAGTTCCTTGGTAACCGCAAATCTGAGCTGGAAAATCATCCGGATAAATATAGAAAGTTAGAAAAGTCATATAAAGTTCTGTTAGATAAGACAGCTCAAAATCTAATTAATATTCAAAAATAGAAAGAAGTGATATTTTGGTCAAAAGAAAATCAATTCATTTTGTATTATCTAAAAGCAAGGATGCAGATATCCTTGCTTGGAAAAATTCGTTGGAAGACGGTAGCTTTAATCGTCTTGTGAACGAAATTCTGATAGCTGAAAGCGAAAAGAAGATTGCTAACATTCCCTGCGGAAGTAAAAAGGTTGACGAACTTCAGACTATAAATAGCAGATTGCTTGTTTATGATCGATATGCTATAGAACTGATAGAGTCATTCGGTCCCAAGGAAGTAACTTCGTCAATAAAAAAGATAATCCGAAAGCATTTGAATAAAAACAGACAGGCGGTAAATCATTCGAAAGATGATAGGTATAAATTAATTGGCGATATTTTAAAGGCATTTGAAGTTAAGATGATAGAAAAAGCGCAAGAGTATTCTGGTGTATCTAATAAATATCAGAAGTTATGTGATGCTTATGATATGGCGATTAATAATCTTTTTATTGAGCTATTATCTTGTGCTTCGTCACCCTCAATGAATGAAGCGTGTAATAAAATAAGAAATTTCAATTGCACGGAAATAATCAATAATGCTTATAAAGTTGCTTTTGAAGTTCCTCAAGCGGAAAATGAAAACAAGAAAAAGACTATTGCTCCTTCGTTAGAAGAAACAAAACCGAAGGTTGTCAATAATGAGCAAAAGGTAGTTTCTGTTTCGGATGAACCCACCAAGGAACCACAGAAGAAAATTTTAACAGAGCCAATCAATGAAAATGTTGAGAAAAATCCTCCGGCAAACAATTTCTATGAAAGAATAAGAGCTATGACCGAAAGTAATAAGCCAAAATTGACAACCGAGATAAAAAAGAACGATAGCATAAATTATGAGTATGAAGATGAATACTATGATGAAGATTGGGATGAATAAATAATAAAAATTATATATGAGCTTAAATATGGTCTTTTTGATAATGAGCCTAAATATGAACCTGAGTAAAAATAAATGGTATGAGCTTAAATATGAGATAATTTTAAGAAGATAATGTATGAGCGTAAATATGGTTTTTTAGGTAATGAGCCAAAATATGATACATAAAATTGGCGTTCGACCTAGAATAAAAGATTCTTTTTAGTATACAAATTTAAAACAAGTAACACCGTATATTTCAAATTTTCACACTTGAAATTTGAAAAAACACGGTGTTTCTTCTCTTTTTTGTAGGGTTTAACGAATTTTGAAGCGCAATTTTGTCAAAAAATACAAATCGACTTAATGTTTTCTTGAAATGAGATTTTTTATTACTCATATATATTATATCCAAATATTTCGGATGCAACTTCAAACCCGAACCACTGAAGTTGTTAACGAAAAAGATGGAAAAAGGACATAGTTATTGTTTTCTTGAAATGGAAAAATGATATTACCTATATTGAACAATGCAAACCGATTCGGGTCGGACAACTGAAAAGGTTTGTTGAAAAAGTATAGGATTAATGTTTTCTTGAACTGAGATTAAAACCGTTTTCAAGTTTTTATTACAAACTTATTAGGCTTGATCAACCGAATGGTTTGTTTTGAAAAATATCGAAGTTAATCTTTTCTTGAAATGCAATTAAAACGTTACCTAAGTTAATAATGCAAATTGATTCAGGTCGGAAAGCTGAATTGTTTGCGTTAAGAATATCGAACTTAATGAAACGTGATTAAAACATTATTATGTTTAATTGCAAATTTTTCGGCTCGCACAACCGAAGTTTTTGCTTAAGCATATCGGAAATTAATGTTTTCTTGAACGACTTCTGAAAGGTTACCGATATTTTAAATATGAACAATCCGTATGGGTCAGCGGAGCGTTCGCAAATAAATATGTAAATATGAAAGGAAAAATTGAACATGAGTAAATTTTTGAGTTATGAAGAAGATTTTCTTGCTTCATTAAAAAAGCAAGAGGAAGAATTTAAGAAAAAAACCGAAAGAGCTGGACAGGTGCTTTTGGAAATAAAAGACATTGAGGAGAGTATAACTCCATTAATGTGGAAAGTATTCTACATTATCGTGTCAAACGGTTTATCGCAAGAAAAAGAAATTAAGTCTTTTGTGGTGCGCTATTTAATTGATGCTGAGATGTCGTGCTACAGTAAAGATGCAATTTATCGTGCTATTAAAAACCTAGCCGTTCTGCGTATTTTTAGAGTGGTTCCAATTTCTACAGGGATTCGAACCTTTCATCTGTTACAGTTAAGCTATCTGGGTGAAATGTTATATATGCGTAAGTTCGAAAAAAGGCCACCAGAATCAGAAATGGAAAAAGTCGCCTCTAATCATGCAAGTTATACGCACGGATATATGATCGAAGAAGCAAAAAATATTTTAGAACAACGCAGATTTTGCGGTAGGGTTACCACAGATCGAATAACTAACAAGTTGGTTCTTCCTGATGGAACGGTTGTCATTCCAGATATTATTGCAGGAAGCGGCTCTAATTGGCAAATGTTTGAAGTTGAGTGTGGAACGCACAATAATTCTGACTTCTATCACAAGTGTGACAAGTTGATTAAAGTAAAGCGACATTTGCATTTTATAGGTTCCAGCAGAGAGTCTGTCGAAAAAAATTTGATTCCTAAAATTGATAGTTGGATTAGAACAAGAAAACTTGAGAACTTGCAGTGTTTTGGATTCGATATTTCGGTTTATAGCATGTACGATTTCAAAAAAGAAAAATGTACTTATTTTTACGATATGAAATCTTCCGAACCCGTATGTAATGTAAAAAAATCTAATGGAAAGGGGGGCAAAAAATGAGGCCTAGATTTATGTTTAATATTGGAAAAGGTTATGCTGCTAATGCAGACACGGTGAAATATATTATCTCTGCTGATGCTGAAAAAGTCAGAAGAATCTTAACTAAGCATGGTTTAGAAAGAGGAACTACTGAAGTTTTGGATGCTACTGCCGATGGTGAAACCCGTTCGCTAATTATGCATCACGATGGAACTATGGCAATTTCTGCTATCAGCAAAAGTTCTTTAATAAGGCGTTTTCATGGCGAAGAACAGCCAAAAGAACTTGACTGATATTGAAATTTTCGTTCATAGAATTTCGGACATACGGGACATTATTACTTGCACTATAAATTAGGAATTTTCTGTGGACGAAAATTTTTAGGCACACTAGTCTGCCTTCATTGACCCGGAAGGCAGACTTATGTATTTATTGTTTTGCTCCTTAAATATAGAAATTTCGCCATATTTAAAGAAATGTGTCACAAAAGAAGGTAAATTATCGTTCATAAATATAGTGGAAAAGGTGGTGAGGTTCATGTTTTTATTCGAAGAAAAATGCCGTTTGAAAAAATATAAAAAATATCGAGATTGCGATCTCGCTTGGGAAGTTTATAAATATATATATCGTCACAAAGAGTTGATTAATGACAAAGAATATAGAAGTCTTTTAGATGTTGCCGAACAAATTATAGTTTGGCACAGACTTAGCCATAATCTTTGGGATGATTATGACGGTATAAAATTGTTTTATCGCAGGTACGTTTCGATGTTAAATGATGAAGATGAAAAACCTTTTGTGCTTTCCGAATCGGTAAAAAATCATCTATTTCTAATAAAACAGAAGCATGACGAAACGATTAAGAACAGATTTATAGCTTTCTTAAAGGAAAAATATTAATAAAATCTTTTTAACGGTGCCTATTTAAAAAATGGGCGCCGTTATTGTTTTCTTGAAACGCATAAACAATCTTCCTTATTACTATCATCAAAAAGAGAAAATCATCATCATTTAAAAGCGACACTCATATAAAAATTATTCCAATAAAAGAAGACGGTCCGTGCCGAAAGGTGCGGACCGTTTAAGTTTTCTTGAAATGAAGCATTAACCTTCCGTATACATTAAGTGCGTCCAAGAGAAGAAAAAAACTCTCACCGTTAATCTTTTCTTGAAATGCAGAAAAAACATTCCTCAAACTCAATATAAGATTTTCGCTTAAAAACATTCCACTCTGTTTGTGAACGAAAATCTTTGTTGCGGCACAAAGTCAGGGAAAGCAGCTTTGTGTACCAAAATGTTTTTTCGCAGCAGGTGCAAGCTGGGCTGACGTAGCGAAAACATTTTCGTCAGCAAAACAGGCACAGGTAAACCGTCATAGCGCGATGTGCCTAACTACATATCTTTTTTTGATAACTAAAAATGATGAAGGATAAATTCAATTTATAAAGATATGAATAAAGGAATTTATGGACAAGAGCAATCTTGGATTCCGTGTTTTGTATTAAAACGCTTAAATATTGTCCATAATTGTTTCAGAAAGGAAGGTAGCATACTTTGAAATTTAAAGTTCGAATTTTTATGGGTGATAAAGAAATTACTCACGAGGAACTGAAGAATTATGTCATCAAAGGTAACAATACGATTGATCGTATTGTTAATAGCATTGTTGACAGAGCCATCGTTACGGAAGACGGCGAGGTAGTTTTGCCTGAGCCTTCCCGTGACAAGAATCCCGCCTAAGATATAGGCTAAAATAATCGGAATCCACCGATGCAGTTTTGCATCGGGATACATAAAAGAATTTCGACAAAATATGGTATTTTGTCAATACACCTTGTTTTTGGTGTGAAAGTATGCTACAATAATAAAAAAGATGAAAAGGGGTGTGCTAATGGGTTGGCTCGAAAAGAACTTGAATTCAGATAAGTGGACAGAGATTTTATTTGATACCGATAAAATTGATACCGACAGCGACGGAAACTTTTTGATTAACGTTGCTTACCGCCGTGTTTCTACCGATAAGCAGGCAGAAGAAGGCTTCGGTTTGGATGTTCAGCGTAATGACATCATACGATATTGCCAGTACAACAACGTTAATAACTGTGTCCTTTTTACCGATGATGGTGTTACCGGTACTACAATGGACCGTCCGGGTTTAAATCATTTTGTTGAGCTTGTGGACCGATTTAACCGTGGTGCTTCAAAAATTAAAATCAACTGTTTTATCGTACCGAGGATTGACCGACTTTCCCGTTCGTTGCTTGGTACACTCCAGTTCATTCAGGATTATATCGTTGACCGCAAGGATAGCAAAAACAGCCTTGTTAACACAAATACATACGACATTAACTTCGTTAGTATTGCCGAGCCTTTTGTCAGCGTGGACAGAAACAATCCCACATCTAAACTGATGTTGGTGTTGTTTGCCGGTCTTGCCGAGTACGACCGTGACCAAATTGTTTATAAAATGAAACGCGGTCGTGAGGAGCGCATAAAGTCGGGTAAGCCGATGGGTGGCGGTAATCAGCCCTATGGCTACAGATATAATCGCGAAACCGGAAACTATGATGTTGTTCCCGAAGAAAAAGAAAAGGTGCAGGAAATCTTTCGTTTGTATGTTGAGGAAAAGATGCCGCCTGCAAAAATTTCTGATTTGTTGGGATTTAAGGGTGAGCGTATTGTTGTGCAGATTTTAAAACGTCGCACTTCACTCGGATATTTGGTCTACAAGGGTAAGGAGTACGCAGGCAATCACGAGCCGCTTATTGACGAAAAAATATTTTATGAGGCGCAAGAAGAGATGGAACGCCGCAGCATAACCTACGCCCGTTCACAATATCTTTTAAGCGGACTTTTGGTTTGCGGGGATTGCGGTGCCAAAATGCGTTATCAAAAATGGGGCAAGAGTGTAAAGATTGTCTGCTATTCTCAGCAAACCACAAAACAGTATCTTATAAAAGATCCCGATTGTAAGAATCTAAAATACTTTGCTGAGGACGTTGAAGAGGCGGTTGTGCAAGAATTGTTCCAAATGTCTTACCTTAATAATAAAAATACAAAGAAGACGGTTTCACAGTTTGAGGTGTTGGATAACCTTAAATTGAAGATTCGCCGCAAGCAAGAAGAGATTAAACGCCTTTATAATATTTATGCAGAAAAGGGCACCGAACAGCTTTTAGAGGTTATCAGTGAACGTGAGCAAGAAATCGACCGACTGCAAGAGGCGGTTGAAAATGAGAGTAAAAAATCTACTATTGCTATTAAAGTTGAACGTTCACGGGAACTTTTACGTGACCTTCAAAAGTCTTGGGGTGTAATGACTATTGAGGAAAAGAAGCATGTGTGCGATCAGCTTATAGACAAGGTTATCATCAGCGGTGCTAACGGAGAGCCGAGTATTATGGTTAAATTTAAACTGCAAGAGTATCTTTTAGAAGACAATAAATAAAGAAATAATTAGTATGAGGACACAGTTATTTTAGACTTGTGTCCTCAAATTTTTTCAAAACACTTGATTTTCCAAAAATTATGATATATAATATAATCAAATCACGATTTAGTAAATCACGATTTGAATTAACGGAGGTTTTGATATGTTTATTGGAAGAGAGACAGAATTAAAGTTTCTTCAGGATAAATTTGATAATGAGAATGGTCAGCTTGTTGTTCTTTATGGCAGACGTCGTGTGGGCAAGACCGAAACATTAAGAGAGTTTTGCAAAGGAAAACAGCATGTGTTTTATTCCTGCACGCAAAGTACCGATAAAGTTCAGCTTTCTAAATTTTCAAAACATATTCTAAAAGAGGATATCCCTGCAAAGCAGTATATCTCTGAGTTTGCAGATTGGGAGAGTGCTTTTCGTTCTGTTTTGGATTTTCCTTTTGGAGATCAAAAGAAACTGCTCATCATAGATGAGTTCCCATATATGTGTAAAGGAAATAAAAGCATCCCCTCTGTGTTGCAAAATCTTTGGGATGCCGAGCTTAAAGATAAAAATGTAATGATCGTATTGTGCGGCAGTGCAATGAGCTTTATAGAAAAGGAATTACTTGCTGAAAAGAATCCGCTTTACGGAAGAGCCACCGGCATTTATAAAATGACCGAGATGGGATTTTATGATGCGGTTAAATTCTTCCCTAATTATTCGGACAAGGATAAGGTATTGGCATATTCAATACTTGGCGGTATTCCGCATTATCTTCGCCAGTTTAGTTCAAAGCTTTCATTAGCGGAGAATATTAAAAGAAATATCCTAACTAAAGGTTCAGTTTTATATAGCGAGGTTGACTTTTTGCTTCATCAAGAGCTTCGTGAAACCCCGATATATAACTCGATTATTGAGGCGGTAGCGCTTGGCAATACAAAGCTTAATGACATTAGCCAAAAATCTCTCGTAGAGGACACCTCAAAAACAAGTGTTTATCTTAAAAATCTTATCGAGCTTGGAATTGTAGAGCGTGAATTTTCTGTTGATTCTAAAAGCAAGGAAAAAGCCAACTCTAACAGAGGCACTTATCGTCTGACCGATAATTTCTTTAGATTTTGGTACGCATTTGGTTTTACAAATTTTTCTCAGCTTGAAGACGGCGATGTAGACGGTGTTTACGATTATGTTATTGCACCGGCATTGCACGAGTTTGCATCATTTACCTTTGAGGATGTGTGCAAAGAGTTTGTAAGAGAGATGCAGAAGAAAAATGAACTGCCTTTCCGTTATTCAAAGATGGGAAGATGGACAGGAAAAACTACGGTGCGTGATAAGGATGCACCAAAAGGCGTTAGAGTTGCTGAAACTGAAATTGATATCCTCTGCATCGGAAAGGGTGGCAAGGAATATTTGGTTGGTGAATGTAAGTTCAAAAATACACCATTCGATTATTCTGAGTATCTTGATACAGCCATCAAACTGACACCGCTTAAAGATGCTGCAAAGTTTTATTACGCTCTTTTCTCTGAGTCAGGGTTTGATAGCAAGGTCGTATTAGAGGCAGATAATAATGACAATATTACGCTCTATAATCTTAATCAAATTGTAAATTACAAATGACGAGTAATTTACAGTTATTGTCAGTTGACCGAAGACTCCAAAAAAAGTATAATATTTAGTAGATAATTTATAAGACATTAAGAGGATGGATAAAGGTTCATCCTCTATGTATATTACTTTTTCGCCATTCTATAACCATTCCAATGATTATTGGTGAAATACGTCGCTATTTAAGAGATAATAATCCAATAAGAGTAAGTCGTTCGATTAAAGATACAGCATATAAAGCAATGCAAGTAAAAGAGCAATTAACTAATAAACATCATCGTGAGCCAACGATTAAGGAAATAGCAGATGAGATGCAGTTGCCTGCATCCGACGTTGTAATTGCGCTTGAAAGTATTGTTGACCCTGTTTCGCTTTATGAACCAATTTATTCGGATGGAGGCGATACGATTTGTGTTTTAGACCAAATCGGCGATAATAATGACGATAATAATTGGTTGCAAGAAATATCGTTTAAAGAGGCTATTAATGGACTTAGTGAGCGCGAGAAAAACATTTTAAATCTTCGTTTTATGCATGGTATGACTCAGATGGAGGTTTCTAACGAAATAGGTATTTCACAGGCTCAGGTTTCACGACTTGAAAAATTTGCTATACAAAAAATAAAGAGTTAAAATTTTTCGTTTTACGTCATATAAATTAACGGAGGGATTTATATGATTTGCAAGGTGAACGATCTGAGGGATAAACAGGTAGTTTGTGTAAAAAATGGTGCTGTAATAGGTACGGTTTCGGATGTGGAATTTAACACTGAAGATGGAAAGCTTTCTTCAATAATTATTTATGGTAAACACACTTTTTTAGGTCTTTTTGGTAAAGAAAATGACATAATTATTCCATGGAGTGATATTGAGGTAATTGGCAACGAAACAATTTTAGTAAAAACTGAAAACTTCTAGATAATTTGCTTCCTTTTATATTTTTAAACTTTATTTTACTTTCATAAAAAGTAATAAACCGTAAAGATTAAAATATGAAGGGAAGTGTTTATTTGTGCAAATTTTTTAAAATTTTATCTATTGTATTATTTGTGTTTTCATTTGCACTGTATGGTGCGTTATTTGTCATTGACCGCAAATTGAACGATAACTATAAAGTGAGTTCAGGAGAGGGGTTTTCGGTTGATACTTTATTGCCGGTAAAAGTAATTTGTGAAGGACAGAATATTAAAAACGTCGCCAATACCTTTAGTGTCGGTGCCAAGTATAGCGTTGAAATGAAAATGTTTGGAATAATACCCGTAACAAAGGCAAATCTTGAAGTAATCGATCCAATATATGTTCTACCGCTTGGTACACCGTTTGGTATGAAGATTTATACCAAAGGTGTGCTTGTTGTAGATTTAACTGATGTTGATTCACAAAACGGATATGTTAATCCTGCCAAAAAAGCTGGGCTAAAAACAGGGGATTTAATTATTTCGGTTAACGGGGAAAAAATATATTCCAATTCCGATTTAAGTAAGATAATAGAAAAATCGAACGGTTCAGAGATAACTGTTGTTATTGAGCGTGATTCAAAAATTAAATCTATTAGTTTTAAGCCGGTAAAGTCAAAAAGCAGCCTCGTTTATAAGGCGGGTATTTGGGTGAGAGATAGTTCGGCAGGTATTGGTACATTAACGTTTTATTCACCCGCAACCGATGTAATTTGTGGTCTTGGACACGGCGTGTGTGACAACGATACCGGTAAGTTATTAACTATAAATTCGGGTGAAATTTATGCCGCTGAAATTATATCATACGAAAAAGGTAAAATTGGTTCACCGGGTGAATTAAAGGGAAGAATCTTGCTTACTAAATATGCCGATATTTTAAAAAACTGCACATCGGGAGTTTTTGGATATTCGTCAGAGATTTTTGATACAACGCGTGTTATTCAAGTAGCATTAAAGCAAGAAATTGAAAACGGAAATGCTTATATTATGACAACTATAGACGGCGTTACACCTACGCTTTATACTTGTAAGGTGAAAAAGAATAATAATCAAAGTGAAAATCAGAATTTAATTATTGAAGTAACAGACAAAGAACTATTAAAAGCTACGGGTGGAATTTTGCAGGGTATGTCGGGTAGCCCTTTAATTCAGAATGGTAAATTAATTGGAGCAGTAACGCACGTCCTTGTTGACGACCCAACAAAAGGTTACGCTATATTCGCAGAAAACATGCTCGAAACGGCGCAATGGGTGGCTGAAGAAAAATTTAGAGATGCATCATAAAATATTACAATTATAATATTGATGCGTTTGTACAAGAAATTACGCGAAGAGATTTATAATCGAATCTCTTCGCGTGATATGTTAGTATCATATTTTGAATCAAAAAATATTAATTGTTTTTATTATTACCAGATTACAACATTTCCGTTTGAGTCATAATGCCAATAATTACCACTTGTGGTTGGTTTCGATGCCGAATAGAAATATTTTGTAGCAGTTACAAGTTTTGAATTTGTACTTGTATTTAATTTAACGCTTGCAAATTCTTGTTCAGTTCCTTCATAATACAATCGTTTTAAGGTGCTATCGTCATCGAAGTTTTCGGAACCGATTTCGGTTATGTTTTTTCCTATTACAAAATCGGTGATTTTTACAGTCATAAAATCTCTTGTACTAGGATTTTCACCGTTCAAAATAACTGTTTTAAGTGATTTTGGTACAACTGAATCTTGATCCCAACAATCTATACCGCTTCCGAAAAGCCATGCAAAGCAATCGGTAGAAACATTAGTGCTTTCTGCATTTTTGGCGATAAATGGAATAGAGAGGGTTTGTAATTTATCACATCCACTTAAAGCGGCTTGACCGATTGAAACAGTTGTTTTCGGAAGAATAAGAGTAGTAAACGTATTGTTTGCAAATGCTTTTGAACCTATCGTTAAATCTTCTTTAACTTTTGAAAAATCATAAGTGGCGGACAAATTTATGAATGCTTCGTCTTTGATTGTTTTTAAATCTGAGCCAAAGGTTATTTTTTTGATATTTGCGTTAGCAAAAGCTCTACTTCCGATTTCGGTTACGGTATCGGGTATAACAATTGAATCGATGGTTGCATTATAAAAAACTGAAGAGCCAATTGATGTGATAGCGGATGGGAATATGATTTTTTCAATTTTTGAGCCTGAAAAACTTGAAAATTTATTGGTATGCTTTGAAAAATCAACCGTACCTAAATTAAGGCATCCTTCGAAAGCACTGTTTGTAGCTTTAAGATTTTCGCTAAAAACAATATCTCTAATTGCCGAACCATAAAATGTGTGATATGAGAATGTCTCGATTGTATCTAAATTGTGTTTAGAATCTTTAGAACGTAATACGGATAGTCTTTTGGTGTTTTCGAATGCACGTTCACCAATACTTATAAGCTTGCCGTTGTGTATGACCGATTCTAACACAACACATTCTTGGAAAGCGAAATTATTGATTTTACTAACGTCGCCAAGTTTTACGGTTTTAAGGCTTTTACATCCGCAAAAAGCATTGTTTGAAATTTCTTCAATAAGTGTTTTTGAAAGGTCAATATCAACAACTCCAATAAAACCAAATGATTGATAATTAAATCTTATCGGGGTTTTGTTTGATTGTGGGAAGGTGATTGATTTTAGATTTGAACAACCCTGAAAAGCGCTGTATCCAATCGATGTGACAGTATCCGGAATAACCAAAGTTTCAATAGTTTTATTACTCTTGAATGCTTCGTGGTCTATAGAAACTACTGTGTCTCCGTCGGGACTTTTGGTGGGTAGCATCAAATGTTTAACATTCGTATCTTTTAAACCTGTTATTACACATGTGCCGTCGCCATTACTTTTGTATTTTAATTTGTCGGTTACCGGTTTGCCTTCTTCGTAAGAATAATCACATTTTGTGCAGTAGTGAAGTGTGTATTCTTGTTCGTTTTCAGTCATCTTTTTGGACGTCATATTATGACCTGTTGATTTTACAACGGTTTGTTCTGTTAAAATTATGTCACACGTAGAACAATGTTTACCTTCGGTAAGTCCGTTAGAAGTACAGGTGACTGCTATTGCTTTATCTATAACAACTGTATGCCCCAAAGCGGGTATGGTTTCGGTGCCGATTGTTTGACCGCACGAACATAATGTACTTTTTGTACCCGAATTTGTGCAATCGGCGATTTTGGATATAATCGTTAATTTAGCGGTATGTGTATGACCTTTTGGAACGGTAGGAATAGTTTCTTCTTTGATTTTCTTACTGCAGTTAATACATTCGGTGTGTTTTTTGCCTTCTTCGGTTTCGGTAGCAACCTTGTCAATAATCCAATCACTTTCTTTGTGAGAAAGCTTTTCCAAAGTTTTAACTTGTTTTTTGGAGCAATTAATACATTTTCTTGTTCTTTCGCCATCCTTATAACAGGTTGGTTTTTTTGATTCGGTCCATTGGCCCCAAGCGTGCTTACAAACCTTTGGTTTTTCAGTTGTTGTTTCAATTTTTGAAGTAGTATCGTTTTGTGAAGTTGAACTTGTTTCTTTGCATGCAGCAAAGCAAAATATTATTGATAAAATTAATGAAATAGCAATTATTTTTTTCATATTAATTCTCCTTTGGATTTATTTTTAAAGTATGCTTCGAGTTCGGATATAGTAAAGGTTTGTTCTGAATACAATACAAAGCAATTATCTTCGATAAGTGTTACGTCATCGTTTGAAGCCCAAACTTCACCTTTTTGATCGCTATCACACTCGAAACCTACAACCTTTAATCCGTTATAACGTACTGTAAATATTAGGTGTTCTCCTTCTAAATTCTCATATACATCGAATCTTTTAATTGATCTTTTTGTATTAAAAACGCGGATTACCTTGTTTGAATTAGGCTCTTTATATTCGCTTTCCATAAGAAAAGTTATATAAAAATTATTTTTTCTAAAAGTAATCATCGGACCTAAATTTTCAATATCGTTTTCGATAACAACAACTTCAACAAGTCCATTTCCGCCAAGGTTTTCTGCTAAAAACCCGTACTTGCTATTAATGTTTATTGTAAAGTAGGTTATCATTTTAGTAGTGAAAACTTTATCACGGTCAATTGGGTAACGGTTTATTTTACTTAACAATAGGGGATTTGGGTTTCCTAAAACATTACTCGTAGGCGTGTGAGAATAAGAATTTTCCATAATCGCCTTTTTTGCTAAATAAAAATTGATTTTACCAATACTATCTAAAAAATAATCTGTTTCAACAACAGGTGGAACACTTGACGTGCCATTTGAAGCATCGTTCGAAGGGGAAGAAGATGCATCTTCGCTTGGTTTATTTGAAGGTATGCTTTCGTCATTGGCTGAACTGTTTGTAGAACTGTCTTGACTTCCTATAAATATCGAATCGTGATTAGTATTTGATGAGCTTTGTGATTCGTTAAAAATATGAGTATTATTGTAAAAAATATCTTTATTAAACAAAGCTAAACTTACAACAAGAATAACATAGCAAGAAATTGTAGGGGTAATTGTTGAAATAATAATACGCTTTTGCCTTTTTTTGTTTTTAATGTATATATCTCTGCGTTCAAAAACGCTGTTTGCTATTTCAGTGTAGCTCTTCATACTGGAATCCCTCCTTATTAAGTAATAATTTAAGAGATTGCTTCGCTCTATACACCAAATTTTCAATTTGGCGCTTAGATTTTCCCATTATCTTTGCTGTTTCTTCATTTGAAAATTCTTCAAAAAAGCAAAGCCACAAAACCTGATAGTATTCAGGTTTAAGATTAGACATTGCTTTATGTATAATAATTTTTCTTTCGCTTTTAATATATAGATTTTCAAGGTTTATTTCTTCTTTAATATAATTTTCCATATCTTCTATTGAAGACGTTAAAAATTTATAATTACGTCTTATATAATCTATTGCAACATTTCGCCCAATGGTGTAAAGCCAAGTTTTAAACGAACTATTTTCATTAAATTTAGGTTTTTTAACCGCAAGTTTAAAGAAAGTTTCTTCCATGATATCTTCGGCTACATAAATGTTGTTCACATAACCGTTTAAATAAAGAATCAAACCATCTTTATACTCCTTAATAATTAAGGTTAAGCCTTCATCATCACCATTAAGAAAACGGCGGTAGCTACTTGCACCGTTATCCATTTGGTACCCCTTTCTTTGGTTTATCCTCACCTATTAGACGAATTTCTAAATAAAAACTCTCGGTGAATTATAAAAAATTTATTTTAAATTAAATTTTACCATAAAATCAAATTATTTTCAATTTTGAAGATATGGGACGAAGCAGAGCCTTGATTTGTTGGTCCTATATTGACACACTAGTGTCGAGCAGTCCTTTGCTCCAGAATGGTAAACTGATTGGAGCAGTAACACATGTATTAGATGACCCAACAAAGGGCTACGGAATTTTCGCGGAGAATATGCTCGAAACGGCGCAAAGCGTAGCTGAACAACAATTAAAAGAAGCGTCATAAAATTAAACCGTTGCAGAAATTGCAACGGTTTTAATATTAGATAAAAGAAGTTATAAATACGATAAAAGAACTCGCTTGTCACGATAAAGCTTTAGTGATATAATAAAAACATAGAGGAGGGTGATAGTATGAAAAAAATGTCTATATGGATGTTTGTGGTTTTCTTCGTTTTGCAGTGTTGTATTTCCGGTTGTACACAATTCGATGACAGCAGCAGCGGTACCTTAGGAGAAGCGTCAACGAGTACCACCACCCATACATCCATTGTTGATGAAGAGACATCAACAACTACGTCCACCGACCAAACAACAGGAAACACGATAATTACAAGTTCTATCACTTCAACCCAAATTACGTCTCAAGAAAAGATATGCGAGGGAATAGTTGCGTTTGAAGAATTTAAAAGTGTAGAAGAGCTGTTTGATTGGATTCAAAATAGCAAGGGCATAGCTAGTTTTTTTAGGGGGGCGATCCAAGGACTGAAATTGGATCACCTTTTGATAATTGAAGCCGCAGATGATACGTTTACATTGGAGTATATTAGAACTTTCCAAAGAGGCAGCGGTTGGGATGCACAAATCGAGTATTATTTTATAAGTGAAAAAGGTGAGAGAGTCTGGTTTATTGTGCAGTTAGGGGATATGCGTGCATCTGTTGATGATGTCGAAATATATGTTAATAGCACTAATTTGGATAACGACTATTCAAATCACTTCAAGTTTACATACAGGGATATAACCGTGAATACAGAAGATGCTACCGTGTCTTAATACGTTGGTCCTATATTGACACACTCGTGAGCGGTTCACCCATCGTGCAAAACGGTAAGTTAATCGGCGCCGTTACACATGTTCTTGTAGACGACCCGACAAAAGGGTACGCAATCTTCGCAGAGAATATGTTAGAGACCGCACAATCTGTATGGGAGGGGTCGCCCCTCCCGAATAAACAATTAAAAGAAGCATCATAAAATGAAACCGTTGCAGAAATTGCAACGGTTTTAATATTAGATAAAAAAAATTATAAATCAGATAATAACTGAACATTGAAGGCAAAATCGAAATATGGTAAAATAAAAACAATTAAAGGCGGTGTAAATATGGAACATATTACAGTTGGAAGAAAGTATAATGAAGGAAAAGTTGCTTTTGTGGAATGTGTAAAAAACGGAGCACTTGATAATATCAATATCAAGGACAATTGTTTTTTGCTCATCATACTCACTAAAGGAAAGTTGGAATTTAAAGTAGGTAATGAGAAAGTTACCGCTAACGTTCCGTCTTTTTTGTGCTTTGACGAGTCAGAAAATCCTGTGCTCATATCAAAATCAAAAGCACGCTACACTTGTGTGTACTTCCACCCTAAATTTTTAAATATTAACATGACCTTTGAGTTGTTGCGTTCTAAAAATTATGATGATATTGCTACAACCCACGATATGTTTATGTTAAAACCGTTTACCCAAAAAGCGTATGTGATTCCTATCGCTGAGACACAGGCAGAAAAAATCGAACAATCTGCCGATTATATGTTAGAGGAACTAACTGTGCAAAGAGATTGGTATTGGTCTTGTAGAGGTCGTTCCTACTTTATGGAGATCATCATTGCGTTGGAGCGTATGTACGGTCTTATTGGCTATGGTTTAACCCATCAAAAATCGGATAACGCACCAATTATTAAAAATCCAAAACTTCGTGATGCAGTGCTTTATATAGAAAGCCATTATGGCGATAGTATAACCCTCTTTGATATATCGGCTAATGCCGGAATAAACCACACAACCCTTACCGCACTTATGAAAGAGGAGCTTGACTGTACGGCAATTGAATACTTGATGCAGTACCGAATTACTATTGCAAAAAAGCAACTCAGCTTCACCGATGTGCCGATTAAAGATATTGCAAACATGGTTGGATTTAAAACGGTGCAGCATTTCAACCGAATTTTCAAAGAAATAACAAGCACAACCCCTGCCGAATTTCGCAAATATGCGGTACAGAAAAGGAAAGAGGGGATAAAGTGAAAAAATTGAGGTGCAATTTTAACACAGAAACACTTATGAAGGAAATATTGTGCACAGTTATTAGTGTTTGTATGCTTTTTATTATTTGCTCATGTGATAAGCAAAATGACTTAGATACATGCAGTTCGACTTATAATCAAAATGTTTTGCAAAATTCACAAGAGCAGTTATTAGATTTTTCTGAAAATAATTATCTTAGTATTACAAAATCAAATATATTCGCGCAAGATCAGAATATTTATTATCTTAAAGAAAAAGTGTCATCGCAAAATTGCAAAATTGAGTTTGACACTTTTAAAATAGATGCTTGCGATTCTTGTGGTAATAAAATATTATATTTTACGTACATGGACGATAAATACGGTTATTATTGCAGATCGGATGAAGAGGCAAATACCACAGGTGAAATCGGTCGAGTAGATATAGAAAATAACACTTATGAAAAGCTGATAGAAATACCCGTAGGTAATCAAAGCGGACCAATTGTGGCTTCAAAAGACTATCTTGTTTGGGAAGAAAGCTTAAATAAATCTAATTGGGGAATAACTAGGTTAAATATTTACAACATAAAGAAAAAAACAAATGAAACCTTTTATAACCATACAATAAATGTTAATACCGGTAGATGCTATGCGTGGAACTGGAGTGATTGTGTTATAGATGGAGATTTGATTTATTTTGACGATATTGTTGGTATAAAAGACGAAATGTACCAAGTTAATCTTTATAGTTATAATGCAAAAACAGGAAAGATTAATCTTGTGAAAGAAATGGCTAAACGCCCTATGAAAATTGGCGATGGAATTATATGGCAAGAACTCAACAAAGATAAAGTAAATACAGATATTTGTTTATATAAAAACAAAAAGGTATCCAATGTATTAAGTTTTATAAATAATTCATGTAGAGCAATTTCGGTGGGTCAAAATGGCAGTATAGTTATAATAAATGGATTAATTAGCGATGGTGGAGATTCTATAAATTGCGCTGGCGTTCAAATTTACAATAATAACAAACTCTCTCAATTATTGGTTACAAAAGATTGTGTTTATGTTGAAACTGCAATAACAGATGGAAACATAATTTTATTCACATTAAATACTGTTTATAAGCATAAGCCACTGATGTTTGACATTAAAGGCAATAAATTTATTGAATTAGAATGTGAAAAAAGCATGTATTCCAGCTTAATTTCAAATTCATATGTATACTTTTTAAGTAATTCACAAGATGAAATGAAAATAATACGAATTGAACTTTCTCATAATAATTAACGCAGTTTGGTCCATAGTGTGTCCCGTGTTTTAAAGAAATAACAGGCACACCCCCTGCCGAATTTCGTAAAACGTCTGTGCAGAAACGGAAGGAAGAGATAAAGTGAAAAAGTATCGTTGTCCGTATTGTGGTCGAGAGGCTTTTGATTTGTTGGTTAAGTTGGGTCTTAACACAAAATTTAGCAGCGCGCCGCGTTGCACATTTTGCAAAAAGGTATCTTTTCGCAATTTTATTGTGGGTGGTCATTTTGCATATAGTGCAATACTTTGTTTGAGCGCACTTTTGACAGCGTGCGGTATTTTTGCAAGTGTTAAATGGAATTTCAATATTGGCGCACTTTTATTTCCTATAGCTTTTATTACTTTTTGTTTGATTTTCAATTACTATTTTTGTTATTTTGACCGCGTTCAAAAAGATGGTGTAGATGAAAAAATACAATTACAGTTAAAAGAAACAAAAAACAGCTGGCCTGACATTAGAAAAGGTGAAATTTATAAAATAGGACTACTATATCCTTATGATTTTGCTAAAGCCCGCGATGGTTATATAATTGCTATGGCGGAGAATATAACCGTAGATAAAGTTTTGCTGAGAGTCTTATCAAAACCGTCCGCCGAACATTTTGAATTAAAAGGAGATGTGGCCATATACTGTGGCAGTACGAGATATGCTGCAACAGTGAATACCCCCTGCTGAGTTTCGCAAATCGGCGGTGCAAAAGCGAAAGGATAATATTAAATAAGGAGAAATTTGAATGTCTTATTTTGAAAATAAATGCCCCAACTGTGGCGCAACCTTTATTAATGGCGATACATATTGCCACACCTGTCACGCACCGCTTAATTACGAGCCCACACCTCAAGAAGCATTGCTTTACGGCATAAAAAAATCCGACTGGCATTTGTTTATAGATAAAAATTCATCACGCTATGTTGACATTTTCGCTAAAAATGAGGGTAAAAAGATATTTTTTAATATGAACTGGGCGGCAATGTTTTTTAACGTTTATTGGATGTTCTACCGCAAAATGTATAAATATGCCGTTATATTTTTAGTTGTCAGTATGCTATACTCTATCGGTGTGACAGCAATAGCCGTTTCAGCCGTTAAACCCGCTATGCTTGAAGCTGAAAAAATTATTGCGCCTTACGCAGAATATTTAAACAATACCAATGATTATAATATGGCATTTACCGATAGTACTGTGGATATGACCGAGGCACTTAACGCTGCAACCAAATATGACCGTGAAATTGACAAAATAATCGGCAAAATGTCATTTTGGGTAATTACACCCTCGATTGTATTTGGTACTCTTTTCGGATTGCTTGCCGACTGCATTTACAGAAGCTATGTACTTCGTAATATCAACCGTACACGTGGTGGAACGTCAGGTTGGTCATTAGCAGGCGGAGTTTTGGTATATATGTTAGTAAATAACTTTATCGGAAGCCCTATAATTGCATATATTACTACAATGCTTTTGAAATAAAATGTTCGGTGATAAAATGAAAAAAGTTCTCAATTGTATAAAATATGTTTTATTGCGTTTGATTCCAATGCTTTATTTACTGTTTTGCCTGTTTTTTTTAGTGAGAGGATTTAACCGGCTTGAAGACTTTAATTTTTGTTTATATTTAGATACATTTGCATTTGCATTATGTATCATATTTTTAGGAATTGCTTCAATGTTAAGAGTGTTTAACGCAACTATAAAATTATCAGATGTTTGCAAATATTTTGCAGGCATAATGGCGGTCATATACATATTGTCCGATATTTTAAATACGATAACTAGAATTAAAGCAAGTTACAATTATGAAAACACACTAAATTTTTTTGATTCGTATGTTCCTTTGCAAGAAACTTTTTATATTTTTGGTTTTTTGATAATAATAGTTGCCTGCTTTTTAAAAGACAGGTGCTTTAAAACAAAATTGATATTAACGATTTTATGTGGTTTGTGTTTTTTTGTTGGGCTTAATACTAAATTGTTTTGGTTAAGCAATGTCGCCAAGATATATGATATTAGATTTATAATTAATCAATTTATTACTGTTTATCCATTTGTTGTTATAGTGATATTGGGATTAATTCCATCAAAAACTACTTGAAAGGATGAGATTCAATGAAAAAATTAGTTGTTTTGATTTTTTGTTTACTATTTTTATTAACTGCTTCGGCTTGCGGTGAGGAAATAACACAAAATCCAAATGATAGTTCTTTACAAACCGGCACCGAAGAGGGAGTGAATTTAGTTAGGGCACTCACAGGTTATGACGATTTATCCGCCCTAAAAGGACTGTCAATAATTCATAAAGAAGGCACAAAAACCACCCATATTACCGATGAAGAGGATTGGGCATTTTTAGAAAATTACTTTTTAGCCGAGGTTGTTACTTTTGCTCAAAAAGAAAATTTAATTACCACAAAAACCAATTTGTTAAAGTTTGGATTTTCAGAAGCAGATATATACCTTTTAAATGACGGAAGTATTATAAAACAAGAAATGTGCGGCGATAGCGGAGTGCCCCAAGAAGATAGACGTTTCGAAATTTACAAGGCTGAAGAAAAATATATGTTAAATGAGGAAAAACTTATTACACTGCTGAAAAAATATAATGAAGATAAAACAACTGTAATTAAAAGTCGGCTGCCCGAGGTGAAATTTTCCGCTAAAGATAGTGATGTTAAATTTACTGATATAGTAAATCTTCCAAATGGGGGATTTGCTGTTTCGGGGCATCGGTATACCGAAATAAAAAATGAATCAATCATACAAATTTACGATAAAAACGCAACACTCGAAAAAGAATATGCACATTACGACAGTAATGGTTTTAATAAAATCGCCCTTTGCAGTGACGGCGGTTTTGTTGCAGCATCATACTATCCGCCTTATATTACTAAAGTAAACAGTAATTTTGAAACTGAATGGTTTATGCCTTATAAAAATTGCGAAACTTCAGGGACGGTACATGATATTGAAGAAATATCATCTGAGGTTATTGCTGTTTTATTTGTATCAGTGGATTCCACAGATTTCAGTAGAAGGCTCAAAATCTCATATTTGAATAAAGAAGGGTCACTTATAGAAACTGTTGACCTTATGAAAAATGTTGACCCACAAGATGCAGATATAATTGCTGACGGTAATGGAGGATTCTATTTATTATCCGCCTGTAACAAGGAACTGGCAGAAAAATTTCCGTTAGTAGCAGAACAATATAATAATTCAAAAGCAACCGAGGCTATAATGATGCACTTTTCTGCTAAAAGGGAACTTGTATGGGTTAAAACATTAGGCGGTGGCGGAGACGATTGGATAGAAGAAGCTACTATAGACAGTAACGGTAATTTTTATCTTGCTGTAGGTACAAATTGGTACGGTGCAGATTCTTTTTGGGAAATGGGTGTAGAAAGAACGATGCCATATCGACGTATGCTCGTAAAATTAGATAAAAATGGTAATTTGCTTTATAAAGTTCCTCTTTCAGCCAAAGGAATGGCTGTTGACCATATTTTCGGAATTCACATAAAAGACAGCAAGGCTTATGTTGTAGGTATGACGGATTATTTTGACGGTTATCAGATAAAATATCCCTGTGAACAGATTTTGCCGGAAGAAAAACAAAAAGGGGAAAGTATTTCCTGCGTATTTAATGCATGTATTGACAACGACGGAAAAGAACTCGACAGAAAAATTTTCAGATGTGATATGAATAATGAGCCTTGTGATTCTGCTTTGTTACCAAACGGCACTTTAGTAATTGCAGGAAGCGTTTCAGCGGATGCAAATCCGTTTAATTTAAAATTCCCATCAGGTGTTAATTCTGCGGCGGCGTTGTTTATATATAAGTGAGGATATTTGATGAAAAGGAATGAATAATGAATAAGATTAGTTTAGTTAAGAAATGGATTTTTTCTATACTTGTAATACTTTATGCTATAATATCGCTTTTATGGTGTTATATTATTTCAAGTAATTTTGTTTATAATCTTTCTGAGATTCAACGGAGAGGTCCCAGCATAACAATAATCGGCGGTGCAGATTTACCAACATGGAGTTTTATAATGGGTGGTATTTTGGGTTGTGCTTGTTCAGTACTCTTTGTATTATTAAGCCTTACAACCGTATTTCTTTTTACTATATCAATTTTAAAAAAACAAACTAACCGAAAATTAAATATATTACTTTGTATATTTTTGGTACTCACATTAATTATTTACATGCTGATTCCTGCTCAGACGTATGTCGTTTCTCTTTATGCTTTAGTTAGAAAACTATCTTTTTTAAAGTACATACAGTTTATTTATATTATAATCTCACTTATAATTATCCTAACGAACATTTTGTTTGCTATAAAAAGGAGCAATAAAACACAGTGAAAAGACAGGAGACGATTCTGTGACTTCAAATGTTGGTCCTAATATAACACGTATAAACAAATATAGAATTCCTATCATACAAAGAAATCGTACCTAATCGGTGCGATTTCTTTGCGTTTAATGGGTAATTTGAAAATAAACGGCAATAAAGTTGTTGTATCCTACTTGACACACTAGTGTCGGGTAGCCCTATTATCCAAAACGGAAAACTAATCGGTGCAGTTACGCACGTTCTTATAGATGACCCAACAAAAGGCTACGCCATCTTCGCGGAGAACATGTTAGAGACCGCACAATCTGTAGGGGAGGGGTCGCCCCTCCCGAATAAACAATTAAAAGAAGCATCGTAAAATAAAACCGTTGCAGGATTTGCTGCAACGGTTTTATTATTTGACTTATGTACTTTAAGGTCTTTTAAACACTAGTGGCGAACCGCCTTCCTCAAGGGTGAGTTCATTGATTACCAGTTGACCATTATTAATCTTGAATTCACTACCGTCAAATTTTGCATTCCAATTTAAAGCGGAGTACACGGTATTTCCATCAACATAGTATACTTGTTGCTGATTAAATGCATTAAATATCTCATCAGGATCATAATCTTTTAGCGATGCCTCAACATAATCATTTACGTTTAGCCCGTAAGTATCGATCATAGCCTGATCTGCTTGTTCTTTTGTTAGTCCTTCTTGCTTAAAAGAGGCATAAGTTTGGTCGATGGTATACGTTTTAAGCTTTTTAAGAAAGTCTGCTTTGTCCTTCAAAGCAAGATTTACAGACAGGTTTCCGGTATTACCAAACTCTATGGTTACTCTGCAATTGACACTGCCAAAGTTATCTATGCCCATCATTTCGTCCGATATCTTAACATCACTAATCCATTTACCTTGCAAATTTTTGGTGCTTTTGGTGGTAAAGCGTGAATCGGTTTTTAATTTACTACCTTCAGTTTTATTACAAACACTACAGGTCTTTGGTGCTTCTGTAGTAGCTTCCTGCCACATGTGTTCAGTGGGTTTACCTTCAGTGATTTTGCAAACTGTACATGTTTTAGGTGCACTACATGTAGCATTTTTCCATGTGTGACCTAAAGCATTACCCTCGGTGGCATTACATATTGTACACGTCTTAGGGGTGGTGCAGGTTGCGTCCTGAAAAGTGTGCGACAGGGGTTTGCCTTCAGTTTTACCACATAGTTGGCATGTTTTCGAAGCGGAACATGTGGCGGCAAGCCACTCATGGTCGCAACCACATCCGGATAAAGGTAGGACAAGTACCATAACCAGTGCGCAAATTAACCAAATTCTTTTCATAAATAATCCTCCTTTTTTTAGGTATAATAATTATAACGCGTAATAAAACTAAAATCAACAAAAAACACGATTCTTTTCCTTGCTTTTTGGAAAATTTAGGGGACGGCGCCTCGACGTCTCGTTAAAATTAAGCTTCATAGAAAAGGACTCATTTTGAGTCCTTTTTTATATTGTAAATTGGTAGAAAAAATGATAAACTAATAATATAAAATTTTTTGTAAAATAAGGGGTGGGGTAAATGAAAAAAATTGCAATTTTTTTAGTATCTGTTTTGTTGTTTAATTTAGTTGGTTGCTCTAAAACTACTAATGAAGCCCCTCCCAAGAATAATGCTCCCGTTATAATAGAAAAATCGGAGGAAGAAATTTTGCTTGAGAAGGTAAATATTATTATGAGTGAAATGACACTCGAAGAAAAAATCGCCCAAATGCTTGTCGTTCAGTACAGTGGCGATACCGTCGATGATAAATTGCTTGATGAGATTCAATCGGTGCAGCCTGGTGGTTTTATTTTGTTTGCAAATAATATAACTACATATGAAAAAACAGAGGATTTTGTTAATACTCTGCAAAACAATTCTAAAATCCCAATGATAATATCGGTGGATCAAGAGGGCGGAAAAGTTCAAAGAATAGCTGAATTAAATAATGCCACGTACATTCCCGATATGTATTCGCTTGGACTTACTAATGATTATGAATTAGCATATGAAATCGGCGCAGTGATGGCAAAAGAAATGCGCACAATTGGTATAAACACTGTTTTTGCACCGGTTACTGATATTTTAAGCAATAAAAGTGAAAAGGTGCTCGGTACCCGTAGTTTTGGCAGTTCGGCAGAACTTGTGTCAAAAATGGCCGTTAGCGTTGCTAATGGTTTAGAAGATAACGGCGTAATTGCTACATATAAACATTTTCCGGGACTTGGCGCTACCACAGTTGATTCGCATGAGTCTTTACCCGTTGTAAATAAAACTTTAGATGATTTGAAATTAACCGAACTAATCCCGTATAAGAATGCTATTGGTAATAATGCAAAAATAATAATGGTGGGTCATATTGCGTTACC
The DNA here is from genome assembly GCA_017436255.1 of Clostridia bacterium. Taxonomy (GTDB): domain Bacteria; phylum Bacillota; class Clostridia; order Oscillospirales; family Acutalibacteraceae; genus SIG565. Next base: position 26,010 of record JAFSDK010000069.1, read on the forward strand.
AAACGTTACGGGTGATAAAACCCCTGCAAGTCTGTCAAAAGTTATTGTTACCGATGTTTTAAGGGGTCAATTAGGTTTCGACGGACTTATAATTACCGATGCATTAAATATGGGTGCTCTAACTGAAAATTACTCAAATAAAAACATTTATTTAAAAGCTATTGACGCAGGTTGCGATTTATTGTTAATGCCGGAAAATAGTGCCGAAGCCGTAGCTTTAATTAAAAATAACGTAAGTGAAGAAAGAATAAATGAATCTGTTAAAAGAATTCTAATATTTAAATTAAAATATCTTGAAGATTATGAAATGTTGGATGCATCATTTCTTGGTTGCAATGAACACAAAAATATAGTCGATAAAGTTTATAAATAACTAGTTGCTTTTTATGTAGTTAAGGTATATAATTTTTTTATTAACTTTAGGGGTTGATACTTATGTTAGATAATGTAGTAAAGCGTATGCAAGAATTTATTGATATGGGCGTGCCCGGGTGCGAAATTTTAGTTTATAAAGACGGTAAACAGATTTTTAGACACTCCGAGGGTTATGTCGACAGAGACAAAAAAATTCCTTTCAGCGGTAAGGAACGCTACAATATTTATTCTTGCTCAAAACTTATTACTTGTGTTGCGGCGTTACAGTTATGGGAAAAAGGTCTGTTTAAACTTGAGGACAAATTGAGCGACTATATCCCTGAATTTGAAAATATGACTGTTAAGACAGAGCAGGGGATAGTTAAGGCGGAAAAACCTATTTTAATAACACATCTGTTTGAGATGACTGCAGGTTTTTCTTATGACGTTAACTCACCGTCTTTGCAACAGTTACGGATTGATACCGATGGTAAATGCCCCACCGTCGAAGCTATTAAATATTTGGCTAAAGAGCCATTGTTATTTGAACCAGGTACGCGTTGGAATTATAGTTTATGTCATGACGTTTTGGCTGCACTTGTTGAAATCGTATCCGGCGTGCGTTTCTCAGATTATGTACAAAAGAACATTTTTGATCCACTCAATATGCAAGAGTCTTCATTTTGTTTCCCTGAAAGTGAACGCGTAACTTTAGCTGCACAGTATCAGTGGCATAACGATATAAAAGAGGCAGTTTACTGTGGACCTGAGAACCTTTACAATTTAGGAAGGGAGTATGAAAGCGGCGGTGCAGGTTGTGTATCAACTGTTGACGATTATATGAAGTTTCTTGAGGGACTTAGGGTTGGCAAGCTTTTAAAGAATGAAACGGTTGATTTAATGGCTACCAACCGACTTGATGAAAATCAGATTAAATCATATTGGCCTGCTCATCACGGTTACGGTCTTGGTGTGCGTTGCAAGCATCCTGATAGAGACCGCGATGATTTTGGTTGGGGTGGCGCAGCAGGCGCCTATTTAGCGATTGATAAGTCAAGAAATTTAAGTATTTATTATGCACAACATATGCTTTCTTCACCCAACAGTCTAATGCGTGAAGAATTATATAAATGGGTAATAGATGATTTAGGTATATAAAAATGTACCAAGTATCCTAACGGGTACTTGGTACATTTTTTGCACTTTACGCGAGTAATATTGCTTAGCTGTACAGTGAACTGTTAGATTTTTAATAAGTTTTCTTCATCTTATGGTAGTTACCAAACACAAAAAAATATATTTTGCGTATATGCCTTAAAAAATCATAAAAAATGTATAAAATTACTAAAATTCACTTGACAGTATATAAACAATATGTTAAATTATTATTATAAAATTATTTAATTTTATAATTTTTAGGAGGAAAACCAAATGAAAACCAAAAGATTTTCAAAAGTGTTGGCTCTTATGGTTGCCGCTGTGATGATTTTCTCAGCACTTCCGTTAATGGCCTTCGCTGCCGATGAAGCTGCTACATATACAGTTTCTTTCGGTGCACCCGCAATCCCGATGAACGTATACACCAAACTTGACCTTAAGACAATTGCTGTTGAAATGGTTAAGGGTGAAGCTGCAGTTTCAGGCGCAGACATTACTTGGGCAGCTGCTGATCAGGAAGGTCTTACCTTTGATGCTACAAAT
>JAFSDK010000070.1 GCA_017436255.1 Clostridia bacterium
ACAAAAAATGATATTCTCGTATGCAGAACACTTCAGAAAATTATTGAGTAAGTAACAAATATTATTTGTCACCATTGCTTTTGTTTCATCGGTTACTTGGAACGGACTTGCATCCCAACACCAATCTCCGTCAAGAAATACACTATTCGGTAAATCCTGTTTGAGCTGTTGGCACACAGTTGTTTTTCCAACTCCCATAGTGCCACCAACCATATATAAAGTTTTCATCATTCACACCTACAAATTCTTATTTTCCTAACTGTTCGACTTATTGGAATTGGTTAATCAAGTACAACTGACTTTTTCTTTCCGTTCTTCTTTTTCGGATATTCTCTAATACGAAAAACAAAGTCAAGGTTGAGTACTTCAATTTTGTTGTCTTTTTCTACAAGGATTGCTCCGTCGGTTACTTCTTTAATTTTCCCTATATACGTATGGTTGCCGTCAAAAGAATAAATAACACATTCTTTATCAATAAATTTTTTTGCAAGTTCTTTCATTTTGGTATCTCCTCCAACTTTTCTTTTTTTTATTATTTTTCTTATAATTGCTACTTTTCGCCGATTACGAAACATAATAAATATGATAATCCATAGCATGATTATTGTTGTGTATGACGGATTCAATTACTCACCTCCAAATTCTTATTTATCGGTTAGTTGTATTATAGCACAACGTGACGAACAAAAAAAGAGAATATTATAAACACCCTTAGTTTTTTAAAAAACTATGGGTGTTTTCACATCTTGTTGTACTATCCTTTAGAGTACGACTCTTATTCCACCTCTTTTATTTTACAAATTTATTAGATACTCGCCGTTTTTATAAATTAACTTCATATAACCGACCAAGAGTTCATCGGGAATGCGGTCATACACAAGCCTTTTCAGGGGGCAAATCTCATGTGGCAATGACAATAAAAACGTCCAAATATTACAATATATAAAATAAATATTGACAAAATACCCTATTTCGTGTGATAATACTATAAATAGGTGGTGTAAAAATGAGAGTTATTACAGGTATTGCCCGTGGCAGAAAACTTGAAACACTCAGTGGCAACGACGTAAGACCTACTACCGATAAGGTTAAAGAGGCTATATTCAGTTCCATTCAGTTTGATATAGAAGGCAGACGAATTCTTGATTTGTTTGCAGGTAGCGGACAACTTGGTATTGAAGCCTTAAGCCGCGGTGCCAAGAGCGCTACGTTTGTTGACCTTAACACCGATGCTTTTGCCGTAATAGAACGTAACTTAAAAAACACCGGTTTAAAAGAAATGGCAAAGGTTATGCGTGCCGATTATTTTTCTTTTTGTGCCGGCACACGTGACACGTTTGATATCGCCTTTTTAGATCCACCATACCGTGAGGGTATACTTGAAAGAGCATTGGGCGCGGTAACCGGAATTATGAGTGACTACGGTATTATAATTTGTGAACATCCTACCGATATTACTTTATCTGATGTGGTTGGTGATTTTACAAAATATAAAACCGCAAAGTACGGCAAAATAGCGGTTTCCTATTACAGAAAAGAGCGTGAAGAAATTGAATAAGACGGTTATATGCCCCGGTAGTTATGACCCCATAACACACGGACATATTGATATTATTGAACGTGCTTCTTCCCTTTTTGATAAAGTTATAGTTGTTGTAATGATTAACTACAAAAAGAAATATAGCTTTACTACTGAAGAACGCGTAGAGATGATAAAAAAATGCGTATCTCACCTTGATAACGTCGAAGTAGCCTACTATGACGGTTTGTTATCAGATTTTGCAAGGCAACATAATGCCTATGCAATTGTTAAGGGCTTACGTGCTATGTCTGACTTTGAATATGAATTTCAGATGGCACTTGCTAATAAAAAACTTAATCCCAAAATTGAAACTCTGTTTTTAACAACAAATGCCGAATTTATGTATTTGAGTTCGAGTATGGTTAAACAGATTGCAAGTATGGGCGGCGACATCTCGGCTTTTGTGCCGAATCAAATTCACAAAGATATTATTGAGAGATTGGGCACCAGTAAGAACTGAGCCTAAAAACTGAAAGGATGTATTTAATATGAGTATCGAAGAATTACTTGAACAGTTAGACGAAGCGTTAGAAGGTGGCATTAAAATGCCCGGCAACCGCAGAGTTGTAAATGCTGAAAATTTAAGAGCCGTTATCGATGATATTCGTCTTAACATTCCCAGCGAAATTAAGCAGGCTCGCGGCATAGTTGCCGACCGTGCCGATATCATTACAAACGCTAAGCGTGAAGCAGACGGCATTATCCGTAGCGCTGAAGAGCGTGCAAACGCAATGGTTTCACAAGAAGCTATTACAAAGTTAGCACAAGAAAAAGCAAGCGAAATTATCGCTAATGCACAAGCTAAGAGCAGAGAGATGCGTAAAGCCGCTCAAGAATTTGTTGACGACATCATGCGTAGAGCTGACGAAGGTCTTACCGCCAATCTCGGTGAAATCAGAAAGACTCGTGCTTCTTTAAAATCACAGATTCCCCACCCCGTTGCTAAAAACGACTAATTTAATTACATAAAAATCCCCAACCAATTGATATGCACCCCAAAAGTTAGACACTTTTGGAGGTGCATTTTTTATGGCAAAGAAAGGGTCAATACAACAAAAATATAGTGCAGAGTTTAAAATATCTGTTATAATGGATATGCGAGAACACCATTTAGGATATAGA
>JAFSDK010000071.1 GCA_017436255.1 Clostridia bacterium
AGCTGTGCCGCAATGCTCACAAATTGCCTTTGCATTTACGGTTGCGTTGCCGCCGCTGTGTTCGGCATAATTAACTATTTCACCGCACTCGGGGTCGGTACATTCAAGCCAATGCGCAGTTTCGTCAGCACTCCACTTTTCTGCAGGTGTACAGATGTGTTCGGGCTTATTTTCAACCTTAACGGTGCAGGTATCAACAAAGCCGCGTTCAACATGGGTTGCGGTGATTGTTGCTTCACCCTCGGCAAGGGCGGTAATTCTGCCCGAATATGGGTCAACCTTGACTACCTCGGGGTTGCTCGACACATAATCGCACGCCGTCCACACAGCCTCGGCAGGATAAGTTTTCGCTTCAAGGTCAACAACTTCGCCAACTTCAACGCTGACAGAATCACTGTCAAAGGCTATATGGGTTGCGGGTTCAATATAGGTAACATTTAAAGTATAACCTGAATAATATGTTCCGGGGTAATCCTCAAACACCTTTAACCACTCACAATCAGGTGCGCAGGCAACATTTAGCACATGACTTTCTTTTTTTGGATACCATGTTTGACCCGAATCCTCAGAATAATAAAAAGTTCTCCTTACTGTTTCATAAGACAGGATATTTGGAATGTATAATAAACCATTCCAAAATTCTTGGAGCAAATATCTTGTCAATTCTGCATCTCGTGAAGGTGCAACGATTTTATCAGAATTATATCCACTTGAAGCATTTAACATATATGAAAAATAATATGGATCATCATAAACACAATCAGGCAAAATCGTACTATTATTCTTATAATCAATGTAACTTGTATGTACAGATTCAAACGGCGCACCATAAATCATTTTCAAACTTTTGGGGAACTGCCATTCAAAAACATCAAAAGTACGCAAAGCACCGGCACCAATATATTCATAACCTTCCGGAATTACTATTTTTGAAACATTTTTAAGTCCGGGGTCATATTCAAGCGCACCTTCTGAATCTACATATTCATATATATCCGAATATCCGGGACATATTTCGGAAAAAACTTCACCATCGTCATAATAAGCAAAAATCTCGATATTATCGTTAGGAATACCAAGAGATGTTACAGGATATCCACCCAAAAAAGAAGGAAACACATATGTTATTTTGTCGGGACCGGTAAAGCGAGTAAGAATATGAATTATTGATGCTTCATTATCATTAACAACATAATAATACCATGAACCGTCAACTGTTTCCTTATAGTAGTCGGTTATGCCATGTGATTTAAAATATCGCATTAATTCGGTATCAGTCTCCGCGCTTGCATAACACACGGTGCTGAACAGTAACGCAATGACCAAAAGAATTGAAGTTAAGCATTTTTTAAAATTTGACATAACCGACACTCCTTAAATTATTCTCGCATTAAAGTTTTTAACTTTGTTATTGGGCTATCAGTAGTTGCTTTTCTGTCAATCAGGGGACGGTTCTATGATTGACCGCAACACATATTCTTCTTATCTAAAGAATAGCATTACAGAACAAGGTTGTCAACCAAAACAAAAGAGCCGTACCGGTAGGGGCGATTCATGAATCGCCCGCCGTAAAAGCGATATGACGGTACAAACGGGCAATTCGTGAATTGCCCCTACAATGCGCATAAAATCAACAGTTTTTTTAATTTCGGAGTGAAGCGACCGTTATTTTTGCAGTTTCAATGTTTTTATTTTTTATTCAAAAAAGCTACTGTCCGCGGGCAGTAGCTTTTTTCATTTAAACTTCAATTGTAAAATCGGTTGTAGTC
>JAFSDK010000072.1 GCA_017436255.1 Clostridia bacterium
TCAGCGGACCATAATCCAAACCATCGGATTCAACACGAACAAGCTTATCGCCGACATAAGTATATTCGTACTCAACATTGTTTACAGTTTTCTTAGTTCTGATGCCGTTTGCATCATACTTAAACGAAAGCGTTTGCTCACCTTTCGTCATAGTTGAAAGTTGCTTACCTTTGGCCCAAGTCATGGTATAGCCCCTATAGTTCACCGGATTGCCGCAGTAATCGTAGGTTATGGAATCAGTACCGTCATACAGCGTTACACCGTTGCGCCAATCGTAATCGTTATATTGGTAATTGATTGTGTCCGTCGGTGTATTTAGGGTGGTAGGATAGCTCCCGAATTAACGAGAGCTATCCTGTTTGATTTTAGTGCTTGTTTGGGTCAATCACAGAACCATCCCCTGATTGGTTCAAATTTAGTGCTTGGCGGATCAACCACAGAACCGTCTACTGATTGGTTTGACTTATAAACTACCATCTGGCTTTTCGCTCCATTTTCTTTTAACAATTAATATAGCGGTAAAAGATGCCATAACAACCATGATATCCGGACTATAGTTCTCCAAAACCGGAAATAAATATTCAAGCAAAATCGAAAAAAACCATAATATAATTGAAACAGAAAAAATGATGATATATGCTATTCTTTTTTTATTTTTTAGTTTCATTATTTACTCTTCTTTCTGCAAATTCAACTAAACATTTATCAAATTTTATATTGGAATTTTTAAGCCTGCAAATATGATAAAAGTTTGCAAAAAGCTCTTTGCGTTTACAAAAAAAGCAGTTTATATGTATGGCAGCGGGAAGATTTTTGCCGTATATTTTTACTCTGTAAATACCTATTAAAGGTAATTTATCTGCCGATATCCTGAAAATGTTTTCATAGTTTATTCTATAATCCATTGCTTTCAACCCGACTTTAAATGATTGAGCTCTGACAGAATAAAGTTTAATGACATCATCATCAAAGGTAACAGCACGATGTGAATATTCACCGATTCCCATTGCTATGCAAAGAATATATGCCGCTGTAGCTGCAAAATACGATTTATCAAACTCTATAGGTTCTTTTCTTAATATGTTTAAAAAAAATAAAAATGCTATAGCTAAAATATAAGTAACCAAAAAACCAACACCTAAAAGAATCTTGCTATATTTATAAGTTTTCATATTTTTTCTCCAATCATAAATCATCTATTGCTTCGTTCCATAAATGCGAACCTAATTGCACAAATAATATAGCTAATCCACCACTAATAGCTACAGGTAAACCTGTGGGTGAAGCAAAAAAAGCAGCAGCAATAGCGACGAAGCCGGCATTTCCCGCTCCTTTCATAGCTGTTTTCATTATTCCTTCCACCAAGTCAATATTTTCTAATCTGGGGTCAAAAAAGTCAATAAAAATGTTAACGCCCCAATCTCCTAGTTCTATAATATCACCAAATGGATATGGAAGGCTTTTTCCAGCAATCTCAATTATATTTAAAGCTACACCAGTCACAGAGTTTGTGATATCAAGAGCATTTATGTCACTAAACATATCATAACTCCAAGACATTCGCCGACTTAATTCGGTTAACGATGGGTTACCAATAGATATACGTTTAACATAATCGGCAATAGAGTATTCACTAGTTCCATCTAAAACTGTTGCAAAATAATACAAATAAAAAAATATTGTTGCAACATCTACAGCAGCTTGTTCAGAAACCGAAAGAGCTTCATACCCACTCGGATCACTATATCTCACCGGATTATTCAGGCAATATGCGAACATATTTGTGCCTTGGAGGTAATTGCCTGCTATAAGGTAGGCATCGGCGCTGATGAAGCGGCAGAGCTCGGGGTCATAGTAGCGGCTTTGCAGGTAGTAAAGTTCTGTTTCGCTGTCGTAAACATAGCCCCTGTAGCGTAACGGATTGGCTAAAGCAACATCTTCATAAATTGAATTGTTTACTGTTACAGAAATAGGCTTTCCCCATGAATCATAAGCGTATTCAACTATTACGTTGCCGTTGCCGGTAGCAATACCAATAACATCGCCTTGCAGATTAAGCATATAGTAGAACGGACCGCCGCCGTAGTAAAAGCTGTACGGTTTACCGTCTGCCGTGTAGTAAATTGTCAGCGGACCATAATCCAAACCATCGGATTCAACACGAACAAGCTTATCGCCGACATAA
>JAFSDK010000073.1 GCA_017436255.1 Clostridia bacterium
AGCCCTACTTCACAATGGGTATTGTTGATGATGTTACAGGCCTTTCTCTTGATGAGGAAGTTGCTCCTAACACCGCAGCAGAGGGTACTATTGAGTGTAAATTCTGGGGTCTCGGCGGCGACGGTACCGTTGGTGCTAACAAAGACTCTATTAAGATTATCGGCGACCACACCGACAAGTATGTTCAGGCATACTTCCAGTACGACTCTAAGAAAACAGGTGGTATCACAATTTCTCACCTTCGTTTCGGCGATAAGCCTATCAAGAGTCCTTACTATATAAATAAGGCTGACTTCGTTGCTTGTCACAACCCGTCATACGTAATTAAGGGCTACAAGATGGTTAACGACGTTAAACCCGGCGGTGTATACTTAATCAACTGTCAGTGGACTGCTGAAGAGCTCGACAAGCATATGCCTGCCGACGCTAAGCGTTATATCGCTCAGAATAACATTCAGCTCTACACAGTTAACGCTATTGACTTGGCTGCTCAGATTGGTCTTGGCAAGCGTACAAATACCGTTCTTCAGTCTGCATTCTTCGCACTTTCTAAGGTTCTTCCTGCAGAAGAGGCTATCGGTTACATGAAGGAAAAAGCTCAGAAGTTCATGAAGAAGGGTAAAGAAATCGTTGAGATGAACGAAAAGGCTATCGATGCCGGTGCTACCGCATTCGTTAAGATCGACGTTCCTGCTGATTGGGCAAATGCTGTTGACGGTGCTGCAGAAGCTGCATCTGTTGGCGCAGAAAAGCTCGTTAAGATGGTTGATACCATTATGAAGCCTGTTGCTAAGATGGAAGGCGATTCACTTCCTGTTTCTGCATTCGAAGATTGTGCAGACGGTACATTCGAGCAGGGTGCTTCTGCTTACGAGAAGCGCGGCGTTGCCGTTATGGTTCCTGAATGGAATGCTGAAACCTGTGCTAAGTGTAACAAGTGTGCATTCGTTTGTCCTCATGCAACAATTCGTCCATTTGCACTAACTGCTGATGAGGTTGCCGCTGCTCCTGCTAATATGAAGGTTGCTCCGAAGCCCATCATCAGAACTGAATATTCATACACCCTTGCAGTATCTCCGATGGATTGTATGGGTTGTGGAGTTTGTATCGGAGTATGTCCGACCAACTCACTCAAGATGGTTTCCCGTGAATCACAAGAGGCTGAGCAGGCAGTATTTGATTACTGCGTAGATATGGTTACCGAGAAGGAAGTAGCTTCTGACGCTAACGTAATTTCTTCACAGTACTTAAAGCCGTATCTTGAGTTCTCAGGCTCATGTGCAGGTTGTGCTGAAACAGCTTATGCTCGTATCATTACACAGCTCTTCGGTGACAGAATGTACATCTCTAACGCTACAGGTTGTTCGTCAATCTGGGGTGGTCCTGCTGCTACATCTCCGTACACCACAGATAAGAAGGGTCACGGTCCTGCTTGGGCTAACTCACTCTTCGAAGATAATGCTGAGCACGGTCTCGGTATGTATCTCGGCCAGAAGGCTATCCGCGACAGACTTATCGCTCAGGTTAAGGAAATGGCAGAATCTGATAAAGCTTCTGCTGAGTTCAAGGCTGCTGCTGAGCAGTACCTTGCAACCGCTAATGACGGTAAGGCAAACGTAGCTGCTACAGATGCTCTTATTGTTGAGCTCGAAAAGGCTGCAGCTGCAGGTTGTCCTGTTGCTCCCGAAGTACTCGCAAGCAAGGAATACCTCTCCAAGAAGTCTATCTGGATCTTCGGTGGTGACGGTTGGGCTTACGATATCGGCTTCGGCGGTGTTGACCACGTACTCGCTTCGGGTAACGACGTTAACATTATGGTATTTGATACCGAGGTTTACTCAAATACAGGCGGTCAGGCTTCTAAGGCTTCTAACATCGGTCAGGTTGCACAGTTCGCTGCTGCAGGTAAGGCTATCGCTAAGAAGTCATTAGCTGAAATCGCTATGTCATACGGCTACGTTTACGTAGCACAGATTGCTATGGGTGCTGACCAGAATCAGACCTTAAAGGCAATTAAAGAGGCAGAGGCTTATCCGGGTCCGTCAATCATCATTGCATACTCACCCTGTGAAATGCATTCAATTAAGGGCGGTATGGTTAACTGCCAGAGCGAGATGAAGAAGGCTGTTGATTGCGGTTACTGGGATATGTTCCGTTACAATCCTGCTGCTAAGGCTGAGGGCAAGAACCCGCTCACCATCGACAGCAAGCCTGCAACTGCTGACTACAAGGAGTTCCTCCTTGGCGAAGCACGTTACTCTTCACTTACACGTTCATTCCCCGAGCGTGCAGAAGAGCTCTTCAACACAGCTGCAGAAGCCGCTAAGGAGCGTCGCGCTCACCTTGAAAAACTTGCAGAAGTTTACGGCAAGTAATCTTTCTAAAACAAAAAATCCCGATGCATAAAGCGTGATGTTCTTAGCGGAGAAATCACCTGACACATGGTAGGTGCGAACTGTGTTCGCCCGCGGGCGTTCAAAGAACGCCCCTACGGATAAGCGAAATTTGATATGCAGAAAGCAAAGATTACCCCCGACAGATTTTCAAAGACTGTCGGGGGTGTTTTATTTGTTCGATAAATTGAAATTTACTGAACGAAACACTCAATTATTTTTTTATTCTCATTAAGTAATACGTATCATTTTCCTCTGTAACGTAACCGCCATTATTACAAATAGCCTTAAACGATGGAATGTTGGTTTTCAAGACTCGCAAGTATATTTCTTCCTCCGGAACAATTTTTTTTGCAAATTCCAATGTTAGAGCCAATCCCTTTGTTCCGTAGCCTTTGCCTCGAAATTCTTTTTTTATGCTGTATCCAATATGACCGGCACCGGTTTTCAGAGCGTCTGTCAAATAATGTCTAATTCGATATTCTCCTATAAGGGTATTATCATCCCATAAATAGTAATAAGTTTCAGGTACAAACCAATCGGGCATATTGATGGGATTTTCGTGCATCATCAATTTCGGCAATACGGTGTCTCTATATTCATCAAAAGATACTCCTTCGTATTGATTCGTTAAACCGTTTTCGTTTGCTGGAAGTGCAGCAACATATTTCCATTGCTCCACTATATCTTCATAGTTCATTTTTCGAAGCTCTATCATGGTTTGACTATTCCTTTCTGATTTTGCTTGTCAAATTCTTATTTATCGTTCTGTTTTATCGCTAGTTTCGCATTTGTATTACAAAATGCATCGGGCAAAGCCCATACCCCTAAAGTGGCGCGCGTCTTAAGGCTCTCCCTTTGGGAGAGCTCCCGCGATAGCGGGTGAGAGGGCGTTTTACGACAAGTCTTCAATTCTCTCATTGATTACCCGATCAATCATTCGGCAAACACCTTCAAAATTCTTATCTACATCTCTATTTTAAAACCGCAAAACATAAATTCCATATTTTTCAAGGATTTCAGTTCTTGCTGCGTCGTGTGCTTTACCTTGGCTTGTATAGTGCTGTGAACCGTCAAGCTCTATCACAAGACGCGATAAAAGTCTGCAATAAAATTATCTATGATACGTTGCTTGTATATCTTTACCGGATAATATCGCAAAAAATCATACCATAAATGTTTTTCTTGCCGAGTCATATTACGGCGTAAAATTCTTGCGACATTTAGCAACTCATTATTTCTCTTTAGTGGTTCTCGCTCCATTTTGCCCTCTCCGTCGGCTTCGCCGCCACCTCTCCCAAAGGGAGAGGCTTCTCGTTAGTTCCATTATACCACAAAACGGCAGAGGAAACAATCCCTCTGCCGAAGTTTTTGTGCCCGTCATTTCTCCGTTAAGGACAACAGAGAAATGCATCGGGATTTTTTTATTTAATACTGCTTTAAAATATCAAGTACGTATTCAAGTTCTTCGGGTTTAATCTTATCGGTCGGTTTATCTTGCAAAATGCACTCGGTAAAATATTTGATTTCTTCAAAATAAGCATCGGTTGCGGGTAGGTTGATGCAGGTGTCGTCCGATACAACCTCATTATTAACGGCAATGTTTTGACCGTCGCCTTGATAAATAGTAAGTTTTTCATCCTTTAATTCTACAATTGCATCTTCAAAAAGGAAGCGGAAACCATAGGTGAATTTAAACTTGCCTGCATACCAAGCCGACTGTGCCGTAATGAAGAAATCGTCATACTCATATATATCATTTATATAGTCGTTGCTGCATTTTTGCACGCGCTTAACAGATATGTTTTTCGGTGCGCCAAAGGTGTATATAAGCCAATCAAGGTCGTGAATGTTGGTGGGGTAAAGACCGTCTTTAGCGTGGATGTTGCGTATATATCTGCCCACAACGTCGCAAACGCCAACCTACATAAAACCGACCTCCAAAGTAATTGAAATTATTATATTTTTATGATACATTAATAATATAATTTTTTAAATAGCAAAATTGTCTTATAGTAGCATAATATTGACTTATTAGGGTGTTACCTGTGGCGCTTACGTTACTTCACTTCGGATGGAGGCGGCAGGCGTATTACTTCGTAAGAATAAGGAAAGCGTGTCGGTTATAGCGGCAAGGTGCGGTTATAACGATGCCAATTATTTTTCGCGTTTGTTTAAAAATATGTATGGTGTAACACCGGTGCAGTGGCGAAAGGCAAAGTAAAAGGAGAATTTAAGTGGATAAAACGATTAACTGTTGTTTTACGGGATACAGACCGCATAAATTTGGGTTTGAGTTTAGCGAAAACAACCAAGAATACGTAAAATTAGAAAACAAACTCATAGATGCTGTTTTTTCCTTAGCAGATGAGGGATGCTATAAATTTTATTGTGGTATGGCAATGGGATTTGACCTGCTTGCCGCCGAGAGTGTCATAATGCTCAAAAAGCTCTACAAAAAGGCGCGAATAGAATTGGTTGCAGTAATACCCTTTGAAAAACAGAGTGACTCTTGGGATGAGCATTGGAAAAACCGCTACCAAAAGGTACTTCGTCAAGCCGATTCGGTGGTGTATATTTCGCGTGAATACAAAAGAGGATGTTACCACACCCGTAATTGCTATATGGTGGATAACAGTGATTTTGTTATAACTTGGTTTGACGGCCAAGCGGGCGGTACTGCACAGACCCTAAATTATGCCGCACGCGCAGGCAAACGCATAATTAACCTTTCAGAAAGCGGTGTGCACGAATACATAATGGATTCACCGTATGATATAATTTACGATGAATAGGATTTAGTAAGGGAGGCTTTTAAACCTTCCTTTTTTATTGAGTATGCTGTGATATTTTATATACCAAATGTGCAACTGTCGGTTGCTGAAAACGCAACGCTAAAATGTAAAAAAGCTCTTGCAAATAATTTTTGTATTTGCTATACTAAAATTGTATAATTATTTAAAAATTTTTGTACAAAAATATTAGGAGAAAAAATTATGAAGGGCAAAAAAATTTCAAAAGTGTTGGCTATAATGCTTGCGTTTGCAATGATTTTCACTACGCTACCGTTAATGGCCTTCGCTTCCGATGAAACTGAATCTTATATAGTTTCATACGGATCCCCCGCTATTCCTATGACTGCAGGCGCAGCCGTTAAATTAAGTGAGATTATGGTTAACCTTGACGAGCAGATTGTTACGCTCGCTGAGACGGAAATCAATATTGCTGATACTAAAAATGTGGCTATCAGTGGTGATTATTTAATCGCATTTGAGGAGGGCACATATAAGCTTACCGCAACATACGGCGGTGTATCTAAAACTATTTGGGTAGTTGCCGCTAATGAAACCGATGCAACAAATAACAAGTACTATTTGTTAAACGAGACCTTTGATGACGGTACGTATGACCCTGATGAATGGGGCGTAACCGTTTCTCAAAAAGATGTTAATACCGCTTACTATATAAAGGAAGATGGTACAAAAGGCAACACTGAATTTATACAGGGTAAATGGTACAATTCACTTTACTATCAAAACGGTATATTTGTTGATGCAACTGCTTTTGAAGTGCAAGAAGTAACTGCACTCCCCAGCACAGGCAAGCAGAAGATTATCTACAAACTGACTGCTGATAATGGCGACTATACCGCGGGGCTTTATGCTTGGCATTTTGGCAAGTATATTAAGGCCGACCAACGTATAAGTACAGATGGAACAAAAACTGTAATTCACTACTACGTACCTGCAGTGTTTGCCTATAGTTTCGAAGAAGCAATTGAGAAACAACTTCTCAATTCTTCACTTAGTATTCCTGCAAAACACGGGGCAACCATTCCTTTTAGAACTTCAAGATGTAAAGATAGCAGTGAATACGATGCGTTACTTGACGCCAATGGCAACGTTGCGTATAAAGAGGATGGGGTTACACCAATTGTTAATAGTGATGCTTCATTTACAGGCTCGGGTTTCTTCTATAGTAAGAGTCCTATATTCAATGATTTCTCTGACTATACTCTTGAAACCAGTGTAGCACTTGTTGAACGTGTGACACATCATCCTAACAGTAGCACCAATGCGGCCTATTCACAAATTGGTCCGGTAGCGCGTCTTACCTATAATGATGCACGCGTTAATAACTTCGCAAGCTTTAATATAAGTTACCGTTGGGCGAATGGCGGTAAGTTATACTATTCCTATTCTAGTTCTGCTAAGAGTCTTAGTGCAGGTGAGTATAGTCCACCTTCTAGTCCTATTTTTACAGGAATTATGAACGTTAACGATTCTGTTACCACATCAGCGGATAACTGGAACGAACGTGATAATATCTTCGTTGTTTCAAGAATGGTAGCAAGCGGTAACACCGTTAAACTTGAAAAGATGGAAAACCGTTCAGGCACAAAAGTCGCCATTACAGAGACCTATGTTCAAAACACCACCGTAACTAATAAAGGTACCGTAGGTGTAGTGCTTAGAAACGAAGGTGCACCTGCTGTTGACTATATTAAGGTAACACTTAATGCCGATATTTTGAATAATAAGCCAGCAGTTTATGATCCTCCTATTTATAGCGTAGACGATAATACACCCGTTGTACCGATGACTGCTCATTCCAGCATGTCGCTTGCAAACATTAGGATTAATTTTGGCGGTAACGCTGTTGTTGCTAATGCTGCAGAGTGGGTATCCAAGAGCAATCAGTTAAAGTTTGAAGGCGGTAATGCTATAGTTTACGGTGCAGGTACATATACCGCAACCGCAACCTATAATGGTGTAAGCAAGACTATTTACTTCGTTGCGAAGAATGCTGACGATGAGCATTACGTTGTTTATAGCACCGACTTTGACCGTGACGTTGGCAACGATTGGCACCTTTATAATAGTTCATACAAAGAACTCGACCCTAGAGATTTCCACAATGATACTACTAATTATGAGATGTTTAACGGCTTTGTGTTAAACCAAAACTATTACCTTATGTTAGATAACGAGGTTATCAGGAACTTGCGCGACTATACAATGAGCATTGAGTTTGGTGGTAACTATACTGCAATTGCCGAAGATTGGCGTGCCTTCTATCTTATCGGTCGTGCCGATACGCTCGTGCCCAATGAAGACTTTAACACCAATATGCTAGGCTTTGTTCCAAGAACGGCTTCCACGAAGATTCGTTTGTTCCGCAATAATAAGAATTTTGTTGTCAATATTCTTGACACTGCTGAAAAGGATTACGTGTATACGTTAGGCAACTTGGTTGAAGCCACCGTATATATGAGCGATAAACACGTTGTTGCTACAATCGACGGAACCGAAATTTACGATACCGAAAAGGATACATCAACCTCTGCTGACAAAATGAACAACATATACGCTGGCAAGGGTAATGTTGGCATTAAGACCTCAATGAATTATACAATTAAGCATTATGAGGTTAGACTCAATCCCGAGACAGTTGCAGGTGCACCTGCTTGCGCACCGATAAACAATGTGTTAACAAATAACACACTCTATATGACTGAGGGTACCCGTCTTAATATGGCAGACATTGAACTTGTATTTGGAAACGTTACCATATCGGGTGATAAGGCTAAGTGGAGTTACGTAAGAAACAACACGGTAGAAGTAAGTGACTTCTTTGATACTGTTTGCGCATTTACCGCGGGTACTGAGAATATCACCGCTACCTACAATGGTCAGACCATCAATATCGCTATTGTTGTTGAAAAGACAGCAAGCGTTAATACATTTGGCGCACTTGATTCTATGATTAAAACCGATGGTAATGGTACAGCCATTATCACACCTGTAGCAGATGACAACTATGCTTATCAAATCGCAGTAACACCTAAAGCCGGTTACGTTGTTGATACCGATAAGTCAAACGTTTATAGCTACAAAAAGACCATCAAGATGCTCGGCCGTACTGATGACAACACAGGTAATACACTTGTTGCCGACTTCGATGCACTTGACGACGTTGTAGTTAACCTTTGCTTTAAGGCAGAAAAGATTGTTGACGTTACTATGATTGGTAGCACCATTCGCTATGCCGATGCAGAAAAGGGCTTAACTAATGGTATTCGTTTTGGTATGCGTTCGTACAACGTTAAAAATGCAAATATCGACACTGTAATCGTTGATGGTGTTGAGTATAAAGTTGCAGGCGTAGGTATGGCTATGTTACCAAAACCTCTTCTTGACGGCGAACTTACAGTGAACTCTGCTAATGTGGCTGTAAAGATGTTTGATAAGGTTGTTGACTATACCGAAAACTATGCCGACTTTGCATTGACACTTACAGATTTACCGGATGATTACTTAACACTTGATATTGTTTCACGCGGATTTATTAAGTATATTATCCCGGGTGAGAACGAAACCTACGGTTACTATTATGCAGATGAAATGACAAGTTCGTTTGACACCATTGAGCAGCGCATCGAAACTGCAGAAATCAAGTATGACTTCTACTATGATGATTTTGATAAAGGTTATATAACCCTGGTTTACGATGATAACCGTGGCGACTTAGGTACAGTATTTAACATATTCGAAAAATACAATGTTCCACTCGTTGCCGCAATTCCACCCGAAACCGTAAGTTCAAACAACGTTACGTTGCTTAGAAATATTCAAGCAGCAGGCGGCGAAATTATTGGTCACCATTTTGGCGTACTTACTAGCAAGATGACTTCACAGCAAAAGTATGACCAACTAAAAGAAACCTACGATACGTTGACCGGTAACGGCTTAAACGTAAACGGTTATATATTAGCAGGTGGTACCGGTCAGGATGATATCAATCGTAAGGAAATAGAAACAATGCTTAGAAAGTTAGGCTTTAGCTACAGTGATCTTTATGGTATTTCACCGAACTACTATCATCCTCGTTCATCAATGAGTGCAGATAATGATGCCTCGATTTATAATAAGATTGGGCAGGCTGCTGCAAATAACACATGGCAGTCCTTCTACGCACACGACCTTAAGACCGAGCGCACCGAGGCACAACTTTGCGAACTCATTGAGTACATTCAGGCTAACCCCGACGTTGAGATTGTTACCTACAAGTACATATATCAGAACTTTGGTAACTTCCGTAATCCTGTAAATTGGAATAACGCTGTTACTCAGTAAAACAAAAATCCCAAGTGCAGAGCACTTGGGATTTTTTTAGGATTTAGGGGTTAGGTAATTATATCATTTTGATACCACGTTTTGCGGTTTACCGTTTAAAAATGCCGTGATATTGTCTTCAACAATTTTAAATAGTCTTTTTCTTGTTTCAAGCGGCACCCAACCCGAATGTGGTGTAATAGTGATGTTGGGCGCATCTAATAGTGGACAGTCGTTGCTCATTGGTTCTTGCTTTACCACATCAACTGCCGCGCCCGATAATTTACCGCATGTAAGCGCGTCACGTAGTGCATACTCATCAACAAGTCCGCCGCGTGCGGTGTTTATAAAGTATGCTCCGTCTTTACACCTATTAAACGTATCGGCATCAAACATATCGGCATTGTCAGGTGTTAAGGGGCAATGAAGAGTTATAATATCTGAGTTTTTTAAAAGTTCATCAAATGATACGAATTTTGTTTCACCGTCTTCTCTTACAGTTCTTGTATACACAATAACATTCATCTCGAAAGCTCTTGCAATTTTAGCCACTGTTTTACCAATATTGCCGTAGCCGATTATACCGAGTGTTTTACTCGCGATTTCATCGGTTGGGAAGGCGATAGGTGAGAATAATGGACTATTTATCCATCCACCGTCTTTAACGAAACCATTATATTGGTTGATTTTTGAAAAGTGGTTTATAATATATCCGAACGTTTGTTGTGCAATAGCGTTTGTTGAATAACTGCCAGCATTACATACAGTAATGCCCTTTTGCTTACAATATTCAATATCAATATTATTGTATCCCGTAGCAAAGGTGCCAATATATTGAAGCCTTTTTGCTTTTTCCAGAATATTGTGGTCAACGTTTACCTTATTACAAAGTAGTATATCGGTATCGACAATTTCTTTTTCAAGGTCGTTATACTTAAGGTTATCAAAAATCTTAACATCACCAAATTTATTAAAACCATCAAATGAAATATCGCCGCAGGAGATTACTGCGCCTTCGGTTATAACTATTTTCATACAAATACTCCTAAAAATTAAGGTGACAGGAAAAACCTGTCACCCCTTTTATTGTTTAATATCTTTTCGTGTTACCTTTGTTTTGGTGCCGTCGGGGCTTACGATATAGGTGTTTTCAAGTTGACCTATTAGGCTATTTTTAAAAGAATCAATATACTCACGGCGGAGTTTAAATTGTTCAGCCTTTTCTTCTTCGGTAAGACCTTCGGCCTTTTGCTTGCGGGCAAGCTCATTTATACGTTTTATTTTTTCTTCTGTCATACTGTTTTCACCTAAATCTCATTTCTTCCGTCAAGCGCACGTGAGAGTGTTACCTCATCGGCATACTCAAGTTCGCCGCCAACGGGTATACCGTATGCAAGGCGTGAAATTTTAATGCCCATGGGTTTAAGCAAGCGCGATATGTAACTTGCCGTTGCTTCACCTTCAACGGTTGGATTGGTTGCCATAATAACTTCGGTTACCGTTCCGTCGGCAAGTCTTGACATAAGTTCTTTAATTTTCAGCTGTTCGGGTCCTACGCCGTCAAGCGGTGAAATGGCGCCGTGTAGCACGTGGTAAAGCCCTCTGTATTCGCGTGTGCGCTCAAAAGCCATGATATCTTTTGGGTTTTCAACAACGCATATTACCGATTTATCGCGATTATCGTCATTACAGATACTACACTTTTCTAAATCGGTAAGTGCTTGGCAACATTCGCAAAACCGTATTTTTTCACGCGCATTTACAAGCGCTTCGGCAAATTTTTTGGCGCGCTCGGGCGGTTGCTCTAAAATAAAATATGATAACCTTTGTGCCGTTTTTTTACCAATGCCCGGCAGACGTTCAAACTGTGCCGCTAATTCATTTAATGATACAATGTTATAAGCCATAATTAAAATAGTCCCGGCATATTAAGGCCGCCTGTTATAGCGCCCATTTCGGTTTCGGCTGTTTGTATAGCATTATTAATTGCTTCATTTACGGCAACTGTTATAAGGTCTTCAAGCATTTCGCTATCATCGGGGTCAACTGCATCGGGGTTGATTTTGATGGATTTAATAAGGTGCTTACCATCAACCGTAACACTTATCATACCGCCGCCCGAAGTAGCGGTATATTCACGATTTTCAAGATCTTCTTGCAACGCCGCCATATCGGACTGCATTTTTTGTGCCTGCTTTAGCATGGCATTCATGTTGCCGGCACCACCGGAATTTGGTATTCTGCATTTCATAAAATTTTCTCCTATCTATTACCGGGAACTTCAAGTTCCTTTAACTTATTTTTTAATGATTGTAAGGCATCATCAGGGTTGGATGCGACGGGTTTGCGGTAGGGCCCTAACTTATAGGTTCTGCCAAATACGTTTTCAACCGCTTTGCGTAATTTTTCACGATGTATACCGCTTTTAACGTTCATTAGTTCGGGGAATTGCGGATTCACACTGTCAATAAGGCAAAAGTCGCCGTCAATATACGCCTTTGAGCCTTCCAGTATACCCCTTAAAAGCGGTGAAGAAGCAGCGAGCTCGTTTAATACTTCAAGCCACACCATACTATCGATTAGTCCATCACCGTTTTTGTTTTGCGACAATGTAGGCACGTCAACAACTGTAGCAGGTGCCGGTGCTTCTTCCTCTTCAATGGGAGGTATATATTCTTCGGTTGATATATCGGCTGTAACCGATATATCTTCGGTTACCTTTTGGCGAATTTTAATTTCTTCGGTGTTTTCTATAGGTTGTGTAACCGTTTTCACACCGCCTTTTTCAAGCACCGCGATTCTGCGTTCAAGCGAGTCTATATCGTTTCTGAGTTTTGGTGAACATAGTTTTATAAGCGCCAACTCAAGTTCAGTCCTACGGTTACCGCCCTGCATACGTGCGGTGGTTTCTTGTAAAAATGAAAGGGCGAGCATAATATCTTTAATATCATAGTCAGTTGCCTGATTTTCAAGACTTTCAAGATGCTTTGCCGAACATATTATGGGGCGCTTACCGTTTCTTATTGTTTTAACAATCATAAGATTACGATAGTGTGCAATTAAATCATCAAGCAGTCGTAACATATCAACCGATGCACTATAAAGCTTATCAAGCAGTAAAAGTGCGCCTTCTCGGTCATTTTTCTTTATAAAGTCCGCCATATTGATGAGGTATTCGTTGCCTGCCATACCACAAACTTTAGCTACGGTTTCTTCATCTATATTATTTGATGCCGAAACACAAAGATCAAGCACCGATAGGGCATCGCGCATACCGCCGTCGGCTATTGTAGCTATCATAGAAGCCGCATCGTCGGTAATGGTAAAGTTTTCATTATCGGCAATAAACTTAATGCGTGAGCAGATTTTATCAGCATCAATACGTTTAAAATCAAAACGTTGACAACGCGATAAAATAGTGGCGGGTAGTTTGTGTACTTCGGTAGTGGCAAGTATAAATATAACGTGGGGTGGTGGCTCTTCAAGTGTTTTAAGTAGTGCGTTGAAGGCGCTTATGGTTAGCATATGCACCTCGTCTATAATATAAACTCGGTATTTAGCGTTGGCGGGGGTGAAAGCAACCTGTTCTCTAAGTTCACGTATATTCTCAACACTATTGTTAGAGGCGGCGTCAATCTCAACAATATCCATAACTTCGCCTGCAGAGATAGCTTCACAAGCTTCACACTCGCAACAGGGGTCGCCACCTATTAAAGATAAACAGTTGACGGCTTTTGCCAAAATTTTTGCGCAACTTGTTTTACCTGTGCCGCGAGTACCGGTGAAAAGATAGGCATGAAAAATCTTACCCGAATCAAGTTCACTTTTTAGTGTTTCGGTAATATGCTCTTGACCTACGACACTTGAGAAGGTATCAGGACGATATTTACGGTATAAAGCCTTGTACGACAAAAAATCCACCTCGCAAAAAATCGTATATCTTGGCGCACGAATGGACCGATTTACTGCGGCGCACGGAAAGAACTACTTAATGCTGCTCGGTTCCCCGCCTGACATGGTTCGTAGTTTCCCGTCGCACAGGACCCGCCCATTCGCACACCAAAATATACGATTAATAATTTACTTAGATATTATAATATAAATGTACAAATTAGTCAACAGTATTAATCTTTAAAAATTTTTGTTGTATTGAGAGAGAAAATTAGGTATAATTAAAATGTATATATCTAAATTTTGAGGTGAAAGAAATGACTCGACTTACAGTGAAGGAATTATTTACGCTTGAGCATACTATCGCAACCGATATATTTGCCGACGTAAACTATGCTTGGGAAGTATTGCCCAAAATAGGAGGTTTTATTACCGAACTTGGTAATAAATTACCTGCAGAAATCTATGAGCAGAAAGGTGAAAACATCTGGATAGCAAAAAATGCGAAGGTGGCTCCCACGGCAAGCATTACAGGCCCTTGCATTATTGATGAAAATGCCGAAATTAGACATTGCGCTTTTATTCGTGGTAATGCTATCGTTGGTAAGGGCAGTGTTGTGGGCAACTCAACCGAACTTAAAAACGTTATAATTTTTGATAAGGTACAGGTTCCGCATTACAATTACGTAGGTGATTCGGTTTTAGGCTACGGCTCACATATGGGTGCCGGTTCAATTACATCCAACGTTAAGTCCGATAAGACACTTGTAACCGTTAATTTTGAAGGCAAAAAAATCGAAACCGGTTATAAGAAATTCGGCGCTATGCTTGGTGACTTTGTTGAAGTTGGTTGCGGCACCGTACTTAACCCCGGTACCGTAATTGGTAAAAATACAAATGTTTATCCGTTATCCATGGTGCGCGGTTTTGTTCCCGCTAACAGTATCTACAAAAAACAAGGCGAAATCGCAAGTAGGAGATAACGCCTGATGGAAAAGTGGGATATATTAAATGGTAATGGGGAGAAAACCTATAAGACGGCCGTTCGTGGTAGAACTATACTGTCATCAGGGGAATATCATCTTGTCGTCCATATTTGGGTTTTGTCAAGTGATGGAAGATTCTTGATACAGCGCCGTTCACGGTTTAAAAAACTTATGCCTGGTGAGTGGGCTGCAACGGGCGGTGCCGCCATATCGGGTGAAGATTCGTTTACAGCGGCTGCGCGTGAGCTTAAAGAAGAACTTGGAATTACGGTTAATAAAGATACACTCAAGTTCGTTAAAAGAATAAAGAGAAGAAATTCCTTTGTTGATGTGTGGGTTACGGTTACTGATATACCGGCCGATGAAGTAAAGCTTCAAAAAAGTGAAGTTGAAAAGGTACAGTGGGTCACAAGGGAACAACTTAAAAATATGATTAATGACGGTAGTTTTCACGATTACGGCAGATTTTATTGGTCGGTTGTTTTTGATTTGAACAAGGAAGACTGTCTTATTCCTGAAGGAGTTTAAATATGAGTCTTGATATTAAAGGACAAAAGTGTGCGGTTTGTCATTCTTATTTTTTTGAGGATGATGACGTAGTTTATTGCCCTACCTGCGGTGCGCCGCATCATAGGTCTTGTTATAATTCGATAGGTAAGTGTGGTCTTGAAGAACTGCACGGCACTGAAAATCAGTATGATATTAAGAAGGTGCAATCCGAACAAGAAAAGTCGGAGCCTAAGAATAGAAGTGAAGAAGGTGAATGCGCTTTTTGTCATGCTAAATTTGAAAGCGATGCTAAAGTTTGTCCATACTGTGGCAAACCGCGCATAAACTTTGGGTTACAAATGGATTTCCTTGGCGGCATAGACCCCGAGCAGGATGTTGGGGGAGTTACCGCAAAAGAAGCAAGGGATTTTGTTGTTGTTAATACACATCGTTATATTCCTAAATTTGCTTCGGGCAGAAAGACGTCGTGGAATTGGATGGCGTTTTTATTTCCGCAAGCGTGGTATCTTTCGCGAAGAATGTACAAGCTAGGGGCTATAATTTTGACGCTTTTGGTTGTAGCCACTATATTTACTTTGCCCGCTGTGGAATTTATAAATACGCACTTACCCAACGAATATACAAGGCAGGAATTTATTCAGTATTTGCAGCAGTCTTTGCCTGATATAGGTTGGGTGCCGATGTTACTTTTGATGGCAAGCGGTATAATAAACGTTCTGGTGCGACTCTTTAGCGGCTTGTTTGGTGATTATTGGTACAAAAAATATGTGATAACAAAAATCACACAACGCAAAGATTCAAAATTAGGAAAAGAAGAATACAATCAAAAATATGGTGGCGTTAATTTGCTTCTTGCTGCCGTAGGCTTAATGATAATGTCATATTTACCGTCGTTACTTAGCATTTTTGTTTTGTAATGGTTGTGTTTAATTTTCAAGGAGAAAATCATGAGCAAAATTTGTCAAAATTGTAGTTGCGAAAACGATGAGCGATATATTTTTTGCAAAAATTGCGGAACACCGCTCGAAGAACATTCACCTTACGTTAATAACCCATATGAGAATATAAACGTTTATAGTGAAGAGAGTAGGTCCGATTTTGAGACGCCGACACCAGAACAGATGGATGGTGCGAGCCTTAACGAAATAGCGATTTTTGTCGGCAAAAATTCTGATAAATTCATATCAAAATTTTCACGTCTTGAAGGACTCGCAGGTAAAAGTACTTGGTGTTGGCCTGCCGCAATATTAGGTGGATTGCTTGGATTTATAGGTGCTGCGTTGTGGCTTTTATATCGTAAAATGTATAAACCCGCCTTTTTGGCTATAGGTATAGCACTGGTTTTAACAACATCAACAACAGTAATTACCTATGATTTGACAAAACAAATAGGTGAAACTTATAACAGATATATTAGTGAAGTTATATATATTGATAACGTCGAGGCACGGATTACTGCTACTGAAGAATATGCAAAAGAAATTAAAGAAATAACATCGTCTGAAGAGTATGCGAACGCTATTAGATTCGCGAATTTCCTTAATAATGCCGAGTGCTTTATGGCGGCGTTTGTCTTCGGTGGTTTTGGTGTAGCACTTTATAAAAAACATACCATAAAAAAGATTAAAGCATATAACCAGAAAAACGGTATGAGTGAATATTATAACTTTGGTTTAAAAACTCTTGGCGGAACTTCGGGTGGCGCCTTGGCGCTTGGCATTGTTATTGCGGCAATTATTCCAACCGCCATTAAACTTATACCTTTTATTATTGCTTTTATTTAAAGATTGCGAGGTTGTTTTATGAAAATAAAAAAAGCGATTATTCCTGCCGCAGGTATGGGCACACGTGTTTTACCTGCATCGAAGGTTATCCCAAAGGAAATGTTGCCTATTGTTGATAAACCTGCGATTCAGTATATTGTTGAAGAGGCAGTAAAAGCAGGCATTACCGATATACTTATAATTACCAATCGTGGTAAAGGCTCTATTGAAGATCATTTTGACCATTCGTTTGAACTTGAAGCAATGCTACATAAAAAGAAAAAGTGGCAGGCTTTTAACGAGGTTGCTGCGGTTTCACAGCTTGCGAATATATATTTTTTAAGACAGAAAGAAACCAACGGACTTGGTGATGCTGTGCTTCGCGCCAAAGAATTTGTAGGGGACGAGCCCTTTGCTGTTCTTTATGGCGACGATGTAATTATTGGTGAAACACCCGCAATTGGCGAACTGTGCGATGCGTACGAAAAGCATGGTAAAAGTATAGTTGGTATAAAAAATGTAAGCGATGAGGATGTTGTTAAATATTGCTCGTTAAAGGTTGAACCTTTAGAGGAAAAGACCTTTGCGGTTAGTGATATGATTGAAAAACCGAGCGTTTATAATAAGTTTTCAAATTACGCTATTTTAGGACGTTGTGTACTTGAAAGCGATATTTTTGAAATACTTGAAAAAACGCCGTACGGAGTAGGCAACGAGCTGCAACTTACCGATGCTATGAAGACCGTGGCCCGTCGTAAAGGTATGGTTGGTGTTGAGTTCAGTGGCGAGCGTCATGATATGGGCAACAAGTTCGGTTTTCTTAAGGCTAATATTGATATGGGTCTTGTTCATCCTGAAACGAAGGACGAACTTAAGGAATATATTAAAAAAATTGCCGAGGAATTATAATGAAGTATACAACCTTACTTTTTGATTCTGATGATACCTTGCTCGATTTTGCAAGGTCTGAAAAAGAGGCACTAAAACTTGTTATGTGTGATAATGGTCTGCCGTTTAGCGATGATATACATGCCGCTTATTCACGTGCCAATAAAAGTTTTTGGGAAGCGTACGAGCGCGGCGAAATAGAAAAAAGCGAAATCTACGTTGGTCGTTTTAAAAAGTTTTTGAAGGACAGCGGCATTGATGCCGACCCTGACTTTATAGCAAAAAATTATGAGGCTAATCTTGCAAAGCAATTTTTTATGATTGACGGTGCGTTTGAACTTGTTAAAGAGTTAAGAGAAAAATACCGTATTTATATAGTTACTAACGGCAATGAACAAATACAAAAAAGTCGCCTTAACGGTAGTGGCCTTATAAATATTGTCGACGGTGTTTTTGTGTCTGAAACTGTAGGTGTGCCAAAACCCGAAAAGAAGTATTTTGACTATGTGTTTTCAAGAATTGAAGAAAAGGATAAATCAAAAATACTTATTATCGGCGACAGTCAGTCGTCGGATATTTTGGGCGGTATAAATGCAGGTATTGATACCTGTTGGTATAATCCGTTTGG
The DNA here is from genome assembly GCA_017436255.1 of Clostridia bacterium. GTDB lineage: Bacteria > Bacillota > Clostridia > Oscillospirales > Acutalibacteraceae > SIG565. The sequence goes on from JAFSDK010000073.1 coordinate 18,175, forward strand.
TAAAACGGGCAAATACACCCCCACTTATGAAATTAAAAATTTAAGTGAACTCGAAAAAATGCTTGACCTTTAAGGGTCGAGCATTTTTTGTGTTTTTACGGTGAATAAGAAATACACACAAGGGGGACGGTTCTGTTGTGTTGAGTAAATTTATTGACAGATATAAATACAGTAGTTATAATAATTATGTTGAAACTCCTGACTTTGTTGATACGGATTTCTGTTTAAGTATGATAGATTTAGAACAATTCATACAATTTAACAAAGAGTATAATGATGATGTATGTCTTGAACTCGAAGCTGATGATTATAGAATGACGGATGAAGAAGCAAGGACTATAATTAAAAAGGTTTCCAAATGCAATACTGCTGCAGAGTTTCAGTTGTTATCTATTGATAAAAGAAATAAATTTATAAAAATTTTAAGGGAGCAAGGTTTGTCGATAAGACAAATTTCAAGGCTGACGGGTATTAGTTTTAATATTGTCAGAAAATTTTAGAACACAATAGAACCGTCCCCTTGTGTTCCTTTGTGTTCTAATTAGCCGATAAATACTGGTAAAATTGAGAATTGTTTATATAGATATAGTTACTGAATAATATATTTTTAAATTATACATGTTTGAAAGGAGTGAATTTCGTGGCAAATATTTTAAAGAGAGTTTTTGTTATATCACTTATAATATGCATATCACTTACAACGGCAGGATGTAATTCAAGAAAAAATATCTCTGAAAATCAAAATAAAAAAAATGAAAGTATAACTATACAGGAACTTATTATTGAGCCAAAAGATATACACAATCCTATTGGAATAAATGGTGATTATTTTTATTATAAAATTGAATGTGGTAGCATTGGCGAAAACTGTGATTATGCATTTTGGAAGTATAATCTTAATACAAACGAAAAAACTGAAATGGGTATCATAAGAAACTTTCATACCGCATCTGCCAAAAGTGCATTTGTGGGTTGTGAAAAATTATTTATGACCTATGGAATAAATGATGAAAATGAGGGTTCATACAATGCACACCTAATGTTAGATTTAAATAATAATAAATTTACAGTTTTATCAAAAGACAATAACTTTCCTCCTCTTATTGATACTATACCTATAAATAAAACATATTATCTCGAACGTCACCCAAAACGACTCCAAAACGGAGGATATCAATACGATATTAATGTTGGCGATACTAATGGACATATAATAAATATAATAAGTAAGCAACGCTCTGAGACCTTGTTGGGTGAAACGATATCCAGCGTTAGTGTATATAATGATAAGATATATACATTTGAATATATCGAAACAGAAAGATATATATGTTCATATGATTTAAACGGCAACCAAATTACGAGAGAAACAAATGATATCGTTAATGAGTTTTTAGACACTCCAGATAAATATACAAATGAACCAGAAACCCTTTGGAGTATGAATGTTGTTAACGGATATTATTTTTTTGATACAATGAATGGAAAACGTCTAGTTCTACATAATCAAAACGGAAAGTATTCGAAAGTTAATGAATTGAGTGATAATGATATATGTATAGTAACCAACCACAATCCATTAACGGATAAAATTATTATGTTTAATTACAACACTAAGGAATTACTTTGTTTTGACACGAACAAAGGTAAACTAATTAATTTGGGTATTACACTTGAAAATGCTTCTTATTTAACAACAGATGGTCAAAAATTGGTTTTTTCATCTGATAACAAACTGTATGTTATAAAAAATGTATTTCAAATACTTCCAAATGATAACTAAATATATGGTTACATAAAAAGTTTTAAAATGGTCATAAAGCACACAAGGGGACGGTTCTGTTGTGTTGACAAATTCAGATAATTAAAAAATGCTTGACCTATAAGGGTCGAGCATTTTTTGTGTTTTTACGGTGAATAATAGTTTTGGTGAAACAAATGAAACTATTTAAAAAAATAAATTTTAAAACTGTTTTTAGCGGCATTGCAATAGGCATTGTAAACGGTCTTATGGGTGCGGGCGGCGGTATGATAGCGGTGCCGTTGCTTAAAAAAACAGGACTTGACCAACGTAAAGCACAGGCAAATGCCATTGCGGTTATTTTACCTATAAGTATAGTTAGTTGTGTTATGTATTTAATAAGAGGCAACGTGCAAATAAGTGATGCATTACCTTTTTTGCCGGGCGGTATTTTAGGCGCAGTTATCGGCACGTTTTTATTATCAAAATTACCAACCAAACTACTCAAAAAGATATTTGCGGCTTTTATGATATGGGCAGGCGTGCGCCTGTTAATGCGATGAACATTACCGCCCTTTTAGCAGGGCTTTTTTCAGGAATTATTGCGTCCATGGGTATGGGCGGCGGCGCCGTACTTTTAATATACCTTACGGTATTTGCGTCGGTAGAACAGTTGGCGGCACAAGGTATCAACCTTATATTTTTTATACCTATAGGACTTTTGTCACTTATAATATATACTTTTAAAAAGCAAATAGAATGGCGTATCTGTTTACCCATAGCGGCAGTTGGTGTTTTGGGAGCATTTGCAGGCATATATATTTCGGGCGTAATATCCGGAGATATGTTAGGTAAAATATTTGGCATCTTCCTATGTTTTTTAGGTTTGAAAGAAATTTTTACCAAAGATAAAAAGAGGTCTTGAAAAGGTAGGTAAGTGGTGTTATAATTAAAAAAAAGAATAAATGTTCGGTTCATTCTTGTTTAATTAGGAGTGTATATAAATGTCAAGACCATCTTTAACCGAAAAACAATTAAAGGTATATAATTTTCTTGTAAAAAAATCTTCAAGCGGTTTGCCGCCTACAGTGAGAGAAATCTGTCTTGCTACGGGTATTAAATCAACCTCAACGGTTCACGCTATTTTAAGCGTGCTTGAAGATAACGGATATATCTATCGTGATGCAGGTTGCTCACGTGCTATCAGAATTGAGGGCGCGGTAGAATCTGCCGCCGTTCCCGTGCTTGGTCGTGTTACGGCGGGTCAACCTATATTGGCGGTTGAACAGATTGAAGATTATATTCCGTATCCTACACGCGATGCCGAGGGGCTTTTTGCTCTGCGCGTTGAGGGATACAGTATGAAAAACGTTGGTATTATGCCCGGGGACATTGTTGTTGCCGATAAAAATGCCTACGTCAGAAATGGTGATATAATTATAGGTATGGATGGCGACGAAGCCACCGTTAAACGCCTTGAAAAGTTGAGTGATGGTAGGGTAGTGTTTATGCCCGAAAATGAAGATTTTGACCCCATTTATCCCGAAAACCCTTCGGTACTTGGCAAGGTTATAGGTTCGTATCGCAAGTATTAGGAGAGTTTTTATGAAAAAGTTTGTTGAATTATTTACCGACGGTGCCTGCTCGGGCAACCCAGGGCCGGGCGGTTGGGGCGCTATACTAAGGTATGGCGAAAAGGAAAAAGAGCTTTGTGGCGGAGAGAGTGAAACCACAAATAACCGTATGGAACTTACCGCCGTTATTATGGGACTTAAAGCACTTAAAGAGCCTTGCATTGTACGGCTTGTTACCGATTCAAAATATGTCTCGGATGCAATAACCCAAGGTTGGGCGGTTTCGTGGCGTAAAAACGGGTGGCGCAAGGCCGATAAAAAACCTGCACTTAATACCGACTTGTGGGAAGAACTTTTAGAACTTCTCGATGTGCACGACGTAAAAATTGAGTGGGTAAAGGGACACGCGGGTCATCCCGAAAATGAGCGCTGCGACAAAATGGCTGTAAATTTTTACAAAAATTTTTAAAATACTATTGAAAAGTATACTTAAATGGTATACAATAGTAGCCGAAATATAAATACTAGGCAAAGGAAATATTAAATGGATAGATTTATTTATGCCGATAACTCGGCTACAACCAAGCTTGATGGCGATGTTTTAAACGCTATGATGCCTTATCTTACAACAGAGTATGGTAATGCATCAAGTCTTTACAGTTTTGCTTCACAATCTAAAATAGCAATTGAAAATGCGCGCGAGCAGGTGGCAAAAGCCATTGGTGCGTTACCGCGTGAAATATACTTTACCGCAGGCGGCAGTGAGTCGGACAACTGGGCAATTAAAGGTATTGCCAAACGTATGCTTAAGGATGGCAAAAATCACATTATCTCAACCAAGTTTGAGCATCACGCCGTTTTGCACACCTTAGATGCGCTTAAAAAAGAGGGGTTTGAAATAACTCTACTTGACGTTCATTCTGATGGTATTGTACGTGTGGATGAATTAAAGGCAGCCATTAAAGATACAACAGGACTTGTTACTGTTATGTATGCTAATAATGAAATAGGTACAATTCAACCTGTTGCTGAAATTGGTAAGGTCTGCCGCGAAGCAGGCGTAGTTTTCCATACCGATGCTGTACAGGCGGTAGGTAACGTAGCTATTGACGTTGAGACACAATGCATTGATATGCTTTCAATGTCGGGTCATAAATTCCATGGTCCTAAGGGTATTGGCGCGCTTTATATTCGCCGTGGTGTGTTGCCTGCAAATCTTATTGACGGTGGCGCACAAGAAAAGGGCAGACGTGCAGGTACCGAGAATACCGCAGGTATAGTTGGTATCGGTGCCGCTATTGAAAAAGCGGTTGCTACCATGGATGCACGCAACGAAAAAAGCAAACAAATTCGTGATTATATAATGAATGAATGCTTAAAAATTGAGCGTTCAAGGGTTAATGGTGACCGTGTAAACCGACTTCCCGGTAACGTTAATATGTGCTTCGAGGGTGTTGAGGGCGAGTCGCTCCTCTTAATGCTCGATGCTAAGGGCATATGTGCTTCGTCGGGTTCTGCTTGTACTTCGGGTTCACTTGACCCAAGCCACGTGCTTTTAAGCATCGGTCTTAAGCACGAGGTTGCACATGGTTCTTTAAGACTTTCGTTTAGTGACGAAAACACTATGGAGGATGCCGAGTATATCTGTTCGGTATTACCACCTATAATAGATAGACTTCGCGCAATGTCACCGTTGTGGGACAGAATCATGGCGGAAGAAAAGGAGAATTAAAATATGTATACACAACAGGTTATGGATCATTTTGAAAATCCGCGAAACGTTGGAGAACTCCAAGATGCAAACGGTGTTGGTGAGGTTGGTAACGCTAAATGCGGCGATATAATGAAGATGTTTTTAAAGATTGAAAACGGCATTATAGTTGACGTTAGATTTAAAACATATGGTTGTGCTTCGGCTATTGCTACAAGTTCTATTGCAACTGAAATGATTAAAGGTCAACCTATTGAAGATGCCCTTAAACTTTCAAACAAGGCAGTTGTTGAGGCTCTTGGTGGTCTTCCACCCCATAAAATTCACTGTTCTGTTTTGGCAGAGCAGGCTATAAAAAAGGCACTTGCCGACTATTACACAAGACAGGGTGTTGACCCTACACCGTTTGTTGGTAAAATTGATTGCGATTGCGACCACTGCGATTCTTGTGCACATTAAAAATCACACTGCATTTACGTTTTCGTAGGTGCAGTTTTTAATAATGTTTTCATTATTTAAACCTTTGCTTCATATAATTTTTTAGATAGCAAAATTATATGAGTTATAAAGAAAGGTTTGATAATGATGAAATGGTATTATCCTGAGGGCGTTCTAAGTGGAAACCTGCAAAACCAAAAGAAACTTCGCACACCGTTAAATTTAACCGAGGCGGCTGCCAAGGGCGAAATTTTAGAAGCACCCGCAATAATGTGCGATGCAGAGCATAATTTAATTGTAAATCTTGGTTGTATGAAGGGTATTATACCGCGTAGCGAAGGTGCAATCGGTATAAGTGACGGTTCGGTGCGTGATATTGCGCTGATATCTCGCGTGGGTAAATCGGTTTGTTTTACGGTTAAAAGCATTGAAACCGATGAAGACGGAAAAATGCACGCTATACTATCGCGTAGCGAGGCACAACGAAAGTGCCGAGATGAGTTTATTTCAAAACTTGTTCCGGGCGACGTAATAAATGCAAAGGTTACCCACCTTGAAAGTTTTGGCGCTTTTTGTGATATTGGCTGCGGAAATATAGCGCTTTTACCAATTGATTCTATTTCGGTTTCACGTATATCGCACCCGTGTGATAGATTTAACGTTGGCAGTGATATTAAGGTTGTAGTTAAACAAGTTTCATCCGATGGCAGAATAACGCTTACCCATAAAGAATTGCTTGGCACGTGGCAAGAAAATGCCGATACGCTTAAAGCAGGTCAGACGGTGTCGGGCATTGTACGTTCGGTTGAAAGTTACGGTGTTTTTGTTGAAATAACTCCAAATCTCGCGGGGCTTGCCGAGTCAAAACCCGGTGTCTACGTCGGTCAGCAGGCCAGCGTATACATAAAAAGTATAATACCTGAAAAAATGAAGGTTAAACTAATTATAATAGATAGTTTTGATAGCGACCATCAAACCGACGTTAAGTATTTTTATAATGGCGATAGGATGGAGAGATGGTGTTATTCACCCGATAATTGTCCTAAACAAATATATACACAGTTTTAATTCCTGATAGGAGATGTTTAAAATGTCAGAAGAAAGAAAATGTAACAGTACGTCTTGCAATGGTGATTGCAGTTCTTGTGCGTCGGCACAAAAAGCACCTGAGTCATTGTTGGCACCTCTTAATGAGTATAGTACCGTTAAAAAAGTTATTGGTGTAGTTAGCGGCAAGGGCGGCGTTGGTAAGTCACTTGTGACTGCCGGTCTTGCAGTATCAATGAACCGTGCAGGTTATTCAACCGCTATACTTGATGCCGATATTACGGGTCCGTCAATTCCTAAAATGTTTGGCATAAATTCGCGTGCAATGCAGGATGAAACGGGTATACTTCCTGCCGTTACAGAAAATGGTATAAAAATGATGTCGGTAAACCTTTTACTTGAAGATGCTGAATCACCTGTAGTTTGGCGTGGCCCTGTTATTGCAGGTGCTGTTAAACAGTTTTGGAGTGAGGTTAACTGGGCAGATACTGATTATATGTTTATTGACTGCCCTCCCGGTACGGGTGACGTACCGCTTACCGTTTTTCAAAGCATCCCGCTTGATGGCATTGTTATTGTAACTTCGCCACAAGACTTGGTTTCAATGATAGTCAAAAAAGCATACAATATGGCAAAGCTTATGAATATTCCCGTACTTGGCATTGTTGAAAATATGAGTTACGTTAAATGCCCCGACTGTGGTAAGGAGTTTCATATTTTCGGCACAGGTAAGACCGAAAACGTTGCCGATGAATTAGATTTACCGTTGCTTGCTCGCATACCTATTGATACCGATATGGCTTCGCTTGTTGATAATGGTATGTTTGAAAAATTACAAAACAATTATTTCAAAGATGCAGCGGCATATATTGATGCAAAAATAAATAAATAGTATAACAGTAGGGCATCATGTGTATACAAGGTGCCCTATATTAATATGTTTTTGAGCGTTTATAGGCATTAAATATGGGATATTAAGTTTCTGGTATAAAATGGCAAAAAATTAATAAGAATTTTTAAATTTTATGGTAAATTTTTATTGACAATTATGTAATTGATGTGCTAAAGTATAGATATACAATTGTTTGTATAATTTTACATTCTTTTTAGGAGGAAAGTACAAATGAAAACCAAAAGATTTTCAAAAGTGTTGGCTCTTATGGTTGCCGCTGTGATGATTTTCTCAGCACTTCCGTTAATGGCCTTTGCTGCTGATGAAGCTGATACATATACAGTTTCTTTCGGCGCACCTGCAATCCCGATGAACGTATACACCAAACTTGACCTTAAGACAATTGCTGTTGAAATGGTTAAGGGTGAAGCTGCAGTTTCAGGCGCAGACATTACTTGGGCAGCTGCTGATCAGGAAGGTCTTACCTTTGATGCTACAAAT
>JAFSDK010000074.1 GCA_017436255.1 Clostridia bacterium
CGTTTTATGGCTTCAATACAGGAAATTTTTAATTCTTACGAAACTGCGAAGCACCTTAAAATTAAAATTTAGAGTACAAGAAAAGGCAAAATCCACCAATAACGCTGACGCGTATTGGTGGATTTTAACGCATTATTGTGCTTAAATTTCGTTATTTTAAGGAAATACTGCCCTATGGGGCGTGGGCGAAATTCTGCGGTGTTTTTTTAATCAAAAAAATCTTTTAACTTATCTGCAAATGATTTTTTCTTTTTATAGTTTTTGTCGCTTGAAAGCGAATCAAAGGTTTTTAAATGCTCTTTTTGTTCTTTAGAGAGATTTTTAGGAACTTCTACGTTAATTTTAACGTATTGGTCGCCCTTGCCCGAATAGTTAAGTCTTTGTATACCCTTGCCACGAAGTTTAAACTCATCACCCGGTTGTGTACCTTCGTGAATGGTGAATTTAACCTTACCATCAATGGTAGGCACCGTAATTTCGGCGCCTAAAGCCGCTTGGGTAAAGGTGATGGGAATTTCACAGTAAACGTCGTAACCGTCACGTTCAAAAATCGGGTGGGGACGAACTGTGATGTTAACGCGAAGGTCGCCGTTCGGTCCACCGTTTAAGCCTGCATCACCGCCACCACGTATATTTATTGCTTGGTTATCGTCAATACCTGCGGGTATATCAATTTCCTCATTAAGCGTGTGGCGAATTCGACCCTTGCCCGAACAGGTAGAACATGGATTATCAATGATTTTACCTGTACCCCGACAAGTTTCACAAGGTCTCTGTGTCTGCATTGTGCCAAAAGGTGTGCGCTGGGCAACAACAACCTGACCCGTACCGCGACAAGCCGAACAGGTTTTAGGTGAGGTACCCTTTGCGGCACCCGAACCCGAGCAGTCGTTACACGTCTCAATACGTGTAATTTTTATTGTTTTTTTGCAACCCTTTGCCGCCTCTTCAAACGATATAATCACGTGAGCGGACGTATCACTGCCTCGTCTTGGCGCATTGGGGTTACGACGTGAGCCGCCACCGCCACCAAAGAAACTGCCGAAAATATCGCCTAAATCTCCAAGGTCGCCAAAGTCGAAACCACCAAAACCACCACCGTAGCCACCATAACCGCCGCCACCGCCTGCGCCAAAGTTGGGGTCAACACCGGCGTGACCGAATTGGTCGTAGCGCGCGCGCTTATCTGAATCGGATAGTACCTCGTATGCCTCGTTAACCTCTTTAAAGTTCCTTTCGGCCTCGGCATCTCCGGGGTTGAGGTCGGGGTGATATTTTTTAGCCGCTTTTCTATATGCTTTTTTTAATTCGTCCTCGCTTGCGCCTTTGTCAACGCCAAGGACTTCGTAATAATCTCTCTTATCTGCCAATGGTAAACTCTCCTATGTAATAGGGTTTAAGGGCGGCAAAGCCGCCCTATTTAATTAGTTTTTAGTATCGTCTACGTCGGTGAAGTCGGCATCGTAAACGTTGTCGGCGCCTTGTGCGGCATCACCTGTGGGGTTAGCACCTGCGGCTTGTTGAGCCTGTGCTTGTGCCTGATAAAGTTTTTCACTTACGGCATAAAATTCTTTTTGAAGTGCTTCTTGCTTCTGCTTGATATCCTCAATGTTGTCGCCCTTAAGTGCTTCCTTAAGTGCTTCTTTAGCCGTCTCAATTTTAGCCTTTTCGTCTGCAGAAATCTTGTCGCCGATGTCAGTGAGTGCCTTTTCGGTCTGGAATATCATCTGGTCAGCAGCGTTGCGAGTATCAACGTCTTCGCGACGTTTCTTATCTTCTGCCGCATATTCTTCGGCTTCCTTAACGGCCTTGTCAATATCTTCTTTAGACATGTTTGTGCTGGCTGTAATGGTGATATCGTTTTCTTTGCCTGTGCCGAGGTCCTTTGCAGATACGTGAACAATACCGTTGGCGTCGATATCAAATGTAACCTCAATCTGCGGAACGCCACGCATTGCAGGAGCAATACCGTCAAGGTGGAATACACCGAGGGTCTTGTTATCTCTTGCAAATTCACGCTCACCCTGAAGAACGTGTACCTCTACCGATGTCTGATTATCAGCGGCGGTTGAGAAAATCTGGCTCTTCTTAGCAGGGATGGTTGTGTTACGGTCGATAATCTTGGTTGCGATACCGCCCATTGTTTCAATACCGAGGGATAAGGGGGTAACGTCGAGAAGGAGAAGACCCTTAACGTCGCCACCGAGAACACCGCCCTGAAGTGCGGCACCGAGTGCTACACATTCGTCGGGGTTGATGCCCTTAAAGGGTTCGGCTCCGATAAATGCCTTAACTGCTTCTTGAACGGCAGGGATACGTGAAGAACCACCAACCATGAGTACCTTGTTGATTTCGTTTTTATTAAGACCCGAGTCAGAGAGTGCCTGACGAACGGGAACCATTGTAGCCTCTACTAAATCAGCGGTGAGTTCGTTGAACTTAGCACGAGTAAGGGTTGCCTCGTAGTGCTTAGGACCGTTAGCGTCAGCGGTGATGAAGGGGAGATTAATGTCGGCCTGTGTCATACCTGAAAGGTCAATCTTAGCCTTTTCTGCGGCTTCCTTAATTCTCTGCATAGCCATTTTGTCGTTTGATAGGTCAATGCCGTTTTCAGCCTTAAAGCCTGCAACAATCCAGTCCATAACACGCTTATCGAAGTCGTCACCACCCAAGCGGTTGTTACCGGCAGTAGCGAGAACTTCCTGAACGCCGTCGCCCATTTCGATAATAGATACGTCGAACGTACCGCCGCCAAGGTCATAAACCATAACCTTCTGGTCGTTGTCCTTATCAATACCGTAAGCCAAAGCAGCAGCAGTAGGTTCGTTTATGATACGTTTAACTTCAAGACCTGCAATTTTACCTGCATCCTTGGTAGCCTGACGCTGAGCATCGGTAAAGTAAGCGGGAACGGTGATAACTGCTTCAGAAACTGTTGTGCCGAGATAAGCCTCAGCATCGGCCTTTAACTTCTGAAGAATAATTGCTGAAATTTCTTGAGGTGTGTAGTTTTTCTCGTCGATTTTAACGGTGTAGTTTGTACCCATTTCACGCTTAATTGAACTGATAGTTCTGTCGGGGTTGGTGATAGCCTGACGCTTTGCAACCTGACCTACCATTCTTTCGCCTGTTTTTGAGAAGGCAACCACACTCGGTGTAGTTCTTGCGCCTTCAGCGTTTGCAATAACAACGGCTTCGCCGCCTTCCATAACGGCAACGCAAGAGTTAGTTGTACCTAAGTCAATACCAATAATTTTTCCCATAATAAAAATCTCCTTTTATAATATGTGTTTTATATATTTTTTTAGTTCGCAACCTGTACCATTGCGGGACGGATTACGGTGTCACCAATTTTATAGCCCTGTTGCAATACGGCGGCTATCGAATTTTCTGCAAGACTCTCATCTTCAATGTGCATAACCGCTTCGTGCAAAGCCGGGTCAAAGGTATCGCCAACGGCGGCGAGTTCCTTAATTTCAAGTTTTTCTTTTAGTGATAAAAGCTGTTTAATTATAAGTTCAATACCCTTAGTATAGTCGGCACTCTCGCTATCAGCGGCGGCGGCGCGGTCTATATTGTCAAGCACTGGCAACAACTGTTTTAAAAGGTTTGCTTTGGCAAATTCGGCAACCGATAGTTTTTCTCTTTCGGTGCGCTTTTTGTAGTTATCAAATTCTGCGGCGGTGCGAAGCAACAAGTTATGCTCGCTTTCAAGTTCTTCTTTAAGTTTTACTATTTCCTCGTCTTTTTTAGAAACCTTTGCCTTTTTCTCCTTTTTGGGAGACACAGTTTCTTCGGTTTCTACCGCTTTGTTTTCGGTGTTTTCAGACATTTAATTTTCCTCCATATCTTTAAGTGCCACGCTTAAAAGATTGTTAAGACGTGACGCCGTATACTCAATGCTCGGTATTATGTGTTCGTAAGACATTCTGGTAGGGCCGATTACACCGATGCATCCTAAATTATTTTTACCCATGCCGTATTTGGCAAGGATAATACTTGATGGTTCAAGTGCGCTAAAACCTGTTTGGTTACCAAAAACTATTTCAAGCGGTCCTGCGTTTTGCGATAGTAGTGATAAAAGCGCATCGCGCCTATTAATTATTGAAATAATTTTATCGGCATCGGCCTTGGTAGGACACATTGAAAATAAATTTGATTGACCCGCAAGCGAAACGCTTGAATTTTTAAGGTCGGTGATCATCTCAAACAGGGAAGACAAAAGCGGCATAATTGTAAGCGCGTCGCTACCTGCTTCAATAAATATGTTTTGCATTAAAGCGGGGGTAAGTTCATCTATGCTCTTTCTTATAAGTTTTTCGCCAACTAATCGGTCAAATTTTGAGATAAGTCCCGTAGTGAAACCGCCTGAGATATGGCAAAGTCGGCTACGGCTACGCCCGTCGGACGTAATGGCGATTATCATACCCGAGTGTATACCCATCGGCAGTACGTCAACCCTACGCAGTTCAGGACCGCCCTCCGATATATTGGCACATATTGTAGGAAGACCCGTAATTTCACTTAAAACCTGACTTGCCTTTTCGGGCAGACGCTCGGGGTCGGCGCTTGAAGAATTAACAAATGAATCAATAATGCGCTTGTGTTCGGCGCTAATTTCATTTTTCTGCATTGCCGACTCTATGTAAAATCGGTAGCCCTTAGCAGTCGGCATACGGCCGGCGGAAGTGTGGGGTTGCTCAAGATAGCCGAGTCTTACAAGTTCACTCATTTCATTTCGTAAAGTAGCACTTGACGGTGAATTATCGAGCATTTCGCAAAGTATCTTTGAGCCAATAGGTTCACCGCTTGTAATATAAGCCTTTACAATAGCGGTAAGTATGGCTTTTTTGCGGTCTGAAAGCTCCATAAATTTCACCCCTCAACTATAAACTTTTGCGGATTAGCACTCTAAGGTATCGAGTGCTAACAATTCTTATTATAACCAATGTTTCCCAAAAGTCAATAGATTTTGAGAAAAAAGTTTGACTTTTCCTGACCAACACGGCAAAAAGCCTTATTTAAAGGCTTTTTGCAAAAGAATATTTACATTTTATTGACAAAATACGTGTCTGCCAATGGTGGTAATTACGGGGCGCGAGCGTATCCATTTGTTAGTAGCGGTCTTGGGATTATAGTAATAAATTGCGCCGCCGCTGGGGTCTAAACCTGTTAGCGCATCACGTGCGGCAGAATAGGCGCTGTCGGCAATCGGCTCATCAAACTGCCCGTCATAAAGGCAACTAAAGGCGCCCGGCTGATAAACTACGCCTGCAACTGTATCGGGGAAGGATGGGTGTTCAATGCGGTTTAGTATAACGGCACCAACCGCTACTTGACCTGCATATGATTCGCCGCGTGCTTCGGCCGAGATTACGCGTGCCAATAAATTATAGTCGGCAGAGGTATATCCGTCGGAATAGTCGTTATCGTTAATGTTTAGTGCCGCAAGTGTTTTTTCACCCGCAATACCGTCAACCGTCAAATTTCGGTCTTGTTGGAATCGCTTTACTGCGTTTTTAGTTTGGACACCATATATACCGTCAATGCTGCCGTTATAATAACCAAGTGCTGCAAGACGTGCTTGTATTTCTCGCACCTCTTCACCGCGAGAGCCGTATGCCGAATATGCCAAAACCGATATTGCCGACAATACCGCCACTAATAAAAATACAGTAAATATTTTTAAGAATTTCATTTATATCACCCTAAAAACATATTGCCCATAAATTTACAACAAATACAAAAAGCGCCCAAGTTTCCTTGGGCGCTTTAAATAATTTTTAAAATTATGCTTTGTAGTTGTTTATAAATTCGTTCCACTCTTCTTCGGTCATATCATCATTGTGATATTTATCATACAACTTACCAAGTACGACCTTGTAATCGCGGTCGATTAAATATTTTTCTCTGGTTGAAATAATGCACATTGAGAGACTGATTATAAGAATTAAAATCATAGGTATTAGGTGTTGCCAATAAAAAACGGGATTTATATCAACTGTGCCGCTATTATATATTAACATGGGAATCAAAGGTAAAGTTTTAAAAATGGTTGCAAGAATGTTTAAAACAAAACCTATTAGATTGAATTTAAAGAACATAAGCACAAAGGCTATGGTGTAAAGAATTAAAGAAATAGCGGTGTTTTGAAGAGAAACGTTTTCACTTTTTCCCGCGGTAAAAATAAGACCAATGAGTAAAAGGGCACCAAAAATAAATTGATAGATATAGACTAAAACAGCGGCGATTTTAAAGTTGTCATATATACGCTCGCTGGTTTTAGGATATGTTATTGCCTCTTTATATTGATAATCTTCTACGAGGGCAAGTATGTTATTTTTGTATTTCATTTAAAACACCTCGGTAATTATTATACCCTTTTAAACGGTACTTGACAAGTATATTTTTAAAACAGTATAATTGCATTGTTTAGGGGGGCTTTTAGATGGCTATTATAAATATTGTTATGGTTGAACCTGAGATACCGCAAAATACGGGTAACGTAGCACGCACCTGCGCCGCAACGGGAGCAAGACTTCATCTTGTAGGACCGATGGGTTTTAAAATTGATGATAAAAAACTTAAAAGGGCAGGGCTTGATTATTGGCAGTATCTTGATATTACCTACTATGATAATCTGGATGACTTTTTTGCCAAAAATCAGGGTGACTTTTATTATTACACCACCAAGGCGCTGCATACCCACACAGACGTTGAGTATCCTGATAATTGCTATTTGCTTTTTGGCAAAGAAACCAAAGGTTTACCCGAAGAATTATTGCTTAAAAACAGTGACAGGTGCGTGCGCATACCGATGATAGGTGATGCGCGCAGTCTTAACCTTTCAAACTCGGTAGCGATCGGTGTTTATGAGGTTTTGCGCCAATGGAATTATCCCGAACTTCAAAACTTTGGACAGTTGCACAATTATAAGTGGTAATTATATAATTATTTTATATAATAAAAATGTTGAAAAATTGCGATTTTGTGGTAAAATAAGATTGTATAAATTTTAACAAATTTTTAAAGGAGCGATATCAATGAACGCACTTAACAAAAAGACCGTTGAAGATATTGTTGTTACAGGTAAAAAGGTACTTGTACGCTGTGACTTCAACGTACCGATGAAAGACGGTAAGATTACAAGCGATAAGAGAATTATCGGCGCGCTTCCCACCATTAAGTATTTACTTGATAACGGCGCACAGGTTATTCTTTGCTCACACATGGGCAAACCCCACAACATTTTTACCGAAGGTTTTGGTCTTTCAAAGAAAGAGAAAAAGGCTGTAGAGGCTTTACCGGAAGCAGAGAAGGCTGCTGCTACCGAAAAGTATCTTGCTAAGGCTAAGGCTGAGGATGCTAAATTATTTACATTAAAGCCGGTTGCTGACCGTCTTAACGAATTACTTGGCGATAAGGTTACATTTGCAAGTGACATTATCGGCGAAGATGCAAAGGCTAAGGCTGCTGCTCTTAAAAATGGTGAAGCAGTTCTTATAGAGAACGTTCGTTTCGATGCAAGAGAAACAAAGAACGACCCCACATTTGCTAAAGAACTCGCTTCGTTGGCAGAAATCTTTGTTAATGATGCATTTGGTACTGCTCACCGTGCACATGCTTCAACAACAGGTGTTGCTGATTATCTTCCTGCAGTTTGCGGTTACCTCATTAAGACCGAAATCGGTGTTATGGGTAAAGCATTGGCAGACCCTGCTCGTCCCTTTGTTGCTGTACTTGGCGGTGCTAAGGTTAGTGACAAAATCGGTGTTATTGAAAACCTTATCGAAAAGGTTGACACACTTATCATCGGTGGCGGTATGGCTTATACCTTCTTCCGTGCTAAGGGTTACACCGTAGGTACTTCACTTTGTGAAGAAGATAAGATTGAACTTGCTGCTTCTTTAATTAAGAAGGCAGAGGATAAGGGCGTTAAGTTCCTGCTTCCTATCGATAACAGACTCGGTAGAGAGTATGACGAAAACACCGAAACCAAGACCGTTAATTCTGACTCAATTCCGGACGACTGGATGGGTCTCGATATAGGTCCTAAGACCGAAGAGTTATTTGCTAACGCTGTTAAGGGCGCAGGCACAGTTATTTGGAACGGACCGATGGGCGTATCTGAGTGGAAGAACTTCGCTTCAGGTACCGAGAGCGTTGCTAAGGCAGTTGCTGAATCAGGCGCTATTTCAATCATCGGTGGTGGCGACTCTGCCGCTGCAGTTCAGAAGCTTGGCTATGCAGATAAGATGACACACATCTCTACCGGTGGCGGTGCTTCACTCGAATTCCTTGAGGGTAAGGTACTTCCGGGTATTGCAGCTCTTAACGAGAAGGAATAATTATAAAAAATAAAGAGCACGGCAGAAATGCCGTGCTACTTTTTGAGAATAGGAGAATTTATTATGAATAAGGCAAAAAGAAATGCAGTTATCGCAGGTAACTGGAAAATGAACAATACTCCCGCACAGACAACCGCACTTATTAATGAAATGAAACCCCTCGTTGCCGATGCTAATTGTGACGTTGTACTCTGCGTTCCTTTCATCGACATCGCTGCTGCAGTTGAGGCCGCTAAGGGTTCAAATATTAAGATTGGTGCCGAGAACGTACACTTCAAGGCTTCGGGCGCATACACAGGCGAAATCTCTGCCGAAATGCTTACCGCTGCAGGTGTTGAGTACGTAGTTATCGGTCATAGCGAGAGAAGACAGTACTTTGGCGAAACCGATCAGACCGTTAATCTTCGCACATTAGCAGCTTTAAATGCAGGTCTTAAGGCAATCGTTTGCGTTGGTGAAACACTTGAGCAACGTGAACTCGGCTACACCGAAACACTCCTTAAGTATCAGACTAAAATGGCACTTACCAACGTAACTGCTGAACAACTTAAAAACGTTATCATCGCTTATGAGCCTGTTTGGGCTATCGGTACAGGTGTTACTGCTACTGCTGACCAGGCAGATGAGGGCAACGGCTACGTTCGTGCCGCTATCGCTGAAGCTTATGGTGCAGACGTTGCTGAAACCGTTACAATTCAGTACGGTGGTTCTATGAATGCCGCAAACGCTGACGAACTTGTTGCTAAGGTTAACGTTGACGGTGGTCTTATCGGCGGTGCTTCACTTAAGGCTCAGGACTTCTCAATTATCGTAAAGGCTGCTTCTAAATAAGGAGATTAGTAATGAAAAAAACTGTTGTTTTAACCATAATGGATGGTTTCGGTTTTAATAACGAAACTGTTGGTAACGCCATTCATTCGGCCAATACACCTGTTCTTGATAATATATTCAAAAGTTGTCCCACAACCGAGATTGGTGCATCAGGTATGGACGTAGGTCTTCCTGACGGTCAGATGGGCAACAGTGAGGTAGGTCACACCAACATTGGTGCAGGTCGCGTTGTTTATCAAGAACTCACAAGAATTACCAAGTCAATCGCTGACGGTGATTTCTTTACAAATACAGCACTTTTAAACGCTATTAAAAACTGCAAAAAGAAGGATAGTGCGCTCCACTTAATGGGCCTTCTTTCTGACGGTGGTGTTCATAGCCATATTGAGCATATGTATGCACTTGTTGAAATGGCAAAGCGTCAGGGTGTTTCTCGTGTTTATATTCACGGACTTCTTGACGGACGTGACGTTCCTCCGTCATCAGCCGCAGATTTTATTGACCAGACAAATGCAAAACTTGAGGAAATCGGTGTAGGTAAAATTGCTACCGTTATGGGTAGATTCTATGGTATGGACCGCGACAATCGTTGGGAGCGTGTAGGCAAGGCCTATGCCGCACTCGTTTACGGTGAAGGCGTTGTTACCGATGATGCTGCAGCCGCAGTAAGAAAGTCTTATACTAAGAAGGATGAAGACGGCAAGTTTATTACCGATGAGTTCGTTCTTCCTACCGTTATCGAGGGTACCGAGCGTGTTAAATCGGGCGACAGCCTTGTATTCTTTAACTTCCGTCCCGACCGTGCAAGAGAAATCACACGTACTTTTGTTGACCCTGATTTTACAGGATTTGAACGCAAAGGCGGCAAGTTGGATTTATACTATGTATGTATGACACAGTATGATGCTTCTATGCCGAACGTAGACGTGGCATTCCGTCCACAGACACTTGAAAACACACTTGGAGAATATCTCGCTAAAAACGGCTTAACACAACTTCGTATTGCCGAAACCGAGAAGTATGCTCACGTAA
The DNA here is from genome assembly GCA_017436255.1 of Clostridia bacterium. Lineage (GTDB taxonomy): Bacteria > Bacillota > Clostridia > Oscillospirales > Acutalibacteraceae > SIG565. The sequence goes on from JAFSDK010000074.1 coordinate 10,212, forward strand.
CATTCTTCTTTAACGGCGGCCGTGAAGTTGAATTTAGCGGCGAAGAGAGAATTCTTGTAAGTTCACCCAAGGTTGCTACCTATGATATGCAACCCGAAATGAGTGCAGTACCTGTTTGCGATAAGGTTTGCGAAGCAATTGAAAGTGGCAAGTACGACGTTGTTATTCTTAACTTCGCTAACTGCGATATGGTTGGTCACACAGGCGTGTTTGAGGCCGCAGTTAAGGCGGTAGAAACGGTTGATACTTGTGTAGGCCGCGTAAAGGCTTCTACCGAGAAAATTGGCGGTGTAATGTTACTTACGGCCGACCACGGTAACGCTGACCGTATGCTTGATACCGACGGCTCACCCTTTACCGCACATACCACAAACCCCGTTCCGTTTGCGGTTATCGGCAAAGAGTGTGAACTTCGCGAAGGTGGTAAACTTTGTGATATTTCACCCACAATCATTAAACTGTTAGGTCTTACTCAGCCTGAAGAAATGACCGGTGAATCTATAATGGTATAGGTTAGGCGAAACAATCTTGTTTCGCCGCAAAATCTGTGATTTTGCGATGAATTTTCAGAGAAAATTCATTCAATCCCATTGCAATGAGTGTTGTGCAAAATTAAATTTTAATATTTAATTTTGCTTGAAGCCACTTAAAAAGTGGCTTATCGAAGCGCTAAAAAGCGTTTCGATAAACAACAATCATTATTATTAAGTAAACAAAAAATATTAAAAGAACCTTGTAAATTTACAAGGTTCTTTTTTTTGTTGTTTAGTTTATATTAAAAAGCCTTAAAATTTCTTTTTTAAGGGTTGCGTTGTCGCTTTGGGATAAATCACTGTCGCGGCTTAAAACTTCCTTAGCGGCCTCTTGGGTGATTTTTAGCACGCTGTAATCACTATTCATATCGGCGATTTTAAGTTCGGGCAGACCGTGTTGACGTTTGCCGAGAAAATCGCCTGGTCCGCGCAGTTTGAGGTCTTCTTCGGCAATTTTAAAGCCGTCGTTAGTTGCGCAAATTACACTAAGGCGCTCATTTGTGGCTTTGTCGGCAGTACCCGAAATTAGAATACAGGTAGATTTATGATTACCTCTGCCTATTCTACCGCGCAACTGATGCAACTGTGAAAGACCAAAACAATCGGCGTCTAAAATTACCATAATTGCCGCATTTGGCACGTCGATGCCTACCTCAATAACCGTTGTTGAAATAAGAAGGTCGATTTCACCGCTTGAAAATTGGCGCATAACCTTTTCTTTGGCGGCGGAACTTAGTTTTCCGTGTAAAAGACCAAGTTTATAGTTTTTAAACGCACCCTCGCTTAGGTTTTTATAGTGCGTTTCGGCAGGTGTGCGCTCAGTTTCACCTTCTTCTACCAAGGGACAAACGATATACGCCTGTCGCCCCTCATCAATGTGCTTTTTTATGTAGTTATATGCGCGCTCTTCAAGCTTTTTTGTTACGCTGTAACACTCTATCTTTTGTCTACCTTTGGGATACTCGTTAAGGATGCTTATATCAAGGTCACCATATATAACAAGCGCAAGGGTACGAGGTATAGGTGTAGCCGACATAACGAGCGTATGTGGACTATGACCCTTTGAACTGAGTTTTGCTCTCTGCTCAACACCAAAACGGTGTTGCTCATCGGTGATAACGAGCCCGACGTTACAAAATTCATTGGCATCACTTAATATGGCGTTGGTGCCAACGACGATATCGATTTCGCCGTTTTTAATCTGCTCACGCAATTTGCGCTTGTTGGCAGCGGTGAGTGAACCTGTAATTAGGGCGCATTTAATATCGCTATCATTAAAAAAGTTTTCAAATGTGCGAAAATGTTGTTCGGCCAAAATTACGGTAGGCGCCATTAAAATTGATTGAAAACCATTTTTTGCCGCACTGTAGCAAAGGGCGGCGGCAACCACGGTTTTACCGCTACCGACGTCACCCTGTAAAAGTCTGTTCATAGGTACCGACGACTGCATATCACGAAGTCCTTCGCCAATACACTTAATCTGTGAATCGGTAGGTGTAAAGGGGAGTAGGGACAGAAATTCATTGGTATAGTTATTCTCAATTACCGATGCGGTTTTACCACGGCGTTTTAAAGCAAAGTATGACATACCGCACTGAAGTAAGAAAAGTTCCTCAAAAATAAGGCGGCGACGTGCGCGATCTAGCGATTCTTTAGTACGCGGGAAGTGTATGTTATTAAGGGCGTACTTTATATCACAAAGGTTATATTTTTCACGCACCGATTGGGGTAGCGGGTCATCAGGTGTAAAACTATCAAGCGCGGTGCGGATAATACCCGACAGATATTTTGAAGTAATACCTGAAGTAAGGGAATAAACGGGCAAAATGCCGTTGTTATTTTGTTCGTAAATTTCGGGTGATGACATTTCTCGCAAGAAAATGCCACCCGTCGTTTTACCATAGAAAAGATAGGTTGAACCGACGTTAAGTTTTTCAGCCAAGTATTTATTGTTGAAAATAGTGACGTTCATAGCTCCGCTTTGGTCGGCAACCTTAAACTTATAAAGCGTCATATTTTTGCGTATGTAGTGCTCGCTTATATCACTTGTGATTTTTGCTTTGATACAAACCGTTTTATCAAGTTCGGTATCGTATATAAGTTCTGTTTTACTTAAATCTTTATATGAACGTGGGTAAAAAGATAAAAGAGCGCCGACGGTATCCACACCCAGTCGCTTTAGCAACTGGGCGCGTTTTTCGCCAACGCCCTTTAAATATCTGATATCGGTATCAAATGATAACATTACAACTTCCTTATTCTACAGAAAGAATATAGTAGTATACCGGCTGACCGCCGTTAACCAAGGTAATTTCAAGTTTGTCGCCAAACTTAGAGTTAAGCAAAGATTCGATTCTTTGCGCGCTTGTATCGGTTACGTCTTCGCCATAGATAACCGTCAAGAAACTGCTATCCTTTTTAACGAGTTGCTTAACAAGTCTAACAATACATTTTTCCATATCGGTTTCGGTGAAAGATACTTTACCGTTATCAAGGGCTAAAAGTTCGCCCTCTTTAATGTCTTTACCATCGAAGTTTGAATTTCTTGCAGCAAAGGTAATTTGACCTGTTGAAATGTCGCTAAATGCCTTAGTCATGGCAATAACGTTAGCCTCTTCATCTGCATCAGGGTCAAAGTTAAGCAACGCTGTGATGCCCTGCGGTATTGTACGCGTATGAAGTACAACTACTTTACGGGTGCTAAGCGGAATTGCTTGCTCAGCCGCCATAATAATATTTTTATTGTTAGGTAATACGTACACTGTGTGTGCGGGGGTAGCTTCAATGGCGCTAAGTATATCGTCGGTACTTGGGTTCATTGTTTGACCGCCCGAAACAACAGTATCTACACCTAAATCTTTAAAAAGTTGCTCAAGACCTTCACCTGCGCTAACCGATACAAAACCAACCGGCTTTGTAGGTTCAACAGGTTTAAAGGTTTCCTTTAGGTTGGCACTCTTGGGTGCTTTTTTAGCCTTCTGTTGTGATTCGTGTTTGGCGCGTTCGTGTTGGTCGCGCATGTTTTCGATTTTAAGTTTAACCAACTGACCAAAGGTAATACCTTCTTCAAGGGCCTTACCCGGGTGGTCGGTATGGACGTGAACCTTAATAATTTCTTCGTCGTCAACAACAACTACGCAGTCACCGATAGTTTCAAGGAAAGCGCGAAGTTCTGACGGTTCGCGTGTAATTTCTGTATCACGATTAACTATAAATTCGGTACAATAGGTAAAGGTGATTTCGGTTTCAAATTCACCTGCGGCATTACGGCCTTCCCACTCGTCTTCTTCCGAATCATCGGCAGTAGTTTCAGCACCGTTAGCGGCAATAATAACACCATCTTTAAATACCGAATACATACCTTCAAGTATAACAACAAAGCCGCGACCACCTGCATCTACAACACCTGCTTGCTTTAATACAGGTAAAAGTTCTGGGGTTTCGGCCAAAGCCTTGTTTGCGCCTTCCATAGCGGCCTCAAAAACGCCCATAGCGTCTTTGCCTGCCTTGTGTGCGGCAGTAGCATATTCAGAAGCAACACGTGCTACCGTAAGAATGGTGCCTTCGGTGGGCTTCATAACGGCCTTGTATGCGGCCTCAACGCCCAATCTAAAAGCGTTTGCAAGATTAGATGCCGTTACTTCGTCGGCATCTTTTAATCCGTTGGCAAACCCACGGAATAAAAGAGACGTAATAACACCTGAGTTACCGCGCGCGCCACGAAGAAGGGCAGAAGCGGCAACAGATGCAATCTTACCTGCCGTTTCATCCTCAAGGCGTTCAAGCTCACGAGCGGCGTTAGCAATACTCAAAGACATATTTGTACCTGTATCACCATCGGGAACAGGGAATACGTTTAAATCATCTACCTGCTTGCGAAGATTGGCTATATGGTTAGCAGCCGAAATAATCGCATCACGCAGGGTATTTCCGCTAAACAAATAAAAACACTCCTTTAACTTAAGTCACCCTAATTATTCTTGGATGCCGTCAACCTTAACCAAAACCTTCTCAACCTTAACGCCGGTCATCTCGGTTACGGTAAATCTGACTTTATTTACAATGCTCTTAGCAATTGCATTTATGTTCATGCCATAGGATACAATTATGTGAATTTCAATGATAACGCTATCGGCATTACCGCGTACAATAACACCTTTATCGGTATAGTACTTTTTAGAGAAAAGATGCATAAATTGTTGCTTTTTACTACCGGGAGCCATACCAACAACGCCATAGCAGGTCGAAACGGCATTTCCGATAAGCTTTGAAAGGTATGCATCAGAAAAATTAACCGTACCTAATCTAGTATCATAAGCTATCATAAAATAATCCTCCTTAGAATTAATTTATTTTCATAGTATTTATGGGAAAATATATATTACCTGAACACGCCTCGGTTTTAACAATAACGTCTTCGCTACAAAGCAGAACGCCGGTGCGATAGCAAATTGGTATAATTGGCATTTCAGATATAGCGTATGCCGCAATATCGGCTACCGTTGCTTTACCGTCGTAGAAACTTTTAATCATATCTTGAGTGGTCTTATTGGTGGTGTCGTCCTTTTTAATGCCGTATGCGGCTTTGCCGCCTGCACATAACAACTCGGTCACATCCATATTATCGAGAATATTAACTTCACCAATATATAAATCAAAGTCACCTTGCTTAAGAAGTGTAACGTAATTTTTGTAAGGCACCTTATCTACTATAACCTTAATGCCCACACTTTTTAGTTGGTTAACAACCATATCGGCGAGGTTAAGCCTAAATTGATTTTCTTTGTTTACAAGCAAACGCACGGTGATGGTATCACCGTTGGCATTTTCATAATAAACCCCATTATCTTTCTTATTATAACCGATTTCTTCTAAATTCTCAATAGAAATTTCACTATTTGCGGAAGTTTCTATGCTTTGTATGCTTTTTGTGGGGGTCCAAGAGGGGTTAAATATACCTGTTGCCGCAACCGCATTGGTAAAATAAGCCGATTCACAGATTTTTGTTCGGTCAATTGCGGCAGATATTGCTTGGCGCATATTACTGTTTTGCATTAAACTGCGCGAATGATTAATGCCTATATACACAAGGTTATTAAGGTTAACGTCTTGGCGGGTTCCACTCATTCGCAGAATAGTGCCGTCTGACAGGTCGGTGTAGTAAATATCAATTGCTCCGATTTCTACCGCGTGTGATAGTGATTCTCGGTCGGGCGCATTAATTAAGCGTATAGTTTTAATGTTTAATTTTCCACCGTGCCACTTTTTGTTGGCAATAAGTGTTGTTTTGTCGTCAGATAACGAATAGCGTCCGCAACCGATGGGCGGTAATGCTATTTTATCTTCATCAGTCAGTTTATCGCTTTCCTTTTTAATGATGGGGAAGGTAAGCAGATTGAGCATATAAGGGTCATTTTTCGAACAGGTGAAGGTTATTTCACTGCCGTTGGCTGATACATCTATAATACTTTTAAGTTGTTGCTTATAACGTCCGCTTGCGCTTTTAGCGGCTTTAAAAGAATATATAACATCTTCGGCAGTTAAAACTGTGCCGTCAGAAAAGACGGTGTTTTTTATTTTCACGGTGCATACTTTTCCGTCTATTTCATAAGATTCTGCTAGGTTATTTTGCAGATTATAATTATTGTCAATGAAAAAAAGCGAATCAAAAATAAGGGTTGATACGTTGCGGTTAAGTGAAGTTTCGGCAATAAAGGGGTTAAACGAGTCGGTGCCATTATAGGCAATACTAATTGTAGTATTCTTATTATTTTCGGGTTTTTTATTATCTTTATTGCTATTGGGATTTTTGCTTGTTGCACAACCGCAAAGCCCGATTAAAAGAAATAGGGATAACATTAATGCAATAATTTTATTTTTCATATGTTTCCCTCCTATTATCCTATGTATAAGCTTTTGCAATCGAAAACTTTACCACTTTTCTCATCAATTGAAAAAACACAGGCGTTTATCATACAGTCGCCATCGGCTAGTTCAAACTTTTTTGTGTCAATGTGGCGAAGTCTCGAAATTATAATATCACTTTTAACGCCAAGAACCGATTGTATAGGTCCGGTCATACCAAGATCGGTTATATACCCTGTACCATTGGGTAATATTTGACAGTCGGCAGTTTGTACGTGTGTATGGGTACCGAAAAGGGCAGATATTTTGCCGTCACAATAAATACCTAACGCGCGTTTTTCACTTGTTGCCTCGGCATGAAAATCAATAATAATAAAGTTTGCACCATCACTTGTTGCTCGCTCAATCAAGGCATCGGCAGCATCAAATGGGTTAGAGGCACCCAAGTTTTCAAGGTAAATGTGACCGAGCAGATTTATAACGGCTACGCGATATTTACCCAAATCAACTAAACAGTAGCCGCTTCCCGTTTCGGCTTTTGGTAGATTGTCGGGGCGAAGCACAAAAGGTTTTTCGTCTAGATAGTTGTGTACTTCACTGCGTCGCAAGGAATGATTGCCGCCTGTTATAACATCGGCGCCAATACTAAAGAGAAAATCTGCACTGTCAGGAGTAATACCGTTGCCATCGGCAGAGTTTTCGCCGTTAACAATGGTAAGGTCAATATTATATTGTTTTTTAATGTTGTGCAGATGTTTTGAAAGGGTTTTACAACCAATACTTCCACATACGTCGCCGACGCATAAAATATTCATATTGCTTGTTCCACCCCTTAATATATTATATAATTATATTATACAGAAAAATAATAATTTTTCAATAGAAACAAAATGGTTGACAAAATTTGTGTTTTAATTTATAATAAGAATTCGCAAGCGTTTATTTGTAACGAGGTGTCGCCCAGTTGGCAAAATGCCTGAGCGCGTCCGGTGGACGATGCAGCGAAGGTGGTTTTGGCGCCGCGGTCGACAAGTGAGATGCGGTAGCATCGAGTCGTCGGGCACCGCAAGAGGAAGGGCGCTAGTTTTGGGTGAGGTCGCGAGCGCTCGCGGTGCGAGAAAAAGCGAGCGAAACGAAGCGCAGTGGTCGAAATTTGATCGCGCCCCAAGCGAAGACAAATTTCGGGAACCACAAGAGGGTTGCCAAAACAAAAAGCAGCACATAAAATTAAAATAACAAATAAATTACGAGGTGTCGCCCAGTTGGTAGGGCGCTAGTTTTGGGAACTAGATGCCGCAGGTTCGAGTCCTGTCACCTCGACCAATACTAATTAAGGTTGATTCAAAACGAATCAACCTTAATTTTTTTGTGCTTTTTCACCTGTTATATGCGATTTTATTTGTACAAGGCGCTGTAAAAACGGGGCTTTGTACTAAAATTGTATCGGGAATATAAGGTTACCGCAATACCTAAAAATACCCAAAATCAGCATTTTCGCCCTCTCCCCGGCGATGAATGTTTGCTCCCGTTAACGAACAAATCTGCCGTCAACGAACACTTTTGCCGTCAACGAACACCGAAAACATAACAGGTTATGAATTCGGAAAAGCATTCCATCTATCTGCAAAAATGGTATAATAGGTTCATATGCCGTTTTATCAAAAACTACGCACTTTATATTCGTATATCAATACATATAAAAACATACAAAAGCCTACTTATGTATAGACAAGTCCCCCAAAATGTGATATAATTAATTATCTCTCAACAGGAGGCTACATATGGAAATTGAAAGATGGGTTTCAAGCAAAGAAGCCGCTGAACATTTAGGTGTAAATAAAGACACTTTACAACGATGGATTAACAATAAAACCATCCCATGTCACCGCGTGGGACGTTTATGGAAATTTCGACTAAGCGAAATTGACAATTGGATTCAAAGCGGTGGTGCTGCTAACGCAGATAAAAATGAGGAGGAATAAACTATGCCTACATTTGGTGAAGCAGAACGCAGAATAGCGTCATTGTTACGTGCAGGAAATACATTCGTTTATAACGGTGATAATTTTACAATAGTGAATTCTGGCAAGCCCACTTGTATGAAGGGTGAACCCAAAACTGATATTTATGTTGAAGCAGAATCGGAATACGGCGATATTGTTGAAATAAAAATTACCTATAAAAAGGAAAATGCAGATTTTATAGAAAACAAAACTAATGCAGTAAGAGCCAAGGCTCTGTTTGGTGATGATTGGGAAAATATCATCATGCAAGCCACAGAGTCTATTCGTGATGTATTTGAAAGCAAAAAACTAATATACAAAAGTGCCGCCGCAAGAACCGAACGTGGTGCAATTACTTTAGGTTGGAAATATGAATTGTTAAATAAAACCGGTGGTGGACTATCAGGTCTTGTTGAGTTAACACGCGAACAGATTATTGATGTTTATGCCGGTACTCATATTTCAAAAGACAAAAGAGATGCACGTGTCAATGGAGAAATTATTGAAAATTGCGGCATTGCAAATTGCATCTTGATGAACGATGGTGTTAAAACCACGCAAGAAATCATCGATAGTCTCTATACAATTGAAGATTATGTTGATATGTATCCCACTGTTTATTTTGCGTGCAAAGCTTTAAATTATAGGACTTTCTATAATAAATACGATGGAAATAGACCGCTTTCTGTGTATGTTGATTGGTATGTTGAGGACGGTCAGTTATGCCATAATTTAGTTTTTGATTCTCCGCTTTCCGTGGGAGGAGACGAAGTTGCCGACAATCTCATAGCAGCTTTAAACGAATTGGGTATCGATACTACCGATGATATTACAGAAGATATTGTTTCAGATCCTTCAATAATTAATTTTTAGGACTTGATATAATCGCACAACAGAGTTAATATGAACCAAATTGGAGGTATTTGAAAATGAAATTAATTAGTTTGTTCTCCGGTGCAGGCGGTTTGGATTTGGGCTTTGAAAGAGCCGGCTTTGAAATCGCTATGGCCAATGAGTTCGATAAGACTATTTGGGCTACATACGAAAAGAACCATACTGCCCCTTTAATTAAAGGAGACATTAGGAGCATCAAAGAATCCGATTTCCCGGATGATATTGATGGAATCATCGGAGGTCCCCCTTGTCAAAGCTGGAGTGAAGCTGGTTCCCTGCGTGGTATAAACGATGATCGTGGTAAATTATTCTTTGATTATATTCGTATTCTCAAGGACAAGCAGCCAAAGTTTTTCCTTGCAGAAAACGTATCCGGAATGCTGGCAAACCGACATTCCGAAGCGGTACAAAATATTATCAAATGTTTCGAAGAATGTGGGTATAACGTTTCCATTACTCTTGTTAATGCTGCTGATTATGGTGTTCCTCAAGATAGAAAAAGAGTCTTTTATATCGGCTTTAGAAAAGATTTAAATATTGATTTTAAATTCCCTGCACCAACAACACCTAATGTGTGGGAAAAGAAGACCATGCGTGATGCCATTGGGGATTTGGCTGATTCTGCTATTCCGGCATTGCCTAAAAACCGAGCCAATACAGATCTTAAGATTCCTAATCACGAATACTACATCGGCGCCTATTCTACGATTTTTATGAGCCGCAACAGAGTGCGTGCATGGAACGAACAAGGCTTCACGGTTCAAGCAAGTGGGCGTCAATGTCAGCTTCATCCACAAGCACCCAAAATGAAGTTCATTGCCAAAAACAAACGCATTTTTGTACCTGGCAAAGAGGACTTGTATAGAAGGTTGACCGTTAGAGAATGTGCAAGAATCCAGGGATTCCCAGACAATTTCGAATTCGTTTACACCGATGTTGATACCGGTTACAAAATGATTGGAAATGCTGTGCCGGTTGATTTGGCATATATTATTGCCAAGGCTATTAAAGAAACATTGACAAAATAATTTCTAAATACACAAAACAAAAAACAGGTGTCTTACTGCGCGATTGTAAGACACCTGTTTGATTAGTTCATATATGCGTATATATAAATTTCTTTGAAAAGGTTACTCCACAAGTTTGTGTTTTTTGCAAGAGAATCGGGAGTTTCGGCTTTTTCATCTAAAATAATGCCGACCAATTTCGAGCCTAATGCTTTCCATACATCAAGCGGATGCTTTTTCCAACCATATACACCGGTTTTCTCATCTATCTGAACTAAGGCCCTAAAAGAACCTACAAGCGGATACATAAGACCTTTAGGTACTACATACGAAACTTCTTTTTCACCAAACATAGTTTTTCCAACCACATCGCCATTATGGTACTTAGAATACTTGCGTGTTCCATATCTTCTATTAGTAGCGTTTGCGGTTGTTGCAAATTCGAGTTCAATAGTTTCCCATAAGGCAAAAATATCCTTGATTATGGGCTTCATCATTTTAACCATTGTATCTCTGTTGATTTTTTGCTGATGTTTATCAGAACCATCCATATTTAAAAACTTGCGCAAAGTAGTTTCCTTTCCAGAATAGCATTGAATTGGTTGCGACTCATTCAAAGTACCTAATGACGTTTTGAAAGGATACATACTTTGGCTAAACATAGCTGTAATTGCAATGATTTCGCGAACATCAATTGGAGTAATATCTTCTTCGCTATAATGCTCGTTCATTTTGTACTGTATTCTATTAGCAAAACAAAGGCCATCAAAGGCGGATTTTATTTCTTCGAAGCTCTTTTCAAGTTCAGCTATAGACTTTAAATCAACCTGCACGGACGTATTTCTTGCAGCGGCAAGTTCAACGGGTGAATCAATACCTGTAATGATTTCGAAAAATACATACCTGTTTTCGTTTAAGGTATGTGAAATATTAGCGGATAAAATTGCACGGAGTGTATGTCCGCCATCGATATTTCCATGCACTTCAGGATTGTCAAGCGTTATACATAATTCTTTTGTAGCATTATCATACTTGACATCAAGTGCGGAAATTAAGACACCACGATTCAGCTCATGGAAGTTCTCATTATCTCTTAAACTCTCGGTGATTTTCTTCGCAACATTAGTTGACATTTTTTGCTCACGAGGATTAGTTGAGAACCAATCATTCATTTCTTGCGGTATGCTGTTAGCTTTAACATAACATACATACTTCACACGACCATCAGGTGAACCTGTAGGGTCATCCATTTTTTTGAAAGATTTTGCGATAAGAGTAATTTTTTGCATAACCAAATCTCCTTTATAAATAAAAAATTCTGTTCTTGCAGAATGGCAAAAACAGAAACACTTATCGCGCATATTTATTACTGCTCAACCAAATCTGCAAAGAGATACTGGAGCTTAAACAAGCAAAATCGCCTGCAAGCTACATAAATATTATACCATATTTTGGTGTTTTGTCAACCCATATGAATATACCTGTGCAAAATATTATGAACTATTACTGGACTTTTCGGGAATGTGACGGTATAGTGTTGTGCTACAAGGAGGTGCAGCATTATGCCACTTATAAAAACAAAACCGAAAAAGATAACTAAAAACAAAGAAACGACCGTATCACCGGGAATTATCTCGGAGATGCGGTCGTTTTGTTATGTACGGAAGGAGAAAGATTATGAGAACATTGCTTGAGGAGTTTTGGTATGGAAATGTTAACCCCCAGGAGCAGAGTACTGAAGGCAATCGGGAAATCAAAAATCTCCTGAACCTTATGGGTAAGAACCGGGACAACCTTTCCGCTACGCTTACTGAGGAGCAGAAAGAAACCTTGGCAAAGTACGATGATTGCGTTAATGAAATGTACGGCATTATCGAGCGTGAGATATTTTCCTACGGATTCCGGCTCGGCGGCAGGTTGATGATGGAAACATTGACCGGTTCTTTAGGAACAGACATCTAAAATTGTGCAAAAATACCCGTTCACAATAATTTATCAATTGCCGCGTCTACTTATAATAGGCGCGGTGATTTTGTTTTTCGGGGACTTGACTTTTCTGGATTTTTGAGCATCTCTATTAAACCAAGCCGCCAGGCTAATATTATGAAAGAGGTGCTTTTATGAATATCCAAAAGCCATTACCGGAAATGACTCTCGAAGAAACCGAAAGACAGCTACACTATATGAACGCTGTCATTATGTTCAAGATGATGCACTCCCGTGGCATCATCAACGAAAAAGAGCTGCATTTGTGCAAGGAGGAGATGCTGAAAAAGTATAAACCGCCGTTCGATCCGTACAAAGACGAGATGTAAAAATGACTCAAAATCAACATTTGCACCCCCTCGGGTCAAAAAACAGCCATTTTGCACCCTTGACCCCTCAAAAACAAGCAAAATGCACCCCCTCCCGATTTTTGTATCAAAATTAGGCGGTATCTTCAAAAACATTAGCTTCGACCATTAGGTCGGAGCTAATGTTTTTATTTGCATGTAACGGGACGAGAACCTGCAAGGTTCGTCGACGCAGCTCACAAAGCCGCGATAGGCTTTGTAGTCTGCCAAAGTCTCGAGTAAGGTGAACTGTTTTGGGCACCGCTCGGAGCGGTCAAAACAGCACCGACGGAGAGTGAACTGTCACCTCGACCAAAAACATTAGCTTCGACCATTAGGTCGGAGCGAAGGCTTTTTATTTATTATCTTTTCACTTTTAACTGCAATTTTTTGAATATAATATTGATGTTAGAAAAACACCCCGACGTAATTGATATGCACCCCAAAAGTTAGACACTTTTGGAGGTGCATTTTTTATGGCAAAGAAAGGGTCAATACAACAAAAATATAGTGCAGAGTTTAAAATATCTGTTATAATGGATATGCGAGAACACCATTTAGGATATAGA
>JAFSDK010000007.1 GCA_017436255.1 Clostridia bacterium
AAATCGGCGCTGACAAGTACGCCAAGGACGCTATGGAAGGCGTGCGCTACGCGCAGGAAATCATAAACGCGATTAGTTAAAAAAGCGAGGGAAATTTCCCTCGCTTTTTGCTATGTATAAAACCGCCTAAAAACCCGTTTTGATACCAATGCGTCGGGTGGGGCAAACTAACAAAAAACCTAGTGTTTATGCGCCTTTCAGGCAGTTTGCCCTATTATAACACAAGCCTCTATTCTACGAACTATTCCAGTTGCTTTCATATATAAAAACTCCTTTGCCTAATTGATAACACTGTTATTATCTGTCAACAAAGGAGTTTTATACTTGATGTGTTAAATTATAAAATATGTATTTATACTAACTATAGTAAAAAAAGCGTAAATACTATATTTTTTCCCACGAAGAACATTCTGTTAATGCAACTTTTTCCTTGCCGTAATTTGAATTCCCTTTTTTGCCACATTTACCAACATCTTTCGAGTCTAATTCAATACCCGTAGATGTTATTTTCCTTGGTCCCATCCAATGTCTACATGTACCGCAATGGCGGGAAGAGTTTGGACATTTTATCATAATTATTCTCCTATCTTAATAGCATCATTAAACAATCGCCTTGAGCAACTTTTCTGCCAGACGCTTCCTGTGTTGCATTTAAACCTTTAACATAACGTCCTAAAATTTTACCATAAAAATCTCGCAAAATTTTGTCACCATTAGGTTTTGTTTCAACATAGCCTAAAATTTTTCCACTTGTTTCTTTAATAGGTGTTCCGATTCCCATAGATATTCTCCTTAATAAGACTATTTTGATTATTTTTGCAAATGTTTATCGTAGTTTGCCACAATATTATCAGCTAAATATCCTCCGGCTTCATCAAATACAGGAAGTTCTCCGGCATCTTCAAAAACAGTATTTAGCCAATTTTTCGTTTTTGCGTCTTTAGTATTCAAAATAAATGAATGAATTATATTAAAGAACTTATAAGATTCTTCTTTCTCTCTTTTAATATTAGATTCTGTTTTTTGATTATAATCTGTTAACGTTTGTGCAATTTTTATTTCTTCAGCATTATTAAAGGTTAATGTAAAGTGGTGAAATTTTGCCTTACCAAACGGCAAATCTTTTTCGCTAATTTCTGATAGCTCGAACTTCTTTACGTCATCAAAACTATATTCAAAAATACTTTTATTCGTCTTGAATTCACGTATAATTATGCGATTGTTATCTTTATCAAGACTATACATCGCATTTTCTGGAATATTGCTTCCTGAGACAACTCCATAAGTTTCATTTGAAGTTGGCTTAGATACCTTTTCTTCCTCCGCTTCAATATTAAGTGCCTGAAATACTGTGCTTTTAGCAGCACTTTTTAAACTGTCTAAAAATCCCATTTTAATTTCTCCTTTTATTTTTTATCTTTGCAAGTGACTTTCGTCACGATTTGCCATATACTTTCCTTGTGAGTTGCTATTTATTAGTTATATATCACTAATTATACAGCGTTCAACAAAATAAGTCAATAAAAAATTAGTGAAATATAACTAACAAATAAAATTGTAGTGATATATCATCTATATACAGAAATACTAACTATATAGGTGATATGTATGGGTATTTGCGAATTTACAGTTAATAGAATTTACGAGATCTGTCGTGAGCGTAAAATTACGCCTAATGCGCTCAGTTATATGTGCGGCATTCCGCAAGCTACTATTAAAAGCATTTTGAATGGTGAAAGTAAGAATCCCGGTATAGTAACCCTTAAAAAGATTTGTGATGGTCTTGAGATTACAGTGATGGAATTCTTTGACACACCGGAATACAAAAGATTAGAACAAGAACTCAAATAACAAATTCTTTTGATGCCTTTGCGCCTAATTTACAGGCGTTAAAAAAAGCATCTTTAACTTCTAAAAAGTGTATCTGGGAGGTAAGCTTGAATAACTCCTCAAAACATTTTGTTTGTTCTTCGTTCAACTTGTTTCTGAGTTCTTTCTCTTTTTGAAGTGCATTTTTAGCAAGGGCAGAATACTCTGGCCTTGAAGCAATGTTCTGCTCGGAAAGATAATCAGAAAACAGTTTGTTTATGATCTTTTCCATAAAGTTTCCCTCCGTTCTTGTTTTAAATGTAATACATTAATACTAAAAAGTCTTATGCTGTCAGCATAGAAAAGAAAAATGCCGTGTTTTGTCGTAAGTTGACAAAGCACGGCTTGTTTATTATAATGATATTAACGATATATAACTAATTTATAAAGAATTAAATTTGGTGTTGTTTATGGTAAAAGATACTTCAAAAATTGTAGAAGAACTCGGTCTCAGCCCTGATTTTAAGACCTTTTATAGTGAAAATAAAGACTATATGGTTAAAGAGGATTTGTCGCAGCTTTTAGATGAACTAATTGCTAAATATGACCTTAAAAAATCACAAGTTATTCGTGCAGCAGAGATGAGTGAAGTTTACGCTTATCAAATTTTTTCAGGACTAAGGGTGCCTGAGCGCAAAAAGCTTTTATGCCTCGCTATTGCGATGAAATTGTCATTAGACGAGGTGCAAACCTTATTAAAGTGTGCCGGTTATTCAACACTTTATGTGAAACTTCCTTTTGATAGCATTATTTTATACGGCGTGTGCAAAAAATTATCTGTAGTAGAAATTAATGAAATTCTCTATGAATACGGGTTGGAAACGTTGGGGTAGTTAAAGATGAAAAAATGTCCTAAATGTAAGGCGGAAATCCAAGAAGAAGCTCGATTTTGCCTTTATTGCATGACCTCATTTGAGGAAAAGCAAACCATTGAAACTGAAGAAGAAAATAACAAACGGTGGCTGATTATTATTGCCGCCGTTTTAGTGCTTGTTCTTATTGTTGCTTGCATCTTCTTATTTTCTAAAAAAGAAGCCCCGACAAATGGAGAAATTGATACTTCTTCAACCGCATCTATCAGTAGTGGTTTAGATACTTCTGACGACAACGCTTCATCATCTGGGCAGCAAAGCAGTGAATTGCAAGGCAATGAAACATCCACTCCCACAAGTAATAATCAAACACAAGGTTCTTCAAAAAATGAGGGTAGCACCACTGATAATACCTCTGGAAATACAACTACTAATAACTCAACTACGAATGACAATTCGCAAAATAACACCACAAATAATACAACAAATGGCACATCAAACAACACGTCAACAAATTCCACATCAAGCAGTAATAAAATCGAAAACAATAGTTCTAATACTAACTCCTCAACATCCACAACAACCACACCTTCACAGACCACAACGGTTACTTATATGTACCGTAATGCTAAGTATGGCGATGATTTTTCTGTCAGTGCAAATCTAGAAAATACAGTTGTCATAACAGGTGTAAAAACGACCGCTGCGGATGGCAAATACATAATCCCCGAAACCATAGACGGCAAAAAAGTAGTAGCTATTATGGCATTGGCTTTTTGTGATGACAATATCAGCAGCACCGTTAAAACGGTCATTGTTCCGTCATCGGTTAAAACTATTTGGAACAATGCTTTTGCAAACTGCTATAATTTAAGCGACATTTATTTCAAGGGTAACTCAATTTATACCGAATCAAATGCGTTCCCTGAAAAATCAAAACGTAATGGCACATTAACAATTCACTGTTCCGCAAATTGTAGCGACAGAAATTATAGATACTATAAAAACAGTGCGTCATACTATGATGCCGAGTATAAAGAATGGAACGGTTAAAGCTATGACTAGAGAACAATATTTAACCGCACTCTTTGATGCTTATTCCTTGGTATCTGTGCTCAGCAATAAAAATGAATGCCGTGTGCTGAGGGTTAGAAACAAATCAACTGAACGGGATATGGTTGTGAGAAGTTTTTCTACAGCGATTTCGGCATATGAAGAACTTTATAACATAAATGCTCAAAATTTACCGATTATTTATGATGTCATAAACTGCGATGATGGGCAAATCGTGTTAGAAGAGTTTATAGAGGGTGTCACAATTTCCGAGGTTATGGAAAGCGGAAACTATCACTACGTAGGAGCACGCAAGGTTATACGGGCAGTTTGCCACGCACTTGATGTTTTGCACAAAAGAAATCTTGTACATAGGGACATAAAGCCCGAAAATGTTGTGATAGGCAAAGATGGCAGAGTGGTTTTAATTGATTTCAATGCGGCTCGAAAAATTTCTGCCGCCAGTAAGGACACCGTTATAATGGGTACAGTTGGTTATGCATCACCCGAACAATTAGGAGTAGCACAAAGTGATGCTAGAACAGATATTTATGCTGTAGGCGTTCTGCTTAACGTGATGATTACTGGCAAACATCCGAGCGAAAAATTAGCAAAAGGGAAAGCCTGTAGAATTGTTCGTAAATGCACAAGCGTAAATCCCGATGAACGCTATCAATCGACAGAAAAACTTGCAAAATCATTATAAAAGCGAGGTGAAAAATCACCTCGCTTTTGCTATGTATCGGTCAAAATGTGCTGTTTTTCGTCAAAAATTTTTCTTCAAAAATGCTCAGAAACCCAGTATTTATAAGGCTTTATCTCACTTTTGTGTTATCTCATACGAGGAAAACGAGTATCTATGTTCTACAAAATTGTCTGAATTTTAATTCAGCAACAATTTTGAGAGGTTATAATAACACGAGCCTCTATTCTTCTCACCTTTCCTCTTGCGGTACCCGACTCTGCGCTCACTCCTATCGTGGCGCAATCGTCGACCGCGGCGCTTCCTTACGCTCGCTGCATCTCACACTGTGAGCGCTAGCGACGTCACCTGTTGCTTTCATATATACATTTCTCCTTAAATTACAAATTGTGTTGTTATTATTTGTATTTTGAGGAGATTTATACTGCGTGAATTTACTTTTGCAATCAAATATGTTATAATAAATTTAACGAGGTGTTTATATGAACAAAAGAAAACAATTTGCATTAAATAAGCTTTTTAACTTTTGCGTTATTTTAGGTTTGTTTTTTGCATGGGGTTCAATAGACTTTTTTAGGGAGAACGATAGCGCTTGGGGTTTAGGCTTTGGTATAGTGGCATTGCTTCTTATAGTACTTCCCGCCATCTTTACGCCCTATTGCTATGCTTTTGATAACGAGGGAGTATCTTTATGCTACATTTTTCTTCCTGTCGAAAGATATCTATGGAAAGATATCCACGCTATTGAGGTCGAAGACATAAAACTTGGCACCGCATCACAAGTGAGCATCTTTGATTTTTTCTATGCAAGTGTTTTTAGCATTAAGGGGAGCAACAAAGGCAAATGCAGGTTTTATATGAACGGACATATCCGTAAGAGTTTTAGAACAAAACACTTGCTTGAAAAGTATTGGGACGGAACAATAACGGGCTATCTATTTGAGGATGCTAAAAACTGGATAAATAAGCGAAAAACGAGAAAACAGGCACAAACAAAGGCACATTTAACAGACGAGATTGTTCCAATAGAGCGAGAAATAAGAGCAGAAACAAGAGAATGGCTAAAACCGTTTATAACACGAGCCAAACAATACAACCTTGATATCAAGCCAAAATATTTATATATCACAAAGGATTTTGAAGAATTAACTTCCAGACCCAAAGAAGGATATACATATACGCTAGTTTCGGAAATTTCTCACTTTAACGAAACCGACGAAAACCGTATCGTTGTTGTCAGTGTGGACTTGCTATATGTTAGACTTGGGAAAACCGCTTATCGCGGTGTTAAAAACAAACACATCAAAGAAGAATTTGAATTCACATTTTCTGATGTGTTAAACGAAATAAACAAGAATGGAATAGAAGTTTATTGTAAAAATAATTGATTGCAAAAGCGGAGTGGAAATCCACTCCGCTTTTGCTATGTAATAGGTCAAAATATGCTGTTTTGTGTCAAAAATTTTTCTAAAAAAACAACCCAAAACTAGTATTTACAAAGCTTTATCACACTTTTTGTAGAAATTATGAGTAGAATTTCTAATTGTTTTTAAATTAAAAAATTAAGATGTGATAAGGGCGATGACTTTCAAAAAGTCATCGCCCTTACTAATAATTATTGTGAAGCCTGAATAAGCGTTGAAATAGTAGCGCCAGAGGACACACCGTGATATTCTTGCGAACTTCTCCATGTGCCTGTATCGAAGGAACCAGTTGTCGTTCCGCCGACATATCCAACTACCTGTGCTGTACCAACATACATTTCCTCTCCGATTTGTACCCACTCGGAATTTGTGGAAGGCTTTGTAAATACCATAGCATATACAGGCGGGTAATCGTTATATGATACACGGTCAAAATTAGCAGTTGTTAAATACAGAGTCATCTCACATCCACGATAGGTTGTTCTGCCAACCCTGTATGAATCACCCGTGCTTGTGCTTCCATCAATATTTTCTCGCTTAATGATGCAAGTAACATCAACGTGCGTTCCGTTGACTTCTAACGAAAGTTCTCCGTCGAACAAATCTAATAAAAGCGTGGTGTCGTCACTTGATGAACCGGCAACATTACCTATATAGGATGCCGTCCACGCTCTGCTTCCGTCATAATTATCATCCATAGCACCAGTAAGTGTCGCATAGTCGGTCGAACTGTTTAGGATTTCGAGGAACTTCTGCGCAAGAGACTTGGTCACTTCTTCGGTTTCTTCGTCGGTAATGTCAGAAAATTTAAAGTCCGTAACTGTGACAGGAAATTTAGTTTCTGCCGGCGCAAGTGAATCTGCAGCATAGTGCCATGTAGCAAAAACGCCTCCGGTAGTGGCAAGAAGAAATAAACAGCACAGAAACGCCGTATATCGCACTATACTTCTGCCCATTCGTATTCCTCCTCTGTTACTTCTTCCTGCAACTGATTCGAAAAAGCAGAAATACGTTCCCCCGTTGCTTCTTTTATCTTCTTTTCTACAATCGGCGTTACTACCATAGAAAAGATTACCAGCAGTACACACAGCCATCCGGCAGGCGACTGTAAAAACAATATGAAGCTACCGATAAACGGAATACGAGTGCCCTTGTAAATTCCTTGCATTTGGTTATAAAGCACAGGAAACTTGTCCGGATTTTCTACCGCATCGCCTTGCAATAAGAAATGCCGTTCGTTTGGATGTTGTTC
This sequence comes from Clostridia bacterium, assembly GCA_017436255.1. GTDB lineage: Bacteria > Bacillota > Clostridia > Oscillospirales > Acutalibacteraceae > SIG565. Next base: position 7,114 of record JAFSDK010000007.1, read on the forward strand.
ATTCGGCTCTTCAATGCCAACAATACGGTGAATCACATACATATCGTCTCTTTTGTAGACAACGATATCATATAATTTCAACTCGTTCTCTGCGGGAAGATGGCGACAAATCACCATATCGAACATTTGAAATTGATTATCGAGTTTATTATCAAACAGATATTTGTTATCCGGGTGCTTTTGCGACATAGACTCACTCTTTACCACCTTAATAGATGGGATTCCGTTGGCAGGCCTATCATCGTTTACACGGACATAGATAGCAAAAATGAAAGTGCATACAAACACCGCACAAAGCAACAGCGATACAATTCTGCTAATCCAAAGCAAAGCTCGACTTTCCGTTTTCTTCTTATTCAGTTGTTTTTTTATTGTTTCATCTCTGTGCCCAAAACGAATTAGTTCTAACTCCATTCTGGTAATGGAGGTGATCAAATAGGTGAACATTGCCGTCAGCAACGTAAACACAATAAAACACAGGATAAAGACATAAATGTCATACGACGTCATTTCTACACCTGAATTTCTAAAGCAAAAGATAAACACCGATATAGCTATTTGACGGCTATATCGGCGTCCGATTAATACTTAGTTAACAGTACCGTCTGTTACACGAGCCACAATATTACCTGCAAGAGCAGTACGGAAAGCGTCATGCTCTCCCTTAATATCTAAAACGAAGGTTTGAGAAAGAGCAATTTGATCCTTTAAGTCATCTACATCCAACTCATATGTAAAGGTACCGTCGGCATTCTTTGTCCATGCGAATGTATTATCAAGCACTCCGTTGCTGGGATTTGCAAATGTGAAAATATCAACAGCAGTTCCGGAATCAGAGTAATTACCATCGGCATCCATCTTATACTGCATGGGAGTTGTAACACCGAAATAAAGTTCAGATTCAACTGCGTTCGCTTTTATAGCCTGAGGGGCATTTGCGCTAGGTGTAAAGGTTACTTTTAAATAAACCTCTTGACCATCGTTTGAATCGAAAACGAGTTCTGCCTCGTGGTTATCGTCTGCCTGGTCTACAGTAAGAACGAGATTGCTTTCAATTTTGTAAATACCGTATGTTCCTTCAATTACAGCATCGGTAATCGTTACCTTGCTTTCGGCATAAGCATCGATGATGTCTGTAGAACCAACATAGGACCATGTAGCATACACGCCACCAATAGTAAGCAACATACAAAGTGCAATTAAAAGACTAAGTTTTTTCATAAATTATACAACTCCTTATTTTCTCAGAAATATTTTAATTTTGCCGAATACCTTTATTATACTACTTATTTATGCATAAATCAAGGTGATTAAAAATTTTTTACAAACACACAAAGCCGAATGAGTTTTTACGCTCATCCGGCTATACAATATGTAGATTACACCTCGCTTTTGTTATATATATCCTTATTTACATTTCGTAGGGGCAGATGCCCACGACCGCCCGCAAACCCAGTAAAACCTGACAGGACGTCAAAGGCGCCGTCCACTACATAATTTTTCAAATCGTGATACTATTATTTGTAACTCGTGGGAATTTATACTGCAATAATTTACTTTTGAAATCAAAGATGTTATAATAAATCAAAGGCGGTGATTTAGTTGAACGAAGAACTTAAATTACATATTAGAAAACTTCAAAGACGAGCAACGCTTTCTTTAATTGCTATCCTATCGACCATTATTTCAATCGGCTTTGGAATCTTGTTTTTGTTTGTTCCGTCCTTTGTTGCTATTATCTTTTTTGCTATTGCTACTGTTTGCATTGTATATCTCATACACAGCAGTCGTGCTGCTAAAAAAGAGGCAAAAGAAAACATTTATAAACCTATCATTTTTAATACTGATAAGAATTTTACTTTTGAAAAAATGATCAGTATCTTTGAAAATTTAACAAATGCAGAAAATCAACTGTCTACATCAGAAGATGTGCGATTTTTCCGCCTAAATAAAGTTTTCAAATTAAGAACCGTTATTTACAGAACGGATAATTTCAACAAAAAAGATTTTGATAACGCAAAAGACCGCATCAATAAAAAGGCAAATAAAGAGTTGCATATATCGCAGTGGGTAAATCGAATGGAAGCAGGCAATATGATGCGTTTTAATATCATCTACACCGATGTATTAAACGATGCATTATATCAATTCCTTTCCCAAAATGCCAATCGAAACTTAACCAGAGTTGAGGGTATCATAAATATTGCTATTGACGGTAATCAAATTATGATTCCACCACTTTATGGCGAATGCGATTTAGCAGAAATCAGTAGATATAAAGGTGTTATTAAATTTATAAATCAGGTTCTAGTAAACAAAAACTAACTACAAAAGCGAGGTGATATCACCTCGCTTTTGTTCTATATAAATCTCTCGTTATTTACATTTTGTAGGGGCGGATGTCCACATCCGCCCGCAAACCCAGTAAAACCTGACGGGACGTCGAAGGCGCCGTCCCCTACAACCATTTCACAATTTTGTACTGTTAGTTTCTGCGAAGAGATTTATATTTTAAATATTTAAAATATAAACTTTGCAGCTAGGGTTAAAATCACAAGAAATGCAAGGTTTGCCGCCGTAAAAATGCCTATGTATTTTTTTGTTTGCTCGGGGTGCAGCAATTTAAATTCGTTAAATGTTATAAGGCTTGCCAATGATGCGATAATCGTGCCGGTACCACCTATGTTTACACCAAGCAACAAAGCGGGATAATCTGCCGTAAATCTTGAAAGCAAGATAGCCGACGGTACGTTACTTATAAACTGGCAAGACAATACCGATACAATTAGTGTATCCTTTTGAAGCAGTGATGAAATAATAGTATTTACCGCTTCTAATCGCGAAAGATTTCCGGCAAATATAAAGAAAAAGAAAAACGTGCCGAGCAAAGAATAATCCACCATCTTAAGCGAATCGCGATCAACAAAGAAAAGAATTACGGGTATAACCAACAGACCCAACAAAAACGGTATTATCCTAAAAACTATTAGGATTGATAAAAAGAATAATGCACAATAGAGTATGGTCTTTTTAATATTTAACTTTTCGCTAAAACTGTTATCCAACGAAAATTTAATAGGCTTTATCGGTATACACGCCACTACCAAAAGTGTAACCGCAAGCAAAAATGAAGGCAACATAATTGCACAAAATTCGCCCGTTGGAATGTTAAAAAAAGAATATAGGTAAAGATTTTGCGGATTCCCAAACGGTGTAAGCATACCACCCAAATTCGCCGATATATTTTGAAGTACGAAAAGGTAGGCCATATATTTTTCTTGCTTTGTTACCGAAAGCGCAAAGTATCCGAGCGGCAAAAAGGTTATAAGTGCCATATCATTTGCAATAATCATTGAGCCAATAAACGTAATTATTACAAGCAGTAAAAACAGCAAACGTAAATTCCCTGCCATAACCACCAATTTTCGCGCAAGAATAGTAAAAAATTTAATGTTTCTCAAAGCACAAACAACGGCTAAGGTTAAAAATAAACAAGAAAGGGTTTTCCAATCAAAATAACCAAAATATTCTTTATCCGGCGGCACCAAAAAACAGGTAATTACCGCCAAAATCGCCGCAATGCAAAAAACCGCGTTTTTCTTTATAAACTTTATCGCTTTCAAACTATCACCAAACCGATATAAAAATTTACAATAGACGAATTATTAATTCTATGGTTTGCGTATTGTAAACGTAAGAATAAGTGCGCAAACTGCAACGGCTAAAAGCATAATAAACGGTGCTACGTATCCACCACTAAAGCCAAGTATGCTATTACTTAGATTGGCAATAAGTGCCGCTAACATTAGGTTAGCACTCATTATACTGTAGTTAACCGAGAAATGTTTTTGTCCATAAAACGCCGCAGGAAAAGCTGAAGTTATAGTTGGACAAGAACCATAGGATAAACCACACAGACAAAGTCCTATAATAAGCACAGGCAGTGAATTAAGCAGTACCGCTAAAAGGGTTACACCTGCTGCCACTATGGTAAGGATATTTGCCGAAACCATAGTTATACGGCGTCCGAAAGCATCGAAAAATGCACCCGTTAAAATTCGACCGACACCATTACATATTGAAAGAACACCGACAAGTGTTGTTGCTAAATCGGGCGACGCATTAACCGATATTGCAAGGTCTTTGGCAAAACTGATAACCGAGTTACCAACGGCGGTAATAAATGCCAAAAACAAAAATGCACGCCAGAAAGTAAAACTCTTTAACATTTCTATTGTTGTATAGTCGCGCACTTCGAAAATCTCTTTGCCAGCCGATTTTTTCATTTTTGGGGCAGGCAACTCTATATCTGCACCGGGCAGTTTTAAAATAAAACTTACAAGCACAATAACCAACGCAATGGTGACACCAAGTACTATATAGGTTTTCTGCCAACCAAACGTGCTGCTCTCAAACAAGGTGTTTATAACGTTACCAAGCAGAAGCGTGCTTACGCCGAAACCCATCATTAGCGCTCCCGAAGAAAGACCCTTTTTATCAGGAAACCAAGCACAAACCGTTGAAACGATAACATTATATGAAATGCCAATACCCATACCGGCAAGTACAGCATACGTGATGTACAAAAGATATGGCGTTTTAATGCCAAGCAAACCCGACAATACAAAACCTAAACCTACCAATGCACCCGAAATGAGCAGGGTGAATCTGGGACCTATTTTTTTGCAAATAAGACTGCCCAAAAATGCACCTATGCAGAAAAAGCACATTGTTAAGGTGAAGTTAAGAGACAAAACCGAAGCATCCCATTTATATTCGGTCATAAATGGTGTTTTTAAGATTGACCAAGCATAAAGAACACCTGAAAAAAGCATAGCGAAAACGCCTGCCACTAAATAGAACCATCTATTATTGAGATTAAAACTTTTTGTCATTTAAAGCACCTCACAAACTCTCAAAAGCATACCATAATTCTATCTTTTTTTCAAGTGTTTGTGCTTGAATTCCGTTTTATAATAATATATACTAAAACCATAATGATTCGGAGGTGCTATCAAATGTCAAAAAACCTTCTTATTTTTGGCGACAGTTATTCAACCTTCAAGGGATTTATACCCGAAGGATATTTAGCCTATTATTCCGAAAACGGACGACCCGAAACCGACGTAACCGCCGTCAACCAAACCTGGTGGTATCAGGTTGTTAACGAGGCAAAATTAAATCTCGTCTTAAATAACAGTTGGTCGGGGTCTACCATCTGCTATACGGGATATAAAAATAAAGATTGCTCCCAGACCTCATCTTTTATTCGCAGATTGCGAAATCTGATTGACGAAGGCTTCTTTGCGGAAAATAATATTGACAAAGTTTTTGTTTTCGGTGGCACTAACGACAGCTGGTGTGGCGCACCTTTGGGCGAAATTAAAAAAGATAACTGGGTAAACGATGACCTTTATAACATACTGCCGGCAATATATTGCTTTTTTGACCTATTGAAAAAGGCCCTGCCAAATGCAGAAATTTACTGCCTTATTAACACAGGGCTTAAAGAAGAAGTTGCTTTAGCTTTAAAAGATGCGGCGCAAATATATAATATAACCCCTATAGTTTTTGAAAAAATTGATAAACAATGCGGACACCCGACAATAGAGGGTATGAGGGATATTAAAAATACCGTTTTAAAGGCTTTAAAATAAGGAGACTTTTTATGAGTAACCAAAACAAGGGATACGTTTATTTTGAATATCTAAATTTTAAAGATGCAGACCTATTTACAGTTGTATGTTTACCAAAAAAAGAAGGCAAATTTCCTACCGTAATAATGCGTAACCCTTACGTTGACGCGGATGAGTTTATTGATAAAAAACAAATTTGTGCGAACAAGCTTGCCGAATTTCAGCCTTGGATAGAGGGCGGCTATGCCGTTGTGTTTCAACACTGTCGAGGCAGAGGTAAAAGTAGCGGCGACTGCATACCCTACATAAACGAGCGTGAAGACGGTCTTTTTTTGCAAGAATGGGTACGACATCAAGACTTTTATAATGGTGAAATTTATCTATACGGTGGTAGTTACACCGCGGCAATACACTACGTAACCGCACCCTTTGCCGATGATATAAAGGGTGCAGTGCTTCGCGTTAAAGATACCGAGAGATATAACTGTAACTACCGCAACGGATTTTTCAAAATTGGGCTACACGGTGGTTGGTACGTTAAGATGTATAAAAGAAAAACTATGCCAACCAAAAACTATACGCCTGAAAGTTTTAATATGCTACCGTTATCTGATTTTTCTAAAACTGTATTAGGTGAGAGTGTAGCCGATTTTAATGCAATTCTTGCACACCCAAACCATAATGACGATTTTTGGAACACCCGTTACGGTGGAGGTGAAACGCGTGGCATATTAAACCACGCCAATATACCCATTTTACTTACAACAGGCTTTTACGATTGTTTTGAGGGCGGCATTTTTGATATGTGGAACGCTTTAGATGAGGAAACAAAATCCAAATCTGCTCTTGTGGTGCATCCCTTTGACCATGGTTGCTGCGGCGAGCTTGAACCTGTAAATTTCGAGAACGGCGATATGAATAAAGAATTTCCAAACCATGCAGTAAAATGGATTGACTATGTGCGAGGGAAAGGCGACCCACCGTTCACACTCGGTAAAACTACCTATTACAAGTTGTTCGGCGATAACTGGTGTTGCGATGGTTTTTACACCGCAAACACCTGTCAAAAATTTGTTTTGGGCACCACTTCGGTTACCTACAAGTATGACCCACAAAACCCCGCCGTATTTAAGGGCGGTTTATCGGCAAACTTTGGCGGTAACGAATGGCAAGATGAACCAAATTTGCGCGATGATATTATCACCGTTTACACACCCGAGTTTGAAAGTGACACTTATATAAAGGGTAAAATTAAGATTAAATTAAAGGTTAAATCCGACTGCGAGGACACCTGTTTTTATGTAAGAACAAGCCTTTGTAAAAAGGAGGGCTATTACGGACTTCGCGATGATATTAACCAGATTTCAAACTTCCGTGAAAACTATGTTTCGGGCGAGGAAATCGCAATGGACTTCACCTTTGACGAACACGCTTTTGTTATTAAAAAAGGTGAGAAAATTCGTATTGATATTTCGTCCTCCGCTTTTCCGTTATATGTGCGTCACACAAATAATAAGGGGCTGTTCTCAGAGCAGTCAACCACAAAAATTGCGAAGAACACCGTAATTTTGGATAAATCCTATATAGAAATACCTGTAGAAGAATAAAGTAGCGAGGTGAAATTCACCTCGCTTTTTTATACTGCATAAAAAATATGCTCGTTTCGTATTTCGTTATCCGATATGCTATTATTTACACTATATGCCTGTTGTTCAAGCTCTGTAGTCGACGAATTTGAAATTCCTTGTTTATTTAACTCTTTAACAATATCAGTGCATAATTTTTCGATAATTTCGGCTTTGTTTTTTGCCATTTTGCTGTCGTTACCGCTCGTCATTAGAAATTCAAGTTTTTGTGCACTATCAAAATTATTTTCCATTTCTGTCAGTGCACGAAAACTCCATTTGTAATACGGCATATATTTTTTATTTAATAAGAATATAACGCTCATAGCGCTCTTAACAAACTCAAACACCGCTAATTGTGCCGCCGCGGTATCACCACGCGATATACACCTATTGTAATTATACTGGCCCGACTGCGCCATAAGTAACAATTGACCCGCTATCTTTTTACGACGAACATCCTCAGGATAATAGCGTAAATTTTCTCTAATACGGCTAAACTCGCCGTAATTATCTATAAATATTTCGCCGTTTACCGCCTCAGCCAACGCATACTCCGGTATATTAAACCAATCATCTAAACACAGATTCGCATCTTTTGTACCCGTTTTTGAAGCATAAAAATCGCCAATTCTTATAACCCCGTGTCGGTTGCCACCAACAGGATTTAAAGGCGACCTTTTAAAATTGCAAAACTCCTTCGGTAATTTAGCATAAGCACGTTCAAGTTCAAACTCCACCTTGCGGTCAATCACATTTTCATCGGGTATAAATATGCAAAAGCCCGGCTCAAAATCGTGGTCGCGGGATATATCATCGTCATACCCATAACACTCCGAACCGCTACCGACAAGTCCCACCGCAATGTATGGTAAAACGTCGGCAAACTGCGTTTCGAGCATAGGTTTTCCGCATTCATCAAAAAACCTTTTAGCCAGTTCAAGTCCTTTCATAAATCCTCCTGCAGCGCTCATTAAGTTCGTTTTCGTAACCGAAATATCCGTAATAACCAAACACCGAAGCACATTTTTCACAAACGAAGGCATAATTACCGTCGCTTTGATTTTGGCTTATATCCAACAGTTGCATGGCCTCTTTTACATATTCGGCAATCTTCTCTTCCCCGTCTTCAAGACCAAACTGCGCCTCAACCAAGCTTGCCATATTAAGATAGGTTATTGCCTGCTCGGGTTCTTTACCCTCAACCTTTCGCATTACCGAAAGCGCCTTTTGATAAAATTCGTTTGCTTCGCCAAATCGGCACAAATCGACCAAAGACAATGCCATATTATTATAAAGGCCGCCCAGACGGTCATCCGTTTCGGCAAGATTTTTTTCGTAAATATCCTTTGCCTTGTAAAATAACTCGATACCCTCTGCCGCTTTGCCAAACGCTTTATAAACGGTAGCCGAGTTAAGATAGGTGGTTGCGGCACCGATATTGTTTTGAATATTCATCTCTTCAATTTTTGTGAGTGCTTTATTTACAAAGCCAAGCGCTTCTTCGCCCTCGCCGAGTTTACGGGTAAGACCCATAAGTTCATTACACATAAGTAATGCCGCCCTGTTATCCGACGCATTTTCAGACTCAGCCAACCAATACAGTAGGTGATCCTTAGCCGATGAATAGTCGTTTTTTGAAAGGTAATTGTCAAGCTTTTCGATTATTCTTTGTGTAGGAATTTGTGTCATTTAATGTATCTTCCCTTTTAATTTTTTTGCATGCACCTCTTTGACATGCTTCGGTATTGGTGTTATAACCTGAGTCATCCGTTTTATTTTTTCACCTTAATAATTATCTTTCTTTGTAAAAAGGCAGGGAAACCCTGCCTTTAATTATTTTTTATTTTTTCTTTTAAATATCTTACTTCTAAAGAGTATTACGTTCATAACAAGGAAGAATGCCGCCAAAATAACTAATGTTAAATAGGGCTTTTCGGGCGCCATTGTTGCAAGCAACATAAGTGGGAAACCAAACACAATTGCGGGAAAGTTTTGGTAAACCAAGTTATCCGATGCAGGAGATTTAAAATCACCATCAATCTCACGCAATAGGATAATACCCGTACTTGCTGTACCCGTAAGCATACCATACATTGCAAGGAACTGCTCTTGCGTGTACTCTTTAAAGAGTGTTTTTGCAACATAGTAGTTATATAGATACGTAATAACAAGACCCACAACGCCCATTATAAGTATAATTCCCCAATAATCTTGAAGAACACCAAGTCTTATTGCGGCAATACCTGCAACAACCATAATATCATAGAAGAAATTGCTGGCTCGCGTCATAAGGAAATTATTAGTATATTCCTTCTTAATAATTTTGCATTTCTTAAGTCCGTTCATAATAAGTTTAACAAGTGTAGCAGTTAACACACCTAAAAGGAAGTTAAAGCCGTATATTACCGACTTCATTCCCGGTAAAAGCTTGCCAAGTAAAATCATAAACAGATATGCCAAAAGATATGCAACGGCAATAAGCGCAATTTGTATGGTCATTTTATCTATGCTTTCGTGCATAGGTATTTCATCTGCCGACTCAATCTCATCCGAACGGGTTAGACTATCCTCTTTGTTAGAAAGGGTTATTTTACCCTTTCTTTTAAGTATATTAAGGTGTATAACGCCACCTATACTTGCACTGATAAAGCCAAGAGCCGCAATGGTAAGGCCAAAACTCTTACCACCTACAAAGCCAAACTCGGTTTCATATATTGTGCCGTAGTTTAGTGCCTGACCCGTACCCTGTCCGTAGCCGAAGGGTAATAGCACACCCGCTGCCGAGAAGAAATCTTTAATAAGTAAAGCGGCAATTATCGATATACCAAAACCAACTACTGCCTGTAAAAGATAGGTAGAAACGGTAGTAACACCTGTGTTAAAAATTTCAACCGTTCTTTTCTTGGTAAGTTTACCGTCAGAGGTTTTTGCCGCTATAAAGCCAAGCGCTAATGTATGATATGTAATAAGTTCTAACATTGCGGTACCGTTACCACCGAAGAATGCGGTATCAAACATAACGTTGCCCGTAATCCACTTATACACACCTGCAACGGCAATTAAAATACCACCCGCTAAAACCGACGTAGGTATCAATGATGCCTTTAAAAGTTTGCTGGAATTTTTTAAAACATTTGCTACGAGCAGACTTAATAATAATATTGCAATTACGTTAAGACCGCCCCATACGCTAAAGTCCCAAAAATTTGTCATTTTCGTCCCCCCTGTTTTTATATCGGAAATAAATATTTACATATTTAAGCGCATTAAAACGCTTATCGCTTTTAAACTGATACAACTTATCCTTATAATAAACATTGAGCTTATTTTTACCTAATACCGAAACTGCACTTATATCATCAAACGAAAGATTAAGCGTTGTTCCGTCAGGCGCATCTATCATTACCCTGTCGCCGTAAAGACTAAGAGCGGCATTTTCAAAAAGTAACTTTCTGCCTTTATAAACAAAAATTTGACTGATTTTTGCAGTATCCCTGTAAAGCGGCGTATCGCACCACTGCATAATATCAAGCGTATTTATAAAATCACATTGATAATCATACCATTGTTTAACAAAATTAAACGGAAAATCAAAGCCAATACCACGAAGGGTTTTATTCTCGCCATACTCTACTTTTTTGTTGCACTTTTTACATTCTATTTCATTACCATCGCTTACAAATTCAGACAAACCGCAAAACGGGCAAACATACATTGCTCTTTCAAGATATTCTGCCTTTTTATCCGATTTAAAGCATGCGTCGGCATTCGACTCGTCAATATATAGTTCGTTCGTAATTAGTTCGTAAAGTTGCTCATTTGTAAGAGAAGCATATTCCTCGGGCTCGATTACGCGTGAAACGTAGGAGTGCATTTTACCCTTACGCACAACGTCACTCCATCTTGGATGAACACCATAACCACCCTCTATACGATAAATAGCAATAGGCAACTTTAGCTTGCGTGCCAATGGCGCTATGGCAGGATTCATATATCCTGTAGCACCGCTATATGTACGATTACCCTCGGGCGCCATGGCTATTGTGCCACCCTCTTTTGCAACCCTGATGCAATTCATAACTGCCGAAACGTCAGTAGACTGCTTTTTAATCGGTATGGGGGCTACAATAAAACGTATTAAAGCAGATACCCATCCCTTTGAAAAAAGGTCTTCACTGGCAACATAATAAACCGGACCTTTAAAGGAGCAACCAACAAAGAATTGGTCAAAAGCGGTTTGATGATTGAATAAAATCAAATACTGTTTATTGCCCTGTTCCTTAAATTTATCAATTTTAATACCATATTTGAGCATTGAGTATGGATAAAGCACCCAATACGCAATACTCCGAACAACACGATGGCGGAATTTCATCCACTTTTTCTTCTTTGTCATATTATTTCCGCCTCCGTTTTTATCACATTTATATTAATTTTATCATATTTTCTTGCCAAATACAAGAAAAAATCTCCTTATAAAAACCAAAACCGATAGCCGTAATATAGCGGCCATCGATTTTCCCTAACGTATTTATTATATCAAATTTATTTTGCTGCATCAATAAAAATGATGCAGCAATTAAACATTTCTGCGTTTTGCATAATCGTAAAAACGGAAATTTGAGCAACCTTACATATTGAAAAAAAAGTAGTATTTTTTGCTATAATAAAGACACAAAAAGAAGGTCGCCGTTATCGTTAACAGCACCAACAACACTTCATTCGTTCATCATATGTCCCGAATAAACAACCTCGCGCGAAACACACCAGTCGTTGACCATATTTATAAATACCTTTTTAAACCTTTGACCTAACAGTTTACAATAGTTAATCTAATAATCTTTATAAATCCAAAACTTTAAACCTTTTCCTGCTGAGGTGCTTACAAACATTTTGCAAAAACCATACCACTCGTCAGACAGATGTGTGAATTCACAACCACTTCGCGGATAAAGCACCACCTGGTCAATTTTTACCCCACGATATTGCTTAAAAATTTTATCCATTCTGGTTTTATCAGGTTTACCCGTTATGGCAAGCATTGGTATTAGCGGATTCATAAGGGATCACTCCAACTTCTGCTTTTTAAATTTATTGTAATGGATACAAATATTTTTTTCAAGAGAATAAATATCCACCCGCATAGCGGGTGGTATTTCATTTTCGGGCATAGCCCTAACCTATACTGGCGGCGCACAAGTGCGCTTTTTGTTGGCCTGCCAGCCACGCAATTGCTACTTACTACCCATAAATGGGTCCCGCGGGTCGAAAAGACTCAATTGGTCTGTTTCCTTATCGTGCTTTAATTGGTTTGAAATATATTCTTTTATTGCTTTAGTGTTTTTACCCGCGGTATCTACGTAATATCCCTTACACCAAAATTCGCGATTTCGGTATGCAAATTTCATATTTCCCCATTTTTGAAATATTAAAAGTGCACTCTTCCCTTTTAAATATCCCATAAATCCTGAAATGCTCATTTTGGGCGGGATACTTACCAGCATATGTATATGGTCTGGACATACTTCTCCTTCAACTATTTCTACGCCTTTCCATTCGCAAAGTTTTCTTAATATTTCTCTTATTTCCAACCTTTTATCTTCGTAGAAAACCTTTCGTCTATATTTCGGCGTAAAAACTATATGGTACTTGCAATTCCATTTTGTGTGTGCTAAACTATCTGTACTGATTTCTTCTTTTTTCATTTATAAATCCTCCGTTTGTGTTTTGTTTTGACTGGCAGGTCATTGCTATTTTAACACAAACGGAGGATTTTGTTCTGTTCATCGGTTAACCTCTTTTGAACCACGCGACTATCGCGTGGTTTTCGTTATACAAACAAAAATGCTTACGTTTGACGTAAGCATTTTTTCTTATTATTTAATTAGTGAAATGGCTTGATTGAGAGTTTTTACGCCAATAATATCGATGCCTAAATTCGCCTGTAGACCCTTAAGGTTCGCTTTAGGAACTATGCAGCGCTTGAAGCCTAAACGCTGCGCCTCAATTATACGCGACTGTGCACGTGACACCGAGCGAATTTCACCCGAAAGACCTACCTCGCCAAAAACTATTGTTTCATCATCGAGAGGTATGTCGCGCAACGCCGAAACTAGCGACATTGCCACCGCTAAATCGGCCGCCGGCTCATCAAGACGAAGACCTCCAACAATATTTACGTATGTATCAAGGTTGGAAAAATATAGCCCTTCCCTTTTTTCAAGCACCGCCAATATCAAATTAAGTCGGTTATAGTCAAAACCTGTTGACATACGTCTTGGATTACCAAAACCCGTCGATGTAACAAGTCCTTGAACTTCTGATAAAATAGGTCGAGAGCCCTCTATAACGCAGGTAATACAACCACCTGATACATTCTTTATTCTGCCCGACAAAAGCATTGCAGAAGGATTTTCCACTTCATTAAGTCCTGTCTCATTCATCTCAAAAACGCCAATCTCATTTGTTGAGCCAAAGCGGTTTTTAGTGGCACGCAAAATTCTGTAAGACTGGGTTTTCTCACCTTCAAAATAAAGTACCGTGTCAACGATGTGTTCAAGTATTTTGGGACCTGCAATTTCGCCGCCCTTATTAACGTGACCGACAATAAATACGGGTATATCAAGACTTTTACCAACATTTAAAAACATTTTGGTAGATTCACGCACCTGCGCGAGCGAGCCCGACGCAGTTTGAATTTCAGATATATTCATCGTTTGTATTGAATCTATCATTACAATATCAGGTTTACTTGAACGTATGTATTCACAAATTATTTCGGTATTTGTTTCTGCCATTATTAAAAGATTATCGTTTTTAATGCCTAGGCGTGAAGCGCGAAGTTTAATCTGCACGGCAGATTCCTCACCCGAAACGTAAAGTATTTTTAGTTCGGGTAAAGCATTGCAAATCTGTAAAAGTATTGTTGATTTACCAATACCAGGATCGCCGCTAAGTAGCACTACCGAGCCTTTAACGACACCGCCGCCAAGCACCCTATCCAGTTCACCTATGTGCGTTTTAAAGCGATGTTCACCGCTAACAGTAATTTCGTTAAGGTGCTGTGCTAAAACCGATTCACTTGAAAGTTTAACCGCAGAGGAGGTTTTTACAGGTACAATCACCTGTTCTTCAAAGGTATTCCACTCGTTACAATTCGGGCATTTGCCGGCCCATTTTACGCTTTCATATCCACAATTTGTGCAAACAAAAGCCGTCTTGGTTTTCTGTGCCATATTTTTTACTTCCTTTATTTAATATGGTATTCACAAATACCGCAAAAAATGGCAAACGCCATTTTCCTTTGGTATTCTTTATTCTTTAATAGTTCTAACTCCTGTGTATTGCTTAAAAAACCGCACTCAACAATTACGGCAGGTATCTTTGTTTTGCACAATAAATACGTGCTACTTGTGCCCTGCTTAACAACACGTTCATTATTTGGTTGCAGTCTCTTAGAAATACTGCTTTGAATAGCATTTGCAAGAACAATACTGTCCTGATTGTTTTTTGAATAAAAAACCTGTGCACCATTTGCTGATGATGTTGTAAATTTATTAAGGTGAATGCTTACAAAAATAGAATCAGGATGCTTTACTGTAAGTTCTAACCTGTTTTGCATATCGCTAACCTTTCGGTCCTTGATACTTTGACTTGCATCATCTTCAGTACCGGTATCAACAGTACGCGTCATTATAACGTCAAAATCACAAAAGGTTAGAATCTCTTTAAGTTGTTTGGCAATTTCAAGATTTATATCCTTTTCAACGGTACCGTCGACAGCCTGCGCGCCACCATCAAACCCGCCGTGGCCTGCATCAAGAATAATTTTAGGGCGTCCATCAAGTTTATTTGAAGATGCTAACTGCATTTCATAACCCTTTGATCCAATATAAAACGATACTACAACAAATGTTAAAGCTAGTACCGCGAGCAATCCCCTTTTAAGTGCATTATCCAAAATCCATTTCTCCCAAATAAATTTTAATTAAAGATAACTAAATATATGAGAGAAACAAAACAACTATAACCTATTTAGCGTATGCCGTATAGGTATTAATATGATCGTAAACAGCCTTCCAAAGTCCCTTTGCTTTTGTTGTTACAAAAATGTACTCTTTACCGCTATCACTCACGCCGAAACTTGCAATACAGTTGCCGGCCTCGGAGGTAAAGCCTGTTTTTCCGCCTTTAATTTCGGCTCCTTCAGGCTCATCACCGCGCATACGCCCAAAGAGTGTACTGGTTAGTAAAATACCTTCAGGATGCTGCTCAGTAAAAGTCGTCGTGTACTGGTAGGTGGAAAGTATTTCACGGCAGATTTCATTTTTCATTGCAGCACGCAAAACAACTGCCATATCCATAACTGTACAATAGTGGTTGTTATTATGAAGTCCGCTTGTATTTGTAAAATTGGCATTAGTAATTCCAAGTTTTCTTGCTTTTTCATTCATAAGTTCTGCAAATTTTGATTCACTGCCCGCTACGTATATTGCAATTGCTGCCGTAGCCTCAGCACCCGAAGGTAATATAGCACCATAAAGCAAATCTTTTACAGTTATAACTTCGCCCGCTAAAAAACCCGCCATTGAAGCGCCTGCATTATATGGCGGGTCGGTAATTTCGTAGGTCATTTCAAAGGTATCATCTAAATTTTTGATGTTTTCAACCGCTACAAGCAAAGTCAACACCTTGGTTAATGACGCGGGATAAACACGCGCATCGCTGTTTTTAGATGCAACAACAATATTATCGGTCACGTTAATAAAGATTGCATGCTCACTTTCAATCTTTGTTCCGAGTTCAACCGTTTGGTCGTTAAATACCGGTAAGGTATGCAACTTAGGCTTTTTAACTGTAGAAACTGTGTTATCAACACCGTCAACAACATTTTTATCTTTAGGTGGTGTAATTAAAATAATACCCAGAGTTATTGCACTAACAATAGTAAGAGACATAACCGCCACAAATATTCTGTTTCTAATAATTTTTTTCTTTCGTTTCTGAGCCTTGGGAGCAACAGGTTTTGGCGCAGGTGCAGTGCGCATATACCTTTGTTCATAATTCTTAAAAAACTCATCGGTGTATTTATTGTCTGACATTTTAATTTCCTTTATTTGAAAAGATTAAGTTGCTCATCAAATATCTTGGTACGCGTAATTGCGCAGAACGGCAAAGCATAAAACTCATCCTCAAAAGCCGACAGTAATAGCGTAGGATTAAGATTATCATTGCCCGCATTTAAGGTTAATATGATTTTATCATCATCTATTATGTAATTTTTTATTTTCGGTTTTAAATCAACAGTTTTATCTACACCTTTTTTGTTCTT
The DNA here is from genome assembly GCA_017436255.1 of Clostridia bacterium. GTDB lineage: Bacteria > Bacillota > Clostridia > Oscillospirales > Acutalibacteraceae > SIG565. Next base: position 23,709 of record JAFSDK010000007.1, read on the forward strand.
TTTTATACAAACAATATTTTCTTTGCTAAAAAAAGCATTAATATCTTTCTTAATATCGTCACTAAACTCTTCAAAAGCGATACTAAATTCGGCATAGGCAATTTTACCTGTTTTTAAAACGGGCTCACTCACATCGATTATTTCAATAAATTCAGGCATTACCCTAATTAATTCCGATTTTATGTTTTCTAATGAATAATTATCATCGGTAACCTTAAAGTCCATTATTTCGTAATCGCTCTCAAATCCTAGTGATAACGGTAACGCAAATGTAATGTAAGCGTGACAGTTAAAGCCCTCAGTATACCATACAGGTATATTGGTGCGACGTATGGTGCGTGTCATAAAACGATTCATATCAAGGTGTGAAACAAACTTAAGTTGTGATTTCTTTTTATAAAAAACTCTAACGTTTTTCAACACAAATCCCTCCTTTAAAGCAAGCCGCACCGCAATTTGAACATCTCTCTTTACAATTAGGCGTTGTTATAGCGGCATATGCCGTTTTGTTTTCATTTATAAGGAAGGTCTTACTAACACCATAGTCAAGATGATCCCAGGGTAGTATTTCATCAAATTCACGTTTGCGATTGGCAAAAAATTCGGGTTCAATACCGCATTCATTAAATGCTTCTATCCATTTATCAAGGTGGAAACACTCATCCCAACCATCAAAACGGCATCCCTTTTTAACTGCCGTTTCAATAACGGAGCCAAGCCTACGGTCACCACGTGCAAATACGCCCTCTAAAAAGCTTACCTTTGATTCGTGCCAACTTACACTAACCTTACGGGTAGTAACACTATCCCTGATTACACTTTGTCTGCGACGCATTTCCTCAATGTCTATTTGGGGTTCGAACTCAAATGGCGTAAAAGGCTTGGGAACGAATGTTGAAACGCTTATTGAAACGTTTACACTCTTACCCTTAGGTTTGTTTGGCATAGCGTAAAATTCATTAACAATTTTTTGACCAAGTTCGGCAATACCCTTTAAATCCTCATCTGTTTCGGTAGGTAGGCCCAACATAAAGTAAAGTTTAACCGAGGTGTATCCGCCTTCAAACGCCATACGGCAGGTACGCATAATTTCTTCTTCGGTAACGTTTTTATTGATTACGTCACGAAGGCGCTGTGTGCCGGCCTCAGGCGCAAATGTTAAGCCGCTTTTACGAACGTGATTTATTTTATCAAGCAATTCTTTTGAGAAATTATCTACGCGAAGTGATGGAAGCGAGAGACTGACGTTGTCCTTCTGCGACCAATCAAGCATATCATTAAGTAACGGTTCAAGTTGTGAGTAATCACTGGTACTTAACGATGAAAGGGAAATTTCATCATAACCCGTATTATCACAAATCGCCTTTGCCTGCTTATTTATAACGTCAGGTGATTTTTCGCGCACAGGTCTGTAGATAAATCCCGCCTGACAAAAACGGCAACCGCGAATACAACCTCTGAATATTTCTTGTACGGCACGGTCATGCACAATTTCAATATACGGCACAACGAATTTATCAGGATAATGAACACTATTCATATCCCTAATAATTCGCTTCTGTATCACTTTCGGTGCATTGTCTTTAGGTGTTATTGCCTTAATGGTTTTATCGTCGTTATATTCAATGTCATAGAGCGACGGAACGTACACACCGGGAATTTGTGCCGCCTCACGCAAAAAGGCCTGCTTGTCCCCGTTTTTGCCGTATTTTTTATAAAGATCAATTACCTCTAAATCGACCTCTTCGCCCTCGCCTAAGAAAAACAAATCAATAAAATCTGCAAGTGGCTCGGGATTACATGCGCAGGGGCCACCTGCTACCACAAGCGGTGCTAAGCCCTTACGGTCTGCACTTTTAAGCGGTATACCTGCAAGGTCAAGCATATTTAAAACGTTGGTATAACTTAATTCGTACTGAAGAGTAAAACCGATTATATCAAAATCCTTAATACTGTCACGGCTCTCAAGAGCAAATAGTGGTATATCGTTTTGACGCATAACCTCTTCAAAGTCTACCCAAGGCGCAAAAACACGCTCGCACCAAATGTCATCACGAGCATTAAACTGCGAGTATAAAATCTTCATACCAAGATGTGACATACCTATTTCATATGTATCGGGGAAACAAAAAGCAAATCTCACATCAACCTTGCTTTTATCTTTAATGACACTGTTTATTTCGCCACCTGAATATCTACCCGGTTTTTGAACACTCAGCATCAGTTTTTCAAGTCTATTAGTATCCATTATAATCTCCATAATATATTTTATATTATGATACCGCAAAAAGCTTTAGGTTGCAACTATAATTTAATTAGAATTGATAATAGAATATATATGGACATAATAATTACCGATAAATTTTTATTATTAAAAAATAGCCATATACCTAGTACTAATAGTGTTATCCCCGTTATTACAGATATAAAATTAAGTATAATCTGTGCTTTATTTTCACCTTTGAAATAAGCTAAAAGCTTGTACAAAACAAGTCCACCATCAAGTTGTTTAATAGGCAAAAGATTAAATACCGAGAACAATAAATTTATAAGAGAAAACGTGAGGAAATTCATATTTTTTGTAACTTTATATGCCACAAAAAACAAACTGAAAAAAAGCAGGTTTGAAAGAGGTCCTGCAAGCGAGATTATTACCTCGTTTCTCACCCTATAAGTAACGGCGCGTACTATACGTACCGATGCGGGAATTAAGCTTATTTCTTTTGGATTGCAATGAAGCATCCGCATAGCCGTTAAGTGCGCTGTTTCGTGCAAAACAATTGCCAAAACAGATGGCAGAAAAAATCCGCTTTTATCTAGAAATAACATAAGGCAAAGCGGTGCTAAAAATAAAAAAGACACATAAATTTTTGTACCTAAAATTTTAAATTTCATTTTATTTTCACCAACTCAACAACCACTCAGGATTAAGATTTTTTCCGTTTAAAATGACCTCAAAATGAAGATGATTTCCGGTAGATTGTCCCGTACTGCCTACGGTAGCAATGGTTTCACCTTTGCGAACAACATCACCCTCTTTTTTAATTATGCTATTACAGTGCGCATAAAGGGTTACGAGCCCTGAGCCGTGGTCAACCTTTATATATTTGCCGTAGGTTGGACTTGTCTTTACTAAAACCACCTTACCTGCCGCAGCACAAGCAATGCCTGTACCTTTTGGGGCGGCAAAATCCATACCTTTATGTAATTCTTTTACACTTGTTATGGGGTTCGCCCTATTACCATAACTTGATGTAAGAATTGCACCCGAAACCGGTATTTTCAGTGTATTACATTCTGCCGATGAGCCGGCATGCACCACCTCGACCACTTCGGTTTGTTCGTATTCTTCATTCAATTCAATTTGTGACGTTTCATAACTGGGTGCGATTTCTATCTCTTCTAATTCTTTATCTTGCCTAACGCTTTCTTTCTCATCGGGTATTACCTCACTTACCTTTGTTTCGTCTTCAAAATTCTCAATGTACCAATTTCTAACATCGGTATAAAAAGTGCCACCACAAAATTTCATAACAACCACCGACACTATAACGATTGCCACTGCCGAAATTTGTAAAACAAACAGATTAAATTCAGGTATATTTTTTTTGCTTTTTTCATTCATTTTAAACCACCTCAAAAAAATATATGAAAATTTTTGCCTAAATATTAAAGATTGAATAAATCGTCTTAATATGATAAAATTATCGTAAATATTTCTTTTGGGGGTTATTATGCCTTTTTTACCGATTACTAAAGAAGAAATGCTTGAACGTGGTTGGCACTACGCCGACATAATTATAGTTACGGGTGACGCGTACGTGGACCATCCGAGTTTCGGCACGGCTATTATTTCACGAGTTCTTGAAGCAAACGGATTTAGAGTTTGCATTATTTCACAACCTAAAACCGACGAAGATTATATGCGCTTTGGTAGACCCCGATTGGCCTTTTTTGTTAACGGTGGTAATATAGACTCAATGGTAGCCCACTATACTGCCGCTAAGAAACGCAGAAGTGACGACGCCTATACCGCAGGTGGAAAAGCAGGTGCAAGACCCGACAGAGCGGTTATTGTGTACAGTAAAAATATACGCCGTTTATTTGGTGATGTGCCCATCGCTATTGGTGGACTTGAAGCTTCACTCAGACGCTTTGCACACTACGACTATTGGGATGATAAGGTAAGACCTTCCATACTTATTGACAGCACCGCAGATATTCTTATGTATGGTATGGGTGAAAAGCATTGTGTGGAAATTGCTAATCGCTTGAAAAAAGGTGAAAAAATCGCCGATTTAACCGATATTCTCGGCACTTCTGTTGCCATAAAGACAACCGATTACACACCGCGCCCCTACCGAGAATGCCCGTCATACGATATTGTTAAAGAACCGACCGAGTCGGGTAAAAAGCAATATGCAATATCCTGCAAAATTCAACAAGATGAACACGATGCCGTTCGCGGAAAAACAGTAATTCAGCGTCACGGCAATTATATAGTTGTACAAAATCCGCCTATGCCGCCTTTAAGTGAAAAGGAAATGGACGAGGTTTATGCCCTACCCTTTATGCGTGATTATCATCCGTCATATAAAGGTCTTGGCGGTGTACCGGGTATTGAGGAGGTTAAATTCTCGGTAATACATAACCGTGGTTGCTTCGGTGCTTGCAATTTCTGTTCACTTGCCTACCATCAAGGCAGACAGATAACCTCACGCTCGCACGAGTCGGTTATTAGTGAGGTTAAAGAAATAACCGAAATGCCCGACTTTAAGGGTTATATACACGACGTGGGCGGTCCTACCGCAAACTTTAGAAAACCATCGTGTGAAGCGCAGTTAAAACGCGGTGTATGCAAAGATAAAAAGTGTATGGCACCAAATCTTTGCCCCGCCATAAAACCCGACCACAACGATTATTTAGAACTTTTACGCAAACTGCGAAAGATACCTAAAATTAAAAAAATCTTTATCCGCTCGGGTATAAGATTTGACTATCTTATTGCAGATAAAGACGAATCGTTCTTTAAGGAACTTGTAACGCATCATATTAGCGGACAACTTAAGGTTGCACCCGAACATTGTTCGTCGGGCGTTTTAAAGTATATGGGTAAACCGAATATTCAGGTCTACAACCGCTTTAAGAAAAGATTTTATGAACTTACCAAAAGTGTTGGTAAAAAGCAGTTTTTGGTACCCTATTTGATGTCTTCCCACCCCGGTAGTACCATAAACGATGCTATTGAGCTTTCTCTTTTTTTAAAAAAAGAGGGGCTTCATCCCGAACAGGTGCAAGACTTCTACCCAACCCCCGGTACAGTTTCAACATGTATGTTCTATACGGGGCTTGACCCGAACACTATGGAAAAGGTATACGTGCCGCGTACACCTAAGGAAAAGGCGGAACAACGCGCCCTACTTCAGTATTATCTGCCCGAAAACAGAAAAATAGTTTTATCGGCTCTAAAGAGTGCGGGACGCACCGATTTAATCGGCAACGGGCCTAACTGTTTGGTACCGCCTGAAAATAATACTGCGGCACGAACACATAAAAAACCAACACAAAAAAATAAACGTCGCAGAAAGTAATTGAAATTATCTCTGTTTTATGCGATAATGCTTTAGTAATTTAAAGTTTTGAGGAGTAAAATTATGGCAAAAGAACATCTTAAAAGCCGACTTGGCTTTATCCTTATCAGTGCCGGATGTGCCATCGGCATCGGCAACGTATGGAAGTTTCCGTACATTACCGGTCAAAACGGCGGCGGCTTGTTTGTACTGATTTATCTGTTTTTCTTGGCGGTTTTAGGTATACCCGTACTTGTTATGGAATTTTCACTCGGTCGTGCGAGTCAGAAAAGCCCATCACAAATGTACAAGATATTAGAGCCAAAAAATTCTAAATGGCATCTGCACGGATACGTAACGGTTATTGGTTGTTATCTTTTAATGATGTTTTATACCACCGTTGCAGGTTGGATGCTTGACTACTTTGTCAAGATGACAAAGGGCGATTTTGTCGGTGCCGATACGTCTAAGGTAAACGACATATTCGGTAATATGCTTGCTAACCCTACCGAGCAAACAATATTTATGGCTATAACGGTTATTTTAGCGGTTATAGTTTGCTCAATCGGTCTACAAAAAGGACTTGAAAAGGTTACAAAGGTTATAATGGTTGCACTTCTCGGCATTATGGTAATATTGGCAATTAACAGTATTTTCTTACCGGGAAGCAAAGAAGGTCTTTCCTTCTACCTACTACCTAGTGTTAAAAATATGACCGAAGTTGGTGTAGGCAACGTAATTGTTGCGGCAATGAATCAGGCATTCTTTACACTTAGTCTTGGTATTGGTTCAATGGCAATATTCGGTAGTTACATTGGTAAGGACCGTTCACTCCTCGGTGAATCTATCAACATTACGGTGCTTGATACATTTGTTGCTATAACTTCAGGTCTTATTATCTTCCCTGCTTGTTTTACCTATAACATCCCCGTTGATGCAGGACCCAATCTTATATTTGTCACACTTCCTAACGTATTTATAAATATGCCTGGCGGCAGAATTTGGGGTAGTTTATTCTTCTTGTTTATGACCTTTGCCGCGTTCTCAACCGTTCTTGCAGTTTTCCAAAATATTGTTGCAAACACCCAAGATACGTTTGGTTGGTCTCTTAAAAAATCTTGCCTTATAAATGGCGTTTTATTGCTTGTATTATCAATGCCATGTATACTTGGCTTCAACTTATTGAGTGGTTTCCAACCTCTCGGGGACGGCTCAACAATACTCGACCTTGAAGACTTTATAGTAAGCAATGTTTTACTTCCGCTTGGCTCATTCATATTTGTTATTTTCTGTACCACCCGCTACGGCTGGGGTTGGAAAAACTTTAAGGCCGAAGCCAATGCAGGTAAGGGTCTTAAAATTAAAAATTGGATGCGTGGATATATGACCTACGTATTGCCCGTAATTGTTCTTGCACTCTTTATCGTAGGCATTGTAAACGTATTTAAAAAGTAAAAATGGACAACAAAAAAACACAGGTCGCATGACCTGTGTTTTTTATTATGCTTAATTTCTATTAGATTTCAGCGAAGTACTTAATTGTACGAACCATCTGGCTTGTGTATGAGTTTTCGTTATCATACCAAGAAACAACCTGTACTTCATAAAGATCATCAGCAATCTTAGATACCATTGTCTGAGTAGCATCGAAGAGTGAGCCGTAACGCATACCGATAACGTCAGAAGAAACGATCTGATCTTCATTGTAACCGAAAGATTCGCAAGCAGCAGCCTTCATAGCAGCGTTGATGCCTTCTTTAGTTACGTCTGTGCCCTTAACAACAGCGGTAAGGATTGTTGTAGAACCGGTCGGTACCGGAACACGCTGAGCAGAACCGATAAGTTTGCCGTTGAGTTCAGGAATTACAAGACCGATAGCCTTAGCAGCACCTGTTGAATTAGGAACGATGTTAGCAGCGCCGGCACGTGCACGACGGAGGTCACCCTTTCTGTGAGGTCCGTCAAGAATCATCTGGTCGCCTGTGTAAGCGTGGATTGTGCTCATGATACCGCTAAGGATGGGAGCATAATCATTAAGAGCTTTAGCCATAGGAGCTAAGCAGTTAGTTGTGCAAGATGCAGCAGAGATGATTGTATCATCAGCTGTGAGGGTGTTTTCGTTAACACTGAAAACGATTGTGGGAAGGTCATTGCCTGCAGGAGCAGAAATAACAACCTTTTTAGCACCGGCATCAATGTGAGCCTGGCTCTTTTCCTTCGAGCAGTAGAAACCTGTACACTCGAGAACAACGTCTACGCCGATTTCGCCCCAAGGAAGATCCTTAGCGTCCTTCTCAGCATAGATTTTAAGGGTTTTGCCGTCAACTGTGATAGTACCGGCTTCATCATCAGCAGAAACTGTGTGAAGATTTTCACCGATTGTACCGCAGTAACCACCCTGTGCTGTATCATACTTGAGAAGATTAGCAAGCATAGAGGGTTTTGTTAGGTCGTTGATAGCTACAACATCGTAGCCCTCAGCACCAAACATCTGACGGAATGCGAGACGACCGATACGGCCGAATCCGTTAATAGCAACTTTTACCATTGGAATAACCTCCTAAATAATATACTTGTATTATTCTAACCGAAAAAATATATTTTTGCAAGATGTTTTGTCATAATTTTAACGATTTTTAATATATTTCGATTTTTTGTATAAAAAAGCACTTATTTTACGTCTTTATTTAGTTTATTTATTACCGCTTCAGCAACCCTAATACCATCAACAGCTGCCGACATTATACCGCCTGCATATCCTGCACCCTCACCCGATGGGTATAGGTTGGATATATTTAATGCCTCGTAATTTTCGTTTCGCAATATTCTTACGGGGGAAGAACTTCGTGTTTCAGGAAATGTGAGCACTGCATTACCATTGGCAAAACCCTTTATCTTTTTATCGAACAAGGGTAAGGCTAATTTAAGTGAATTAACCACAAAATCCGGTAAAATATCATACATATCACACTCTACAGTTTCGGGCTTTACTGTAGGCAATATTTTTACACCATAGTTTTGCGTATCAATAAGATTTCCTACATAGCATATAGGAACTTTACCTTTGGCTATATTATAGGCTTTTTGTTCAATACTGCGTTGCAGTTCAACGCCTGCCAAAACATCGTCTCCGCTAAGGTCTTCGGGCTTTATATCTACAAGTAATGCACTATTAGCATTTTTGCCATCACGTGCAGAATAACTCATACCGTTTACTGCCAACATGTTTTGCTCACTTGATGCATTAACAACCTCGCCACCCGGGCACATGCAAAATGTATAAACTCCCCTACCATTTTCAAGATGCACCGCCATTTTATAATCGGCGGCACCGAGTGCGGTATGCTTTGCAAACTCACCGTATAACGCTTCATTTATGGCTTCTTGACTATGCTCAATTCTGGCACCAACCGAGAATGGTTTACGAATCATCTGAACACCATTTTTCTTTAGCATATAAAAAGTATCACGCGCAGAATGACCTATCGCTAAAATAATCTCGTCTGTATTTAAAATTCGACTTTGACCTTCTTGCGATACCGTAACTTCCGTTACCTTATCACCCGAAACAACTATTTCATCAAGGCGTGTATCAAAAAGGATTTCACCACCGAGCAATAAAATCTCTTGACGGATATTTTTAACAATTTTTCTTAAAACATCGGTACCTATATGTGGTTTTGCTTCATATAAAATCTTGTCGGGTGCGCCAAATTCACAAAAAGTTTTAAGTACGTGGCGGCAACGAATATCTTTAATACCTGTGTTTAATTTTCCGTCCGAAAAGGTGCCTGCACCGCCCTCGCCAAACTGTATATTTGATTTGGTACTAAGTTTACCGCCATTAAAAAAATGCTCAACATCTAAAACACGTGTATCAACGTCTTTGCCGCGCTCAATAACTATAGGTTTTAAACCTGCACGGGCAAGTGTTAGTGCCGCAAACATGCCCGCAGGGCCAAATCCCACAACAATCGGTTTCTTATTTGAAAAGCATTTTACATTATTGTACGATTGTTCTTCATAAATATCTGCATTGCTATTTCTTTTAATAACTTTTTCTTCATTGGTTAAAAGTTCTACCAAAAACGAGCAGCAAAAATTAACGTTATTCTTATGCCTTGCATCCACAGATTTTCTATAAAGTGAAGCAGTTTTAATTTGTTTTTCATTAAGTTTTAATGCTTCTGAGACTATTGATTTTACGTCCGTAAAATCAGTATCGAGCGACACCGATACGTTTCTTAAAATAATCATATTTGATCCCTCAGTAATTTGGTTGCGGAATCGGCCGCCAACATACCACTACACCAAGCCCATTGTAAATTAAATCCACCGCAGTCGCCGTCGATATCAACAACTTCACCTGCTAAAAACAGACCCTTAATTTTCTTGCACTCAAGATTATCGTAAAGTTCACTTACCGATATACCGCCTGCGGTCACCTGTGAATTTGCAAACCCCGTAGTGCCAACTGCCTTAAATTCAAATTTCTTCAATATATTTGCAATGTTTTTAATATCGCTATCCAAAAGATTACTAACAGCATCGGTCAATTTTATATTACAAAGTTTTAGTATAACTTGACCTACCCTTTTGTTAATAAAACCTGTAAGGAAATTATCGTTTGTGCGCTTTGAAAGGTTTTTACGACGCTCACACAAAATATCACAAAGTCCACCAAAATTATATTCAGGCAACAAATCAAGAGATATTTTTTTGTCACCATTTTCACGTTCAACTGCACGGGACACCTGTAAAATTGGCGGGCCCGAAAGTCCGTAATCGGTAAACAATACTTCGCCAAACTCTTTGCGTGCCCTTTTGCCATCAAGCAAAAGTGAAACGTCGGCATTTAATTTAATACCCTTTAACTGTTTGGTAATATCGTTAGATGTCTTTATCTGTACAATGGCGGGGGTCAATTTTTCACCCTTAACGCCCTTGCTCTTTAACAATTCATAAAATGACCCGCAACTACCTACGCTTTTACCGCCTGATAAAAGTCCCGTTGCCGCAATTACGGTTTTGGCATTATAGGTTGCGCTATTGGTTTTTAGGGTAAATACTTTTCCCTTTTCAATATCGGCTATTTTACAGTTGCAAATTATTTCAACACCGTTTTCAAGTGCGGCGAATCGCAAAGCATCAACAACGCTTGAAGCCTGATATGAACGCGGATATGCTCGTCCGTCATCTTCAAAAACAACGTCAATGCCTATTTCACCAAAAAACGCGACCACCTTATCGACAGAATACTCTGAGAATGTCTTTTCAAACAGATTGACAACACCGCCGTGATAGCGCGAAACATCGGCATAACGGTTGGTGATATTACACCTGCCGTTGCCCGTTGTTATAAGTTTTTTGCCAACCCTATCAAGAGCCTCAAAAACCGCAATATTAAGTTGTGGTTGTTGCTTTTTGGCATATATAGCCGCTGTAAGTCCTGCGGCACCGCCACCGATAACGGCAATATCATATAACATAATTAAACTCCAATAAAATTATTCGCCCCAATATTTACGGTCAAGGCTTCTAAACTGTATACCCTGTGCTATGTGCTGCGTTTCAATGTTTGCACTACCCTCAAGGTCGGCTATAGTACGTGCAACTTTAAGTAAGCGGTCGTATGCGCGCGCCGACATTGAAAGGGCCTCAAACGAAGCCTTAAGCAAATCGGACGCTTCATCTGTCATAACGCAATACTTTTTAAGCATAGCCGGTGTAAGTCTCGCGTTACAGGTAATGCCTGTACCTTTGTAGCGCTCATTTTGAATATCACGGGCTCTGTTTACGCGCGCCCTGATAGTTTCAGAACTTTCCTCTTTAATAGCAGAATTAAGTGATTCATAATCTACGGGCGGCACCTCGATATGTAAATCAAGTCGGTCAAGCAAAGGACCCGAAACTTTGTTTAGATACTTACTTACAAGTTTTTGTGAGCAAGTACAACTGCGAGTAGGATGTCCAAAAAATCCGCAAGGGCAAGGATTCATAGCCGCAACAAGTGACACCGAACACGGATAAGTCAAAGTACCTGCTACACGCGAAATGGTGATTTTACCATCTTCAAGCGGTTGGCGCATAACCTCCATAACGTCACGGTGGAACTCAGGCAACTCGTCCATAAACAATACACCATTGTGTGCCAAAGAAATTTCACCCGGTCGCGGTAGAGTACCACCGCCTGCCAAACCTGTCGCCGATATAGTGTGATGTGGTGCACGGAATGGGCGCGAGGTAACCATAGGGTTTTCTTTATCAATTACACCCGCTATTGAATGTATTTTTGTAGTATCCATAGACTCTTCAAAGGTCATTTCAGGCAAGATTGTAGGAAATCTCTTAGCAAGCATACTCTTACCCGAACCGGGAGGTCCAATAAGAAGTATGTTGTGACCGCCTGCAGCAGCAACCTCAAGTGCCTTTTTGGCAACAACCTGTCCCCTAACGTCAGAAAAGTCAAGTGTTGCGCTTACATCTTCTCGTTCAAACTCACGCTTGATTGTCGGGGTAAGCAAATTTTCACCCTTAAGATGAGAGAATAAATCTTTAATATTTTTGATGCCAAAGATATTTATATCGTCAACGTAAGAGCCTTCATTAGCATTATCAGCAGGTAGAAAGAAATTTTCAATGCCTTCTTGACGCGCCTTAATTGCCATCGCAATAATACCGTTAACCTTACGTATATTACCGTCAAGTGATACTTCACCTATAAAAACACTATTGTCTAAATCTGATTTAATTTGCTCAGATGCCATCAATATAGCAATCATAATTGGCAAATCATACACAGAACCCTCTTTTTTAACGTCAGCCGGCGCTAAATTTATTGTTATTTTGCCTATTGGGAATTTATAGCCACAATTTTTTATTGCCGCACGTACGCGGTCGCGAGACTCTTTAACCGCAGCGTCCGGCAGACCCACAATATCAAAACTTGGAAGGCCCGATGAAATATCGGCCTCAACATCTATTACGTAGGCATCCATTCCAAAAAGACCTAAACTTTTGAGTTTGGCAAACATAAAATTCCCCCAAAAAATTTCATTAATAAATTAATTATACTACAAAAAATATTAAATGACAATATTTCTTGACAATTCATTGTTTTGTTACTATAATTATAAAGTCTGATTTGTCAGGTATATTTTATGCAGACGTATCGAAGCGGTCATAACGGACATGACTCGAAATCATGATGCCCCCTGAGGGACGAGGGTTCGAATCCCTCCGTCTGCGCCAAAACGTAGCTTTTACTGTTTCTATTTAAACAGTAAAAGCTATTTTTATAAAGGTGTATTTTATGAAGGTAAACAAATCGAATGAATTGCTTTGGCTTTTGGGTATTATTTTTGTAGCACTGGGTGTATCAATTTGCAGCAAAGCAGACCTCGGTGTATCTATGATTGCTGCACCCGCTTTTGTAATTTTTGATGCCGTTAAATCAATTAGCCCGCTACTTAGCGTAGGTGTTGTTGAATATGCAATTCAAGGGCTTCTACTTATTATTTTATGTATTATAATACGTCGATTTAATTGGCGATTTTTACTAGCATTTGCCGTAGCAGTATTATACGGTTACACCCTTAATTTGTTTATATGGTTGCTTGGCGGTATTGAATTTAATACCGTTGCTATGCGCTATGTAATGCTGCTTGTCGGCGATATTATTACGTCATTTGGCGTTGCTTGTTTCTTCAGAACCTATATGCCGCTTCAGGTGTTTGAACTTTTTGTTGCCGAGGTTGCAGACAGATTTAATATAAGAATTGCAAAGGTTAAATCGGCATTTGATATTTCACTTTTGATTATATCTGTAACCTTAGCCTTTACGTTGTTTGGTGACGCTAAAACCTTTGACTGGTCAACCATTGGCTACTCATCATATCACAGTATAGGTATTGGAACACTAATTACCACCGCAATTAACTCACCGCTAATTAACCTTATGGGCAAACTAATTGATAAAACATTCGACCATTCAGTTAGATTTACTAAACTTGAAAAAATATTAAAGCGATAAAAAACACCCTGTAAATCAGTTACAGGGTGTTTTTATATCATATTGGTTCCAAAAATCAATAACACGTCTTTCGTACCCGTCTTTATCCACGAGATAACTCATGCCGTGTTCTGCCCCGGGAACAATAAATAAATGCTTAGGAGCACTACAAGCACGATAATTTTCATACGTCATATTTATCGGCACAAAATGGTCGTCGCTACCATGCACAAACAACACCGGTATTTTATTTTTCTTTAAGGCTTCAATGCAAGAATAATCGTTAGAACCCATTTGGATTCTTTTTTTACACATATCATTTGCCACAGCACTATAAAGACCGTATGGGATATGAAGATTGCTTTGTAATACGTGTTTCCAAATAGCATGCGGTGAAGTAAAACCACAGTCTGCAATAATACCGCGTACGTTTTCTGGTAGATCAAAACCGGCCGTCATAAGAATTGTACTGGCACCCATTGAAACGCCGCCTAAATATATTGGTAGCGTACCGCCTGTTTTTTCATTAACCCATTTTATCCATTCAAGGCAATCATATCTTTCAAGCAGACCAAAACCCATATAATTGCCACCGCTAAGCCCTTGACCGCGTTGCTCTGCATATAAAACACAACAATCATTGCTATGCCAAAATGGTGCTATTATACCGAAATCGTGCGCCCATGAGGAACGCCAACCATGCATCGCTATTACAACACGCTTTGGGGTTTCACACTCGCGCCAATGTCCTATTAATTTGGTACCATCATATCCCTTTATTTCTACCTGTTGACAACCACTACTTTCAAGTTCATCCGATGCTTTACTCATTACCTTTATTATATCACACAGTTCTTTAGAACCACGCAATCGTTCTCTGCTTTTGCCTATAACTTTAGGTTGCTGGCGGTCAAGGGCAATATCCACTAAATGTCTTGCAGTTTTACGATAGACCAAACCAATAACACTAACTGCTGCCGCACCAATTGTAAGGGATAGCCATATTTTTTTATCTTTTGACTTCATAATTATCTCCCACCACTTTGCTTACACATAACTATTATTATTTTTATGTCAAAAAATATCTTTTATCCGTCAATTGATAAATTTATGCACCACAGTTGCATTATGGCATTTTTTATTATATTATAATAAAAGATTGGAGGTTGACACTATGAAAAAAGTTTTTTCAATACTTTTAATAATTGCAATGCTTTTAAACTTTTGTTCTTGTCAGCAAGGCGGTTTAAAGGATCAAAACAATAGCAACGCAAGTGTAGGTAATCAAAATGGTGGCACTATAAGTGCGGGCAATCAAAACGGTGCCAGTACAAGTATAGGCAACCTCCCGGTTGTTACAAAAAACTTGTCGGTAAGCGAACTAAACACTCAGGTCAAAGGAACAAAAAAACGTAGCAGAGAGAAAGCAAGCGGCACGCGTATGCTCATAAATAATGAAAATCCTATGTTTTTATTCCGTTCAGCACAGGGGTACAGCTCGACAAATTCATATTTTGATACCTATTACTCGCTACCCGATGACATAAAGGCCTTTTCTGCAATTTGTGTTGATGTAGGAATAAATGCCCCCATTAACCAACTTTTGAGAACCTACGAAAATATACTTACCAGAGCAGACAAGGAAAACATCCCTGTCTTTCTCATGACTGAGGTTTGGGACTCCTCAGAAACACGCGAGGGATTCACCCAAGAACAGCTCGCAAACCTTCTTAAAAAGCATCCAAGCCTAATGGGATTTGTCCATGTTGAGTTTTCTTGCAACGCCTGGACAAAAGAGCTAACTAACCGAATTAAAACAACTATTAAGGCCTGTAAACAATACGACGCTTTATTCATCTGGCAGGATATGGAATACCCATATGACAAACACAACAACACGTTCAACCGCGCATTTGAGGATTCAGAGCTTTATAAGTTGATGACCGATTACTCCCACAACATCGTAATTCAGGATAAACACAATGGTGACGGAAGACATTTCTCGGTACAATCTTCCGCTATGGGTGCTTGGCTTGCAGGTGCTTGTGGCAACTGGGGAGGAAATATCGAGGGTTGGATATGGCAAGAAGTGGTACCATACGACTATGAAAAAAATATAATAAACGCTCTTAAATATCGGGAATTCCAAAGATATCCCTCGTCTCTCGCCGGTATAGACCTTTTTTGTGATGCAATCGGCGGTGCTACAGTATTCTCAACCGAGGGACTCAGTATGTTCTACATTACACGGAACGGTGTCGCATATAGCGAAGTATTTTGGAGTGTTGTGTATCCCATATTCCAACGTATTTTAAACGGAGCAGTGCCTGACAAAAAAGAGGTTGTCAAAAACATCAAGGTCGCATATCAGTTCACCTCCCCTGAAGATCGTTATATGCAAGATATTGAATCTGACATATTTATTGACACCTATGGAATGACGCTTTCATGGTTTAATCTTCGACAGACAGACATGAAATCAAAAAAATGGCTCCCTATCACCGGTAGGTATTATATAATTCCTTTGTTGCCAAAACATGCAAATGCTTCAAAGATTTTGCCGAATGCCGATATACTCAATGCCAATAATTACCAACAACTTGTGGGATCGCCCTCAAAAAAGAAGAAATATTTCAACGATAGATATCCTGAAACCTATACCGGTGATGCCACACTCTACTCGATCAACGGACTCACCTATATCTTCAACAACTGTGAGTATAAGCAGAATATCGAGACAGCTAACTACTCGCTCAAGACAAGCAAGTTAAATCTTTCAACGTCACTTGATATGCACACATATATGATTCTTGAAGAAAAACAAGACGGAGTTAACATTGACCTTGTAAATCTAAGACTTGACACATATGATGTTACTGAGGACACAGAATCATCCTCACAGTTTGAATCAGCACTTATAAAAGGTGGTAAGATGGATCGCAAGGAGGATCGTCGCACCACAACAATAGCCCTAAAAGGATTAAGCAAAATGCCCGATGTTAAGGTTGCTGGTAATAACAACGCCACCGCAAAGGTTGAATTCAACCCTAACACCAAAACTGCAACCATCACCATCATCTCAAATGGTGCAGTAAAAATCAACGTTAAAAAATAATACTTCAACCCTGCTACAGTAATATCTGCGGCAGGGTTTTGTATTTCCGAGTGCCTCGGGTTCTTTTTTACAAAAAAAGACATCGCTAAAGCGATGTCTTTGGCAGGGGCAGAAGGGATCTCGTGCTTCGCACCCCGCTTGCGGTGCCCGACGACTCGATACTACCGTATCTCGCTTGTCGACCGCGGCGCTTCGTTACGCTCGCTTCTTCGTCCACCGGACGCGCTCGCGACCTCACCCGACACTCTCCGAGTGCCTCGGGTTCTTTTTTACATAAAAAAATAAAGACACCGCAAAAGCGATGTCTTTGGCAGGGGCAGAAGGGATCGAACCCTCGGCACTCGGTTTTGGAGACCGATGCTCTACCAGCTGAGCTATACCCCTATATTATTTTATTGACTAACACTGTGGACCAGCATTTTCGTCTTGACTAACACTGGTGGACCAGCAGGGACTCGAACCCCGGACCAACCGGTTATGAGCCGGTTGCTCTAACCAACTGAGCTACTGGTCCGTGTCAGCAAGAATTATTATACCATAAAAATCTTCATTGTCAATATTATATTTTTATTTTTGATACAAATTTTGTTGCAGTAATTGGTAAAATATGATATTATTATATGGAATTAATTTTTAAAGTAAGGAGATATACATTATGCCTGACAAACGCCCTATTGGTATATTTGATTCGGGTCTTGGCGGTTTAACCGTTATGAAGGAAATAGTTAAACTTATGCCCAAAGAAAATATTGTATATTTCGGTGATACGGGTCGTGTGCCCTATGGTACGCGTAGCCGCGATATTATTCACAAATATGCACTTCAAGATGAAAAGTTTTTAATCAACAATGACGTTAAACTCATTATTGCCGCTTGCGGTACAGTAAGTTCGATTGTTGCAGATTTACCAAACACTTTACCCGTACCTTTTTTCGAGGTCATATCTTACGCCGCAAAAATGGCGGTTAGTGCTACGCGTAACAAAAAAATTGGTGTTATAGGCACATCAGCCACCATTAGCAGTGAAAGTCACAAAAAGAAAATTTTAGAATTAGATAGCAACATAGAGGTTTTTACTTCTCCCTGTACACTTTTTGTGCCTTTTGTTGAGGAAGGTTGGATTTCGGCAGATGACAACGTAGTTTTAGGTATGGTTAGCCGTTATTTAGAGCCTTTAAAACAAAGTGGTGTTGACACATTGATTCTTGGTTGCACCCACTACCCTATTTTGTGTGACGTTATAAGAAAGGTTATGGGCGATGACGTTACACTTATAAATCCCGGTGAAGCATTGGCTTTAGCGGTTAAGGATTATTTAGAGAATAACGACTTATCAAACGTAGAACAAAAGGGCAATTATGAATTCTTTGTTAGCGATAAAACCGCAACATTTGAAAAAACAGCACATATGTTACTTGGCGAAAAAGTTGAATATAACAAGGTTAAACAGGTGGATATTGATAAAATATGAAGGATGTTTTAATAGATATTAAAGGCACTCAAGGCATTGGTGATGACGTTGATACCATTGAACTGACTACGGTTGGTCAAATGGCAATAAAAAACGGTAAGCACTACCTTTTCTACAAAGAAAACGATACCATTGGCAGTGCCGACGTAAAAACAACGCTTAAAGCCGAGGGTGATAACAGAATTACCCTTTCACGTTCGGGCGAACTTGAAAGCAAACTTGTAATTGAAAAAGGTAGGCGCAGTAAATGTTTCTACTCTACCGTTCAAGGTGAACTTGTGTTGGGAATATTCGGTGAAGAAATCACCAACTCCTTAAACGATAACGGTGGTTTTTTAAGTATGACGTATACAATTGACGTTGAAAACAGTCTTTTAAGCAGAAATAAAGTTGAGATAAAGGTCAGAGAGGTTAAATAGCATGTCAAAAATAGTTAGTATTGCAAAAGAACAAATTAACAGTTGTATTATAAACGCGGCTAAAAGTGCAATTAGTAAAGGTGTTTTGCCAGAAGCAGAACTTACCCCCTTTATTATTGAGGTTCCTTCAAACCGTGACCACGGTGATTATGCCGTAAACGCCGCTATGGTTTGGTCAAGAGTTTTCCGCAATGCACCCCGCAA
>JAFSDK010000008.1 GCA_017436255.1 Clostridia bacterium
TGAAGTGATATAATGATGGTAGACACAAAAAACGGTGTCTACCATCATTTTTTATGTTAAGATAGAGAAAAGGAGTTGAAACAAATGTCAAGACCAAAAGGTGGAACAAATAGAAGCCATAGTAAAGAAGAAAAATTAGCGTTAGTTAAAAGGAATTTGTGTGGAGAAATGGCTACTGCATTAGCAAGAGAGACAGGGCTTAGTGATTCAATGATTTGCAAATGGACAAGGCAATATTTACAAGGTGGTGAAGCTGCGCTTGTTAACAAGCGCAAACCCGGCAACCCACTTGCAAAATATGCGCGTAAAAAAGAACTCACCCCAATAGAGCAATTGGAATACAAAATTGCACTATTAGAACGAGAACTTTTAAAGAAAGACGGAGAAATTGTAAGGTTAAAAAAATCCATAGAACTCGAAAGGGGCGATGCCAAAAGAAGGTAATACAACAAATCTATTCCTGCATCGAAAGAGAAAGTGAAAGTCACTCGGTAACAGAATTATGCGACATATATGAAGTATCACGTTCAGGATATTACAAATGGTTAAAGCGAAAAGGAAACTTAAATAGATACGAAAAGCAACAACAGGAATTGGATTACTATGTTGCGGATGTTCATTCGCACTATCCATCACAAGGATACAGAAGTATAGCAGATACCTTGTTAAACCAATATGGCTGGGTCGTTTCAGACATTTCCGTGTTCAAGTCTATGAAACGGTTAGGGATTAGTGGCTTTATTAGGAAAACTAAAAATTTAGAACAGGATGGTTCGGGAAACGAACACGATAGGTTTCCCAATATTCTCAACCGAGATTTTTATTCAGATAAACCAATGCAAAAGATTGTCACCGATGTTACGTATATTAAGAACAAAGGAAAGTGGTATTATCTTGCGTGTTATTTAGATTTGTTTAACAATGAAATTGTTGATTGGGAATTAAGTGATGAGTTTGACAATTTTCTCGTAATGAAACCGGCAAAACGAATACTTGAAAAAGCAAAAAGTACCGGTACCCCTATCCTTTTGCACAGCGATCAGGGTTCCCAGTACTCCTCAGCAGGTTATTGCAACCTGCTTAAATCTTACAACACAATTCAAAGTATGTCAAGAGCAGGAACGCCAAGAGATAATGCAGTTATGGAATCATTCTTTGGAAGATTTAAAGACGTTATGTCATCACACTTCCAATATTGGAAGTGTGATGACATACACAAAGTGGTTTCTGATACAATTTACTATTTCAATTACATACGTCCTGTTCGCAAACTGAAAAGAAAACCGCCAGTCCAATACAGGCTTGAACTGGCAGCTTAAATTATTTCGTTTTTTGTGTCTACTAACTATTGACTATTTCAAAGGATAACACCTTCAAGCGTTTTCTTATTAAATTTCAATTATTGTCAATCCTTTTTTATTGGCATAATTAACAGTATACGCTGTTCCGCCGCTTGTTTTGCGTTTATAACAGATAATATATTTTGAATGATTGACCATATGTCTATTTCTTGCTTGCATACAACCGTTATAATATTTGTCTGACAAAATTACTATTTTATCGGCTTTGCTTTTTAAATATTCATAACTGGATATATCTTTTTCCGACCAATTTAAAGTTTGATTTTTACAAGGTAAAATTAAAATCAGTTTTATTTGAGGATAAGTTTGTTTTAACTCTATAATAGTTTGAGCAGCAAGGGTATCAAATCCCCGTGCTCCTCCAGCTCCGAAATAGATCACATCTTTTTTTATTAGTTTAATAATCTCGTTTTTTAAATTTGATTTAATAATTTGTGTGTCATCTATTAAATCACGATGTCCTGTAAAACAGCAAGTTTTTTCTATCATATTATTTCCTTTTTTATATGGGGGTTATATCCCCTTAATATTTAGGATTATAACCCCCATAATAATAAATGTCAAGGTGGGGATTGTATGATAGTATTTGATAAACTTTGGAAAACAATGCAAGATAAAGGTGTAACAACCTATCAATTAAGAGAGAAAAGCGGCATCGACAGTAAAACGGTAAGACGCTTAAAAGCAAATGAGAATATTGAAACCAAAACACTTGATAAACTGTGCCATGCGCTCGGTTGTAGGATAGAGGACATTGTAGAGTTTATAGATGACTAAAAATTAAACGCTTGAAGGATAACACCTTCAAGCGTTTTTGTTTATTATATTTAATAATTGATAGTGCGTAGGGACAGGCGTCCTCGACTGTCCGTAAAAAAGGTGTTGGCATAACGGTCAGTCCGGGAGGCCTGACCCTACCAAAATTATTAGTCTTCAATTTTACCATAAATATGGTCGGCAACGTAAAGTCCCATAGCACCGCTTTGGGAAAGACCACGGGTGATACCGCTACCGTCACCGATAAGGTAAACACCGTCCATAATCTCAAAATTGCCGTTGTGTACAGGCTTAATTGAATAGTATTTGTTCTCACAGCCGTAAAGCAATGTATCGTCATTAGCGCATCCCGGGGCTACCTTATCGAGAGCGTAGATTGTCTCAATAATATTTGTAAGCGCTCTGTAGGGCATAACGATTGAAAGGTCACCCGCAAATGCCTTGAGGGTAGGAATAACGCTGTTGGCAGAAAGACGATGGTCGTTAGTACGACGGCCACGAATAAGGTCACCAAAACGCTGAACGATAATGTTGCCTTCGCCCGCAAAGTTCATATTGCGCGCAATGTTAATTGCATACTCGGTCGGCTTTGTAAAGTCGCCCGCAAAATGAATGGAAGACAGAATTGCAAAGTTGCAGTTGTCGGTTTTCTTCTCGGGCTCTGCAAAGGAGTGACCGTTAGCCGTAATAACACCTTGATTATTCTCTGCCGATACAAGACCGCCCTGGTTGAAGCAGAACATACGAGTTCTATCCTCAAAGGTCTTGGTGCGGTAAAGAATTTTCGGCTCATAAATCTTGCTTGAAAACTCTCTCCACACAGCGTCCTTCATTTCAACACGCACACCGATATCAACCGAGTTAGCGCCAATTTGGATGCCGAACTTATTGCAGAAGTTGGTTACAAACTCCGCACCGCCACGACCTGTTGCGATAATAATCTTCTCGGCTGTAATAACTTCGGTTTCGCCCTTTGAAATGGTGTGTATTTCGTAACCACCGTCACATTTTTCAATATCGGTACAGTCGGTAAGGGACGTGAGCACAACGCCGTTATCATTCAACCATTCGATTAAATGCATCATGGTTGAGTAGTTTTTATCGGTACCGAGGTGACGCACATTCATATCAAGGAGTCGTAGGTTATTCTGCAGACATTTAAGTTTTAAATCTTCGTTAGACATATAAAGTTCGGGATAGTCGTCCGAAAAATCTCTTAAAATATCGTCAACGGCATTAATGTATTTCATAGCCGTATTTTCACCAAGTTCGTCCCCCATAGTGCCGCCGTAGGCAGTACCTAGGTTGAACTTACCGTCAGAGAATGCGCCGGCACCCGCGTAACCGCTTGTGATGCTACAAATTTTGCAATGTATACATTTTTTATTATGACCTGCGGGGCAGTTACGTTTATCAAGGGTAAAACCTTTTTCAATTATAATGATATTTGCATTCCGGTTATTTTTTTTGGCTTGGTAAGCCGCCATAAGACCACCAATACCGCCGCCAATTATCGCTATATCATATTTCATAAATGAACCTCCGTATTTTTTGCAACAGAAAACGGTGCACTCCGAAAGGGGAATACACCGTCTGTACTGTTTTACAAATTAAAATCTGCTGTCACCCTAAACGATTAGATAGCTCTGGTAACCTTTCCTGAACGTAAACAACGGGTGCAGGCATTTATACGACACGGTGTACCGTTGATAATAGCCTTAACTTTCTTAACGTTAGGCTGCCAGGTTCTGTTGGAACGTCTGTGTGAGTGAGAAACTTTAATTCCGAAAGCAATTTGTTTATTGCAGATATCACATTTTGCCATGGTCTGCACCTCCTTTAATCACATTAGCAACAACTATAATAACAGAAATGTAAGCGTTTTGCAAGTGTTTTTTTAAAATTTTCAGTTTTTACCATTAAAAAGGTTGAAAAAGCGCTTTTATATGTTATATAATGTCATAGATTTGAGGTGTTATATATGATCAAAGCAGTACTTTTTGATTTGGATGGCACTATTGCCAATACTTTGCAAGATTTAGCCGATGCATCTAATTACGCGTTGGCTTCTTTTGGTTTTCCGACGTACGAAACCGATCGTTACAGATATTTTGTGGGACGTGGTATACCAAATCTTATTAAGGCAATTGTGCCTAAAGATAATGGAGATGCGGAAACGTTAACTGCCGTAAAGGCAAAGTTTTTTGAATATTATGACGTGCATTATGCTGATAATACCTGCGTTTATGAAGGCGTACCGCAATTGTTTGAAACTCTTAAGGCTATGGGTATTAAGTTTGCAGTTGTTACTAATAAGGCGCACTCTGCCGCAAAAGAAGTTGTAAAAAGACTTTATGGCGATACAATAAGCGTCGTTGTGGGACAAACAGATGACGTGCCGGTAAAGCCCAGTCCAGAAATGCCAACTTCTGCTGCAAAACAATTAGGTGTTGATACCGTAGAATGCCTTTTTGTAGGTGATTCGGGTGTTGACTGCCAAACAGGTGTAAATTGCGGCGCAGTAAGTGTAGGCGTATTATGGGGATTCAGAGAGCGTGACGAACTTTTAGAAAATGGCGCTAAATATGTAATTGACGATCCAAATAGTATCATAGAAATTATAAAGGAATTAAATAATGGCAAATAATTATAATTATACACGTGTATGCTGTTACATAGGCTACTTTGTTCAAGCTATTATAAACAATTTTTTGCCATTATTATTTGTAACCTTTAATAGTCAATTTGGGATATCGTTTGAAAAGCTTGGTATACTTATAGTTATAAATTTTTGTACCCAGATAGCGGTTGACGTTATTTCGGTTAAGATTATAGATAAGGTAGGCTATAAAAACACCGCCATTTTGGCGCATGTTTTTGCAAGCATTGGTTTGGCGTTGTTGGCTTTCTTACCTAACATTATGAGCAATGTATATACTGCAATAATTATTTCAATTTTGTTTTATGCTTTTGGTAGTGGACTTATTGAAGTAATTATAAGCCCCATAATTGAATATTTGCCGTCAAATGCCAAAGCGGCAAGTATGAGCTTTTTACACTCTTTTTATTGTTGGGGCCAACTTGCAACGGTAATAATTACAACCATTATGTTTGTTCTGCTTGGAATTGATAGGTGGAGCGTTATTTCACTTATATGGGCGGTAGTGCCGTTTGTTAACTTGTTTTTATTTATACGTGCACCTATAGTGGTACCTGAAAACGTTTCGCCCGAAAAGCGAAATAGACACCTACTAAAAAACGGCAATTTTTATTTATTACTTTTGGTTATGCTTTGTGCCGGCTCGTCAGAACTTGCTGTTTCGCAATGGGTATCGGCTTTTGCAGAAGTATCTTTAGGACTTGATAAGTCGGTGGGGGATCTTTTAGGCCCTTGTGCGTTTGCGCTTTTTATGGGTGTGGGTCGTCTTATTTACGGTCTTGCGGGAGAGCGGTTGAATATAAAGAAAACCATGCTTGTATGTGCCGTTTTATGCTTTAGTTGTTACATGGTAATTGCACTTAGCGGCAGTGCTGTTTTATCGCTTGTATTCTGTGCTATTTGCGGTTTTTCGGTTAGCGTTATGTGGCCTGGCACACTTAGCATTGCGTCGGCGTCCTTTGCTTCGGGCGGTGCACTTATGTTTGGATTTTTAGCGGCATTTGGCGACCTCGGTTGTTCGGTAGGCCCGTGGGTTGCCGGTAAGATGGCAGATTCTTATGGCTTGCAGAGTGGATTTTTGTTGGCCGGCATATTCCCACTTATAATGATTTTTGTGATAATTTATCTCATTAAAAAAGATTTTATTGCCAAAACGCAGTAAATGTATTAAAATAAGGATGTACATATTATTTTAAGGGGTGTTTTTACGTGAAGAGAGAAACATATCTTAATTGGGATGAATATTTTATGGGTATTGCGCTTTTATCGTCACAGCGCAGTAAAGACCCTTCAACACAGGTTGGTGCCTGTATTGTAAATGATGAAAATAAAATCATGTCGGTAGGATATAACGGAATGCCGAGATTTTGCAGCGATGATGAGTTTCCGTGGGATAACGTTGGCGCGGCGCTTGATACGAAGTACGTTTACGTTTGCCATGCAGAACTTAACGCTATTTTGAATTATAGCGGTGGCTCACTAAAAAACTGCAAGGTTTATACAACGCTTTTTCCGTGCAATGAGTGTGCAAAGGCAATTATTCAAGCCGGAATAAAAGAAATTATTTATATGTGTGATAAGTATGCTGAAACCGATAGTGTAATTGCTTCAAAGAAAATGTTTGACGTAGCACGTGTAAAATATCGTATGTATGAGCAGACTAAAAACACTGTAGAACTTAAACTGTAAGAAAAAAAGACTTGAGTCGTTCGACTCAAGTCTTTTTTATCATATTAATGTATAAAGTTCATCTTCTTTAATTATTCTGACACCTAATTTTTCTGCCTTGGCAAGTTTGCTGCCTGCGTCTTCACCACAAAGCAAAAAGTCGGTTTTCCCCGATACACTGCCGGTCACCTTTGCACCGAGTTTCTGCATTATTTCGGTTAACTCATCACGCGAGTTTTTAGAAAACTTACCTGTGATAACCAAGGTTTTGGCATAAAACATATTATCGGTGTCGATGTTTTCTTTTTCAACCTCTTTAAAGGTGAGTATCTCGGTCAGTGCCATAAATTCATCACGGTTTTGAATATTGTCGAACCATTTGTAAATTTCATCGTTTATGGATTCGCCAAACCCGTCAATTTCGGTAAAATTGTAACGGGAATTTATTGCTTCCAAAAATTTATCCTTACTGCCACCAAAAATATCTTCAATGGTTTTAGCGGCATTTTTACCAAGCAGGGGGATATTAACGGCAACTAAAAGATTTGAGAGTTGTGTGTTCTTGGCATTTTCTATAGCGTCAAAAAGATTTTGGTAGGACTTTTCACCGAAGCCCTCCATAACAACAATTTCGTCTTTATGGGTATGGAGTTTAAAGATATCACAGAGTGAATTTATCCAGCCAAGCGCAATAAACTTCATAAGGGTGGCTTCGCTAAGTCCCTCAATATTCATAGCCGACTTGCTCACAAAGTGGGTGTATTTTTTAACCTGTCTACCACCACAGTTACTATTTGTGCAGTATAGCACCTTAACGGGTGTGTCACCGTTTTCGGTTATTTTAATTTGCGTAGGTGCATTACATACGGGGCAAACGGTGGGCACAACGGCAGTATAGTCGTCGCGGCCATCGCTTTCGGCAGAAATATTTTTTTCAACGTGCGGAATAATCATATTTCTTTTAGAAACCGAGATTTTATCTCCCGTCAGCAGTTTTAAATTTTCAATAAAGGTTATGTTATGAAGCGAGGCGCGCTCAACGTTTGTGTTGTCAATTTCAACTGTGTCAAATTCAGCAATTGGCGTTAATTGACCCGTTCTTGAAATATTCCACACGATTTCCCGCAAAATGGTATCAAAATGTGGGTCGCCGAATTTATAGGCAATACCATCTTTAAAGTGGTGCGAGGTTTTGCCCTGACTTTTAGCAAAAGCTACGTTATCAAACGTGAAAACAATACCGTCGATGGGGTAACCCTTTTGGTCGGCAATGTTTTTAAGTTCTAAAATTTTATTAAGGGTTGTTTGCTCATCATCATTTTTGTCAAGAATTTTATTGGGTATTAACTCAAAACCAAATTCGTTTAATTTTTTAATTCGTGCTAATTTACTGTTATACTCATCAAAACCAATAAGCACATTGAATGGCACAAACGATACACCGCGTGCAGCACAAACGGCAGAATCCAATTGACGCACAGAACCCGAAGCAAGATTTCGTGGTGTTGAATATTTATCCTCGTCATTTTCAATCTGTTCGTTTATTTTATGAAACGTGGGTATATCAATAAAGGCTTCACCACTTACTACCAATTTTTCTTTATAGGGTATAACCTTTGGCACGTTGACAAACACTTTGGCATTATGGGTAATATCTTCACCCACTTCGCCGTCTCCGCGGGTTGCCGCTTCGGTGATTATACCATTTTCGTAGGTGATTTTTACGGTAAGTCCGTCAAGCTTTAGTGCTAAATAACCGTCACTTTGAAGTGCCATATTATAAACGTCGGCGGCACTTTTTGTCTTGGCAAGGCTAAGAAGAGGTATATCGTGAGAAACCTTGTTGAGTTCACTCAAAACTTCATAACCAGGGCGTACTGTAGGAGAGTTTGGAAGTACGTATCCTGTTTGTTGTTCGAGCAAAGATAGCTCGTCGAATAACGCATCATACTCAGCGTCCGACAAGGTAGGATTATTTTTGTTATAATATTGGTCACAACACTTATTTAAAAAGGATACAAGTTCTTCAATTCTTGTGTGTTTTTCCATAAAAATCACTCCTAAATACAGTATACCATATATTTTAAAATATTTAAACTTTCTTTTTTGATAAAAGTTCTTTTTTTATTCACAAATAAGTAGTATAATATGTTTGTTAATTCTTGGAAGGGAGAGAAAATATTGCTTAGTCTAAAAAATATAGTTAAGGAATATTCTGCGGGTGACAATAAGGTTGTTGCCCTAAAAGGCGTTTCGCTTGATTTTAGAAAGAGTGAGTTTGTTTCGGTACTCGGTCAATCAGGCTGTGGTAAAACAACGCTTTTAAATATTATAGGTGGACTTGACCAATATACAAGCGGTGACCTTATAATTAACGGACGTTCAACCAAAAAGTTTAAGGATAGAGATTGGGATGCATACCGCAACCATTCAATCGGTTTTGTATTTCAAAGTTACAATCTTATACCGCACCAAACCGTTTTACAGAACGTAGAATTGGCGTTAACACTTTCGGGTGTATCGCGTAGTGAGCGTAAAGCACGTGCAAAAGCGGCTCTCGAAGAGGTAGGTCTTGGTGATCAACTTAGGAAAAAGCCTAATGAAATGTCGGGAGGACAGATGCAACGTGTGGCAATAGCGCGTGCTCTTGTAAACAACCCCGATATTATTTTGGCAGATGAGCCGACGGGTGCACTTGACACCGAAACCAGTATTCAGGTTATGGAGATATTAAAAAGAATATCAAAAGACCGTCTTATAATAATGGTAACTCATAACCCTGAACTTGCAAGTGAATATTCATCACGCATTATTCGTATGCTTGACGGAAAAATAACCCATGACAGTATGCCCCTAACCGAGGCAGAACACGCCCAAATTGCTGAAGAATATGCGCATCGTGAGGCCACTGCACAGTCAAAGGGTAAACGCAGAAAAAAGGAAAAAAAGCCTACTATGTCGTTTGCTACTTCTTTTATGCTGTCACTTAAAAATCTCTTCACAAAAAAGGGTAGAACGGCACTTACCGCATTTGCAGGCAGTATTGGTATTATTGGAATTGCGCTTATTTTGGCAATTTCACAGGGTATGACTACGTATATTGATACCGTTCAGGAAAACACGCTTTCGTCATATCCGCTTACTATTGAGGCTACCACAGTTGAACTTACAACCCTTATGCAAACCTTTATGAATATAAGTTCTGAAGGGGTTAGTCACAAAAACGATGCCGTTTATCAAAAGTCGGCTATGTATGATATTGTTAATGCATTTAACAACCTTGAAGAGCGTGAAAATGACCTTAAATCTTTTAACAAGTATTTGTTGGAAAACAAGGCCAATGAAGATTCACCTTTGCATGACGCTATTAATGGTATACAGTATACGTATGATTTAGATCTTCTTATATACACAAAGAACGTTGACGGTACTATTATGCGTTCTGACACACAATTATTACTGCAAGAACTTATGGCAGAATATATGGGTATTGATATGTCAGCTATGAACGGTATGACTTCAAGTCCTATGATGAGTATGATGATGCCTACCGGTAGTATGTCAAGTGGTCTTTGGCAGGAGTTATTGCCGGGTGATAATGGTGCGCAGGTTAACGATTTACTTATAAATCAGTATGACGTAATTTATGGTTCATGGCCAAACAGTTATGACCAGGTGGTTTTGGTACTTGACGAGAATAACGAACTTGATGACGTTACACTTTACGCGTTAGGTTTATTGCCCGAAGAAGATATGAGTGCGCTTGTTAAAGCGGCTACAGAAGGTACTGAACTTGAAAAGAAAGAATATAAATGGTCATATGAAGAGATTTGTTCAAGCGAATATCGTACTATACTTAACGCCGATTGCTACTCTTATGATGAAAAAAGCGGACTTTACGTTGACCTAAGAGAAACCGATGCGGGACTCAGATATCTGTATGATAATGCGTTGAAACTTAAGGTATCGGGTATTATTAAACCTAAAAAAGATAGTAATACTACAATGCTTACGGCCGGTATATGCTACACCGAAAAATTAACTCAGCATATCGTAAATAAAATGAAGGATAGCAAGGTAATTAAGGCGCAATTGGAAAATGAGCAGACCGACGTAATTTCAGGTCTGCCCTTTAAGTCGGCATCCGGTGAACTCAGCGATAAAGAAAAGCAAAAGGAGTTTAAAGATTATATTGCCTCGCTTAATGATGAAGAAAAGGCGCAGGCATATATAAAAATTGCGTCTATTCCGTCAAAAGAGTTCCTTGATACACAGACCGATGCCGTTATTAAGGATATGAGTCGTGCTGATATGGAAAATACCATTATAACGGGACTTCAGGGTCAGGTTCAGGTCGACTCTGCCGAGATAGAAAAATACATTAAGGCTATGGATGATGATGAACTTAAAGAGATATTTATTGAGATGTTGCACGAACAGTTAAAGATGCAGTATGCCGCACAAATTTCGGCACAGTTAGCACCTTTAAGCACACCGCAACTCGTCTTGGCATTGGATGCCGCACTTAAGGAATATACGGCAGAACAATGTGCAACGTATTATGATGAAATTGTGGAATTTTCTGATTCAAACTATGAAGACAATCTTATTAAGATGGGATACGTTGACCTTGAAATGCCCGCAACCATAAATATCTATGCGTCATCCTTTGAAAATAAGGACGTTATAACCGAGGCAATTGCCGAGTATAACAAGGGTGTTGATGAAATTAAGCAGATTAAGTATACCGATTATATAGGTATTATGATGTCTTCGATTACCACGATTATAAACGCCATAACCTACGTGCTTATTGCATTCGTTGCAATTTCTCTTGTGGTTTCATCTATTATGATAGGTGTTATTACCTTAATTTCAGTTCAGGAAAGAACAAAGGAAATAGGTATTCTGCGTGCTATTGGTGCATCCAAGAAAAACGTTTCAAGTATGTTCAACGCCGAAACCATGATTGTAGGTTTTGCTTCAGGACTTTTGGGTGTAGTAGTAACATACCTGCTATGTATACCGATAAATATTATTTTGCACGCCCTTACGGGTATTGCAAATCTTAAAGCAATTTTGCCGATAGGGGCCGCCATTATACTTGTTTTAATAAGCGTTGCACTTACACTCTTCTCGGGTATTATACCGTCAAGAAGTGCCGCTAAAAAAGATCCTGTTGTGGCACTAAGAAGCGAATAATAAATAGTAAAAAGCGCTCGTGTTTTCGGGCGCTTTTTATTGTATACCGAAAACCACGCGATAGTCGCGTGGTTCTATAGAGGTTAACCGATGAACAATGAAAAGCGTCAAGCGTGATTTTGCCTCCATTGTGTACGTATATCGCATTTAAGAAACGTATTAGTGGCGATATAATAGAATAAAATATATTCCGGTAGGCCGAAAGATTGCTATAGGCATTCTGCCTATTTTTTATAAAGAAAAATATGTAATTTTTTCTATAATATTTCGTGGTTAAATATTGCGTTCATATTGTGGAGATGATATATTGAATAAGGTGAATTGTTTACATTTTCACCCGAAAGGAGATATTCTATGTTGTCAACAGAACAACTAATGCAACTATTGCAAAGCCTAATATGGTTACTTGCAGGTGTGGGTGTTTTCATTGTCGGTATGAATTTTATGAGCGAAGCCCTCGAAAAGAGTGCCGGCGAGGGAATGAAGAAAATGCTTGGCCGAATCAGTAACAACCGATTCTCAGGCGTCGGTATAGGTGCCGGTGTTACGGCTATTATTCAAAGCTCTTCGGCAACAAGTGTTATGGTAATCGGCCTTGTTAATGCAGGCGTTATGACGCTTATGCAGGCAACACCGATTATTATGGGTGCCAATATCGGTACAACAATAACAGGTGTTTTGGTTGCACTTAAGAACGATTACTTTAATATGCTTATGTATCTTTTCGCCTTTGCCGGCGTAATGATGGGCTTTTTTAAAAAGGAAAAGATAAAAATAGCAGGTCTTTTGTGTTGCGGTCTCGGTCTTATTTTCGTAGGACTTAACGTAATGAGCAGTGAACAGGCATTCGGAAATCCCTTAGTTGAATCAATGTTTCAGGGCATTTTCAGTGTTATAGATTTTCCGTTGTTGCTTATATTTGTGGGTGCGATTTTTACCGCCTTAATTCAGAGTTCTTCGGCGGCAACAGGTGTTGTAATCACTATGGTAGGAACAGGTGTGCTTCCGCTTGACCTCGCACTGTTTATTATACTTGGTGCTAATATCGGTACCTGTGTTACGGCACTTTTAGCTTCGGTTGGTGCAAATTCTAATTCAAAGCGTGTTGCCCTTATCCACTTTACCTTCAACGTTATAGGTACGGTTGTGTTTACCGCTATTGTATGGCTGTTTAAAGAGCCAATGGTTAATTTACTTGTTTCCTTCTTCCCGGGTAATGATGCAATGTCGCTTCAAATGCGTGTATCGGTATTCCACGTTATTTTCAACGTGACAACAACCTGCTTGTTATTGCCGTTTGTAAAGCACCTTGTAAATTACTCTTGTAAGGTTATTAAGGATAAAAATCTTGTCGAGGAAACTCGTACACTTAAGTTCGTTGATGATAGACTTTTAACCATGCCGCACGTAGCGCTTATGCAGGTTAAAAAAGAAATGGATTATATGTTTAGCAAGGTTGAAAGGAATATAGCGCTTTCCTTTGATACAATGGCAACCGAGAATGTTGAAAACAGGAAAGAAATTTACGAAAATGAGGCAATCATCGATTTTACAAATGGTGCGCTTACTAAATTCCTTATTAAACTGTCGGCAGAGGTTGAGCAAAGTGACGAGCAGATAATCGGTTCATACTTCCACGTGCTAAATGACCTTGAGCGTATAGGTGACCACGCCGAAAACTTCTTTGAAATTGGTGAAGCAATGCTTTCTAAAAAAATAGTGTTTTCTGAGAAGGCAAAGGGTGATATCCAACAAATGCGTGATAGAATATCACGTATGCTTGAAATTTCAAAGGATGCATTTGAAAATGTCAACAAAGCCGACCTTTCGGAACTGGCGAGATTAGAGGATGAAACCGATAAACTCAAAAAAGAATTTACCGCGAGTCATTTCGCAAGACTGGCTGAAGGTGACTGCAGTATGGAAGTAAGTCCTTACTATTCATCGGCAATTGCAGGTCTTGAACGTGTAGCAGACCATCTTGTAAATATAGGTTACAGCATAATGAATCCTATTGGTTCTCAAAAGGAAATGTAATCTAATACTATCAAACAAAAATGGACGGATAGTTTTACCTATCCGTCCATTTTTTATTATTGATTTAGGTTTAGTCATCAATTGATTTATCGGTGGCTGCTTCGTAAATTGCAATAACTTCATCACTCGGTTTTTTGGTGAGAAGTGTAACAACAATAGCGGCGATAAGACCTGCGGCAAAGCCGGGCACAATTTCGTATACACCGGTTGATGCAAGGAAAACAAACCAAAGAATATCAACGGCAGCACCTGCTAAAATACCTGCAACGGCACCTGCGTAGTTAAAGCGCTTCCAGAAAAGCGAAAGGATAATAACCGGACCAAATGCGGCACCGAACAGACCCCAAGCACTTTCAACCAAAGCCATAATACTGCCTGCCCAAGAATCAGGATTATCAAGACCTGTTCTTGCAATAAAGAATGCAACGAGGGCTACGATAACAACAACCAAACGGCCCACCCAAAGCATTTCTTTATCACCGGCTTTATTCTTACGAATAATGGGTTGGTAGATATCGCTTGTGAATGATGATGAAGCAACGAGTAGCTGTGAGTCGGCGGTTGACATTGCGGCAGCAATAATTGCCGAAAGTAGAAGACCAACAATAAATGATGGGAAAATCATTCTAACAATTTCAACAAAGATTTTCTCTTTACCGCCATTATCAGCAAGTAAAATGCGTGCTAATGAATTGTCACCCAATACAAATGTACGGCCGAGAATTGCGATTGCAATAGCGGCACCAAGAGAGAGAACTACCCAGATAATAGCAACGGTAGCAGATTTTTTAATCATAGATGACTTCTTGATAGCCATAAAACGTACGAGGATGTGGGGCATACCAAAGTAACCAAGACCCCAACCAAGACCTGTAACAATATCCTGCCACGGAACGGTGAAGGGATTTGTTGAGAAAGCGGTTACACCTTCTGCGAAAGCACCGTTGTAAACAGCATTGAAAGAGCCAATCTGAGTCATAACAATCGGCACAGCTAAAACCGCTACAAGCATTAAGATGCCTTGGAAGAAGTCGGTCCAACAAACGGCCTTGTAACCGCCCATAAATGTGTAAACGAGGATGATGGCGGCAAATATAACCATTGCCAATTGTTGACGTGTTTGGAACCAAGGAATAACGGTTGAAAGAACGGTGGTACCTGCATTAAACGCCGATGCAACATAAACAGTAAAACTGATAAGGAAAATTATGGCACAAATAACCTTAAGTGCCGGGTTTGACGAGGCAAACCGATTGGTAAGATATTGCGGCATGGTAATTGAATCGTTAGCGGCAGCAGAGAATCTACGAAGTCTGCGTGCTACAAAAATCCAGTTAGCGGCGGTACCGAGTGCAAGACCGATACCAATCCAAACCTTGCCCATACCAAAAGCGAAGATTGAACCGGGGAAGCCCATTAAGAGCCAACCGCTCATATCTGAGGCCTGCGCGCTCATAGCGGTTACCCATGGACCCATACTGCGTCCGCCTAAAAAGTAATCTTTTTCGGAATTTTCCTTCGATTTAAAGAAGAAAACAAAACCGATTGTCAGCATTGCCAAAAAATAAATAATAACTGCAAATAACTGCCAATTCATAATTTTCACCCCTGAAAAACAATATAATGCCAATATTTTAGCATAAAAATGCAAAAAATTCAATAAAAATTCATATTTTTTTATTTTTGCATTTAAATTTATTGTGTTTTGGAAATATTTGCATTATAATAATATATTAGAATATTATGGGTAAATTTGCTTATGCTTTAATTCTTGGGAGGACCTTATGGAAAAGTATAACATTTTTAATGCTGTTTCGGTTTTTGAATCGGCAGAAAGTAAAAAGAAAATCTTATCGCGAAGCGGTCTTGAACTTGCTGATTTAGAGTGTGACGTTATTGACAATAGCGTTATGCAAAAAATTTGTGAAAAGGATTTAACAACTGAGGCGCATTTTATTGAGTGCAAAAAAGTAGTTGATGTTAACCGTTTGCCCGAAAGGCCCTTAGCATTTTATCAACATAGTAAATCAGGTCTTACAAGACTTCCAAAGGCTCAATTGGGATGCCTTGTTGTATATGAGCGTGTTACTACGGGTTTTGCTGACATCACAAAAAGAGTTGTCGGCATGGAGCTTTGCGGTTTAGTGCGCTCGGCACAAAATAATATAATTTTATCGGATGATATTTACCCGAGTGGTATTATTTGCTCTCAACAAATTTATAAAACCTATAATGAGAAGTATGGCGAAAATATGCTTGATAAGTTGGCACTTTTATTTGTGTCAGCAAAAGGTAGTGTTCGTTTTCGTGGCAGATATCATAAATTAATTAATGAACTTGTATATCAGAACTTTTTATCACCTTTAAAGAAGATTGCTAATGAAAAGGCAATTCAACTTTATGCTACAATTGGTGAGCGCGATGGCATTTCTGCTGATCTGCCAAGCAATATAAATCTTGCGGGATATGGTTGCTTTGAAAAGATGTTTATTGATACAAATTTTGGTGTGCCGTCAAATCTAACAATAAAAAGATATCTTGCCTTTAGCAAGTTTTTTGCTTTTCGCAGTACAGCATTAATATCAAGTAAACAAGTTTTAGGAAGAAGTCTTGATGAGATAAGGGGAATAGTTGATAATCTTTTTGCTTGCGGTATTGATCTCATTGTTATGGATACAAAATCGAGCAAAGATGAATTATATAAAGCAAAGGCAAACTATATTAAAAATTATTGCGATTTAGTGGCGGCAACCTGTGCGCAGATGAAGTTGCCTGAGCGAAAACTCATTTTTTATCCGAACTTTACAAGACTTATGAGTTATCAAAGTGATTTTGATTTAGAGTTTGGTGCTGAGATACAAAAACTTGACCAAAATGGAATCGCCTATGACATTTGTGACGATTTAACTTTTAAAAATATTGCAGGAATTAAAGATGGTAAACTTGTAATTGGCAAATGTACTTATGATAGTGTTGTACTCGCCAATACTGAAAATATTTTATTTGCTACTGCTAAAAAAATGCAGGAACTTTTACAGCAAAAAATTAAATTTTATAGTTATGGCGAGCAATTGCGTCTTATTGATGGTGTAAAAAGCTCGAGAGTTGAAAGTATTGTTAAGCAGTTTAACCTTGTAAAACAAATTGAAGATATTACGGATGATAAACTTTTTAAATTAAGTAGCTTTGCAAAGTGCCGTTTTGGAATTTTGCCGGATAAATCGCTGCTTATATTTGCAAGTGGCAGAACCGATGCTGACATCATATTTAAAACAAAGTGTAAAATAGCCGCTGTTAATCCACTTACGCGCACCAAAACTGAGATAGAGACTCAAAAAAAGCTAGGTAAAAAGTTGGTGTCGCTTAGCGGTACATCACAGTTTATAGAGGTGTTTAAAGGCAAGAAATTGCTTTATTCAAATTCCGCGGCTGTAGCAATACAAACGGGCGAAATGTTTACACTCGCTAGGGGCACTCAAAATATGTTGCCCCTTAGTAAGTGTGTCTTCCGCACTGCGCGCGGTCGTTGGAGCGAAGCGGTAAAACTCGGCAGTTTGGGTGAGGCGCTGGTTAAAGCGAAAAATGGCGCAGAATTTAAATTTGCACTTAAGTGTGAAGAATTTAAAGGTACATGTTCATTATACGTTCCGGAATTTACTGATGCATCGGTTATGGTGAACGGAACTTCAGCCGATAAAAACAATGGCATGTTTAGTATTTCATCGCTACTAAATAATGGAGATAATGAAATTGTGGTGACTATTCCCAATATAGCTAATAAAATTAGCGAATGCGGCATGATAGAAAACATTTTTTTAATGGGTGAGTTTGCTGCTCGCGCTTATGGCGATATTATCTATGATACCGATCGTAAAATTTATACTGACGGTAACTTTGTCTTAACTACTGTTCCCGAGCAGTTAGATATTAATAAGATAAGGGAAAGCGGATTTTGGTACTTTGCAGGTGGTATGGAATTATCCTGTACGGCTTTTGTAAGCAAAAGGGGCTCGTCGGTTTATAAACTCAAGTTTAGTGAAATGAATGCTCAATTTGTAGACGTTGTGGTAAACGGTATTGAGGTTGGTTACATAGGTTTTGCCCCGTACGAAATTAACATTGGTGATTATTTGTATGATGGCGAGAATAAAATCACCGTAAAACTTTATGCGCCGGACAATTCTTTAAAAACAAAATTAACAGAAAGCGGAGATTATGTGTTTGAGCCATTCGGCTTGGGCGCTAGTAAGATTGACTATGAGTTTATAGAGTTTTGTGGCGTTTCAAAGTCTTACAATGTGGGTAATGAAATAAAAACTGCGCTTAATGGTGTTAGTTTTAATATTCAAAACGGTGAATTTATTGTAATTTCAGGACCAAGCGGTTCAGGCAAAACAACCCTTTTAAATATGCTTGGCGGTATGGATAAATGTGATGACGGCAATATAGTTATTGACGGCGTCAATATTGGTGAATTTAGTGAAAAACAGTTGTCAAACTATCGCAGAAATGACATAGGCTTTGTTTTCCAACAGAATAATTTAATTGATGACCTTACAGTACGCGAAAACGTGGCAATTGTGAGCAGAATATCTGATGATTCAATTAACGCTAATATTGCGCTTGATGCGGTAGGACTTTTGGATTATGCCGACAGCCTTACGGTAAACCTATCGGCAGGTCAGCAACAACGTGTGGTTGTTGCGCGCGCTTTGGCTAAAAATCCCAAGTTGCTATTGTGTGATGAGCCTACCGGCATACTTAATAAGGAAGAAAGTACTGAAATTTTATCGATGATTTATGAAACCTGTAAGACAACTAACAAAACAGCCGTTGTTGTAACTAACAACGATGAAATTTGCGCAAAAGCTGACAGGGTAATTAAACTTAAAAACGGATGTATTGTTGAAAACATCATAAATTTGGAGTGCTAAACTCTGAAAGGATTGGATCGTAATGAAAAAACGTATCGGTTTTTTGAAAAAAGATATTAAGCGCAATTTCGGCAGATTTGTTGCCGTATTGTTAGTGATTGCGATTTCGGTTGGTTTTTTAACCGGCCTTGTTTCAATTGCGCCTAATATGGAATATACTGCCGATAAATATTACGATGAAAATAATTTTTGGGATATAAATATTAAATCAACCCTCGGTTTTACGGCGGAAGATATAGCTGCAATACAAAATGAAAAATATGTTGAACAGGCTTGCGGTATTATTAGCGTAGATGCAATGGCTTCGCATAATTTTAAGGGGGACTACCCTGTAAAAATAAATGTTATAGATTTTGATACCGAGGTATCATCGGGTAAGATGTTGTCACCACCCGTACTTGTTGACGGAAGTTATCCTATTAACTCGACGAGTTGTGTTGTGGTTAGGTCGTATGCCCTTAAAAACGACGTAAAAATTGGGGATAAGATATATCTTAATTCAGGTGGGGATGTTTTTTCGGAAGTAGCATTCATAGTTACGGGAATTGTTGAAAGTGCTGAGTTTGCTTCGGGTGATAAGCAGGTTAATGCCTTAGGAAATAATAATCCTACTTTGGCGATATACGTCTCAAAGAGTGTTTATACAGAAACAAATACTTTTACAGATGCATTAGTTACGGTTAAAGATGCTGATAAATTGGATGCATTTGGCAAGGATTATGCTGAAAAGATTTGTGACGCTAAACAGAAATTGCAAAAATTGGCTAAAAAGCGAGAAAAACTCATAAATGATGCTATTGACGACCAACAACAGTCCGAGTTGGGAGATCTACCCTCAGATTTTAACGACTATAAAGAAAGTTTGCAATCTCAACTTACAGCGCAAAAAAAGTATGTTAATAAACTTAAAGCAGATATTGATAAAAACGAAAAGGATTTAACCAAGAAAAGAAAGGCGCTTGCTGCGACAAAGACGTCTTTGGACTCGCAGGCTAAAGAGATTGAAGAACTAAAAGCAAAGGGAGAAACCGCAACAGAGGAAGAGAAGAAAAAAATAAGCCAATACGAGGCAGCTCTAAAAAAATATAAAGACGATGATGAAGAATTAACACAAAAGGAAAACACACTTAAGGTTGATAAAACAATATACGAGCAGGCAAAAAAGAGTTATGATAAGAACCTAAAAGAAACTAACAAAGCACTCTCAAATGCTCAAAATCAATATGATGATTATAAGGGACAACAAAAAAATAAACAGATTTGGTTTATAGCAGATAGAACACACAACGCAGGTTTCTTGGGATTCAAAACAAGTATTGATAAAATTACCACAATAGCGTATATATTCTCAAGTATTTTCTTTGTTATTGCTTTAGCGGTAGTTTTGGTTATGAACTATCAAAATGCAAAGGACCAAAGCAAGGAAATAGGAATTTTAAAGTCTGCCGGATATACCGATAGAAAGATTGTAAAAAGGTATATTAATTATTCGTTGAGTATAACCCTGTTAGGCACCGTATTGGGTATTGTAATAGGTATACTTGTGTTGCCGTTATGGATATATAAAGCCTATGATTCTGTGTATTTATTCGGTCCGTTAAAGGTTCTTATTGTGCCTGAGGTAGTTGTACCGATTATAGCATTTATTATTTTGTGTGCGGTAATTACAGCACGTTTTATTAGACGTAAAAGCCTTGAAAAAACACCTGCAGGTTTGGTTTTAGATAAAAATGTACAAAACGAAAAAAGCGAATTACAAAAGAAGTTGGAGATATTTGCTTCACGCATTAATGGCGTGTGCAAAAATTTCCTTAACCCCACATTACGTGACGGCAAGCGATTTATTGTAACTGCATTAGGTATAGCATGTTGTACGGTATTATTGTTTACCGGATTAGGACTTAAAAATTCGACAGTTAAAATTGATGAATTACAATACGAAAAAATTCAAAAATATGATATGTCAATATTCTTGAAAGAGAGTGTCGATTTTTCGGAAGCGGCAACCCTTAAAAAGATTCTTGGAAACAAGGATGCCATTAACGTATATTCACCCGTATATAGTGAAACGGTTACCTATACTAGCGGCAATAATGAAACGCTAAGCATTGTAGTACCGCTTGAACAAAAATCATTTAATAAACTTGTTTACTTAAAAGCACGTTGGCGTAAAAAACCGATTGATCTTAACCAAAAAGGCGTTGTATTAAGCAGAAATACCGCAATTGCGTTTGGTGTTAAAGTTGGGGATACATTGAGTTTGAGAACGTCTTCAGGCGTTTTAACAAAATTAAAGGTAGGCGCTATTACCAAAAACTACGTGGGTAATTTTATTTACGTGTCTCCAGCCGCATATAAAAAGGCTATTGGAAGTTCTGCGAAGGCTAATTGTTTAATCGTTGACTGTGCCAAAGAATTTAAACAAGACAAGTTTGAACAGTCGATTAAAAATACAGGTCTTGTTAAAAATTCAGTCTATGTGGCTAATACTGCTGTTTCCGTAGAACAAAGAATGGAAAATATTAAAGGAATTATTCAATTTGTAATTTTGGCGTCTATTATTTTTAACTTTATAGTTACATACTTTTTAATAGATATAAACCTTTCAAGTCGTAAAGGTTATATGGCTGCATTAAAGGAGGTAGGCTTTACACTAAGAGAAAGTGTGCCTTATTTGTGTACAGAAATTGCGGTATCGGCATTAATTGGTATAATTGCCGGATTGATATTTGGCACTTTGTTGCACTTTATAATAGTGTTCACCTACAATACCGCAGATATAATGCTAATCAGAAGTATAAACGTTATGACTTTTATATGGACAACGGTTGTTTCTGTTTTAGCGGTAGTGGTAGGTACTTTAGCGGCATTTGCTAAGATTAAAATTAAAGAAAAATAAAAAAAGACCGCCTTAAAGGGCGGTCTAAAATGAAAAGATTATTTCTTGTTAGCCTCTATGTACTTAACAAGATCTCCAATGGTCTTAATGTTTTCAATTTCTTCGTCAGGAATTTCAACATCGAACTCATCTTCGATTGTCATAAGTAATTCAACAACATCAAGACTATCTGCGCCGAGGTCTGCGGCAATGTCAGATTCCATTGTCATACTATCTGCGGCTGCATCAAGTTGATCTGCAAGTATTTCTTTAATTCTTTCGTAAACCATATTTAAATCCTCCTGAGATTTCTTAATATTGCGATCTAAAAGATGCAATGTTTAAAGAATATAAAAAATATCCTTATATAGAATAATATGTATAAAAGGTTAATTTGTCAACAGTTTTATTATTTTTTAAAAAGGTGATTGCTCTTGATTTCAAGTTTTGGCAATAAAATACGTATTGCAATTTCGGGCGAAAGTCACGGTCCTTATATTGAGGCAGTGCTTTCAGGTATTCCTGCGGGTGAGAAAATTGATATAGATGAAATAGCGGTTCAAATGTCCCGTCGCGCGCCCGGTAAAGATAAAACCTCAACACCGCGTAAAGAGGCTGATGTGCCACAATTTGTTTCCGGCCTTGACGGTGGTGTTACAACGGGTGAAGATATACGTATCGTAATTGAAAACACTAATACACATTCACAGGATTATAATAATTTAAAATTCACACCGCGACCATCTCATGCAGATTATCCCGCTTACGTTAAATATAAGGGCGAAGCCGATATGCGCGGCAGCGGACATTTTTCAGGGCGCTTAACTGCGCCACTTACTGCGGCTGGTGCGGTATGCAAACAAATCCTTGCAAGACGTGGTATTACGGTTGGTGGTCATATCTATAATATAGGTGACGTTTTTGATATAGCCTTTAATGGTGCGACGGTAGATGCTAATATACTGAATGGGCTATCAAGCAGGTATTTTTCTACATTGTCATCTGATGCCGAAAAGGAAATGCGTGAGTATATTCTTGACGCCGCAAATGACGGCGACAGTATAGGCGGATGTGTAGAGGTAGCGGTTACAGGTATGCCGGTTGGCATTGGTAACCATATGTTTGGCGGTGTTGAAAATATTATATCAAGCGTAGTTTACGGCGTGCCTGCCGTAAAGGGCGTATCGTTCGGCGCAGGTTTTGATTTTGCATTTCTTAGAGGTAGCGAGGCTAACGACCCATATTATTATGATAATGGTACGGTTAAAACGGCTACCAATAACTGCGGCGGTATAGTTGGTGGTATGACAACGGGTATGCCTATTATAGTAAAAGCGGCATTAAAACCAACCCCGTCAATTTTTAAAGAACAAAACACTGTAGACCTTATTAGTGGA
Source organism: Clostridia bacterium (assembly GCA_017436255.1). GTDB lineage: Bacteria > Bacillota > Clostridia > Oscillospirales > Acutalibacteraceae > SIG565. The sequence goes on from JAFSDK010000008.1 coordinate 22,914, forward strand.
CAGGATACTATATTAAAGGTTAATGGACGCCACGACCCCTGTATTGTACCACGTGCACTGCCTGCGGTTGAGGCGGCGGTAGCAATAGCTATAACAATGTTATTAGCGGAAGATAATGCACTGTAAAGTGTTGCAAAATATAAAACAGTTTATTATAATGAATTTTGGTGATAAAAAATGGCAAAAGAAAAATTAGTTAAAGAAATTACGGCAATGGATGAAGATTTTGCGAAATGGTACACCGACGTTGTATCAAAGGCGGAGCTTATGGATTATTCATCGGTTAAGGGATGTATGATTATCCGTCCTTACGGTTATGCTATTTGGGAGAATATTCAGTCAATACTCAACTCAATGTTTAAGGCTACAGGACACGAAAACGTGTATATGCCTATGTTCATTCCTGAGAGTTTACTTCAAAAGGAGAAAGACCACGTTGAAGGCTTTGCTCCCGAAGTTGCTTGGGTAACACACGGCGGTAACGAAAAGTTAGAAGAGCGTTTCTGTGTGCGCCCCACGTCAGAAACATTGTTCTGTGACCACTATAAAGATATTATACAGTCTTACAGAGATTTACCGAAACTTTATAACCAGTGGTGCAGTGTTGTTCGTTGGGAAAAGACAACACGTCCTTTCTTGCGCTCACGTGAATTCTTGTGGCAAGAGGGTCATACCATTCACGCTACTGCAGAAGAAGCTCAGGCCGAAACAGTACAGATGTTAAACGTTTATGCTGATTTTGCTGAGAATTATCTTGCTATTCCTGTTGTTAAGGGCGTTAAGACCGAGAAAGAAAGATTTGCAGGTGCAGAAAACACCTATACAATTGAAGCGCTTATGCATGATGGTAAGGCGCTTCAAAGTGCAACGTCTCACTATTTTGGCGATGGCTTTGCAAAGGCGTTTGGCATACAGTATACCGATAAGGATAATAAACTCACACATCCGTTCCAGACCTCTTGGGGTTGCACAACTCGTTTAATTGGTGCGGTAATTATGACACACGGTGACGATAATGGTCTTGTGTTGCCGCCAGCTATTGCGCCTACACAGTTAATAGTTATTCCTATTGCAACACATAAGGCCGGTGTTACCGAAAAGGCAACCGAGATTTATGAGAAGGTTAATAAAATTTGCCGCGCAAAAATCGACCTTGGCGAGCAATCACCGGGTTGGAAGTTTGCAGAATATGAAATGAAGGGTGTACCGCTTCGTCTTGAACTTGGTCCCAGAGATATTGAAAATAATCAGTGTGTTATTTGTAGAAGAGATAACGGCGAAAAGATTGTTGTATCACTTGACGAACTTGAAGATAAGATTTCTCAGTTGTTGGCCGCTGTTCACGAGGGTATGTTTAATAAAGCGTTAGAACGCAGAAATCAAATGACGTATGATGCACATAATAGTGAGGAAATGAAGGAGATTGCTGATAACAAACCCGGCTTTATACGCGCTATGTGGTGTGGTGAACGTGAGTGTGAAGATGCACTTAAAGAGAGTGTTGGCGTAACTTCAAGATGCATTCCCTTTAATGAAGAGCAGTTGTCTGATACATGTGTATGCTGCGGTAAACCCGCTAAGCACATGCTTTATTGGGGTAAGGCATATTAATAAAACGGAGATATATTATGCTTGAACTTATAAGAGGAAAAGAAGGCTTTATATGTGATATGGATGGTGTTATCTACCATGGTAATCAGTTGTTGCCTTCGGCTAAAAAATTTGTTGATTGGTTAAAAAAAGAAAACAAAAAATTCTTGTTTTTAACAAACAGCAGTGAACGTTCACGTCTTGAACTTCATCAGAAGTTGCTTAGGATGGGTCTTGACGTAGATGAGGAACATTTTTACACCTCAGCGCTTGCTACGGCCCACTTTTTAGCAAAGCAGTCACCGGGATGTTCGGTTTACTGCATTGGTGAGGCGGGTCTTCACAATGCTCTTTACGAAGCCGGTCTTAGCATGAATGACGTTAACCCCGATTACGTTGTAGTGGGTGAAACGCAAAATTATAATTATGCTAATATTAGCAAGGCGGTTAAACTTGTTATGAACGGAGCTAAACTTATAGGTACAAATCCTGACCTTACGGGTCCATCTGAGGGGAATGTGATAGTGCCTGCCTGTGCGGCTTTAATTTCTCCCATAGAAATTGCAACCGGCAAAAAGGCTTATTTCTTGGGCAAACCCAATCCGCTTATGATGCGTACAGGTATTCAACTTCTCGGTTGCAGCCCTAAAAATGCCGCCGTTATCGGTGACCGAATGGATACCGATATTATAGCAGGGGTTGAGTCCGGCACAAGTACTGTGCTTGTGCTGTCAGGTGTTTCTACCAGAGAAACGGTAAACGAATTCCCATATAGACCAACTATTATACTTGACGACGTTGGTTGTATAGCTGAATAATTAATAAAAGGACCGATAGTTTTACTATCGGTCCTTTTTTCATATTAATATTTTTCACAGAAAAGATAAACATGGCTTTACGCTTAAAATTGATAGTGGCTCTCCTTATATATATAATGTAAGTAAAATATAGCAAAAACTACATTCTTTGTCAATGAACAAAGAAACCACATAAACATTAAAAATAAATTTGAAAAAATTCAAAAAAACACTTGCAAAACATATAAAAGTGTGTTATTATACCTGAGTACGCTATGCGTATTGATATGCGATGATGCGGGAGGTGGCTGACCTCGAGTCAGGGAATTTCCGCGGAGTATGTCCGATTTTAAACCGGGCGAAAGAACTTAGAACCGCACAGTTAGGGCATCTTGCGAGCCTTAATAGTGCAGCGGCAGTTTATCTGCCGTACCCGGAATTTGCTGCGACCCCAGTAACTCCGGTTTTATAATGTACCGCAAAGAAACACGCGGTACGGTGTAAGTTTTGCCCGCCAACTATTTTAAGGAGGCGACACTCAATGGCAGTAAAAGAAAAGATTCGTATCAGAATCAAGGGTTACGATCACGCACTTGTAGACCAGTCCGCAGATAAGATTGTGGAAACCGCTAAACGTACAGGCGCTCGCGTTTCGGGTCCGGTACCGCTCCCGACAGAGAGAGAAATCGTAACAATCCTACGCGCTGTTCATAAATATAAGGACAGCCGTGAGCAGTTCGAAACAAGAACTCACAAAAGGCTTATCGACATTCTCAGACCTTCAAACAAAACTGTTGAAGCTCTGACAGGTCTTGAGCTTCCCGCCGGTGTAGAGATTGAAATTAAACTTTAATCGTATACTTACGGTGTGGTCACGTTGGTGAATACCAACCAATAACCAAAGGAGGATAAAAACATGAAAAAGGCAATCGTAGGTAAAAAGCTTGGTATGACTCAGCTTTTTGATGCGAACGGTAACGTTGTTCCCGTAACTGTAATTGAAGCAGGTCCCTGTGTGATTGCTCAAAAGAAGACAGTTGAAAACGACGGTTATGAAGCTATTCAGGTTGGCTACGGCGATATGAAAGCTTCTAAAGTTAACGGTCCTATGAAGGGCCACTTTGCAAAAGGCGATGTAGCTCCTAAGAAAGTTCTTCGCGAATTCCGTCTTGAAGATATCAGCGGTTCGAATGTTGGCGACATTATTAAGGCTGACATATTCGCCGAGGGTGAAAGTGTAGACGTTCGCGGCACTTCTAAAGGTAAGGGATATGCCGGCACAATTAAGCGCTGGAATTTCGGTCGTCTTAAGGAATCTCACGGTACAGGCCCTGTACACCGTCATGGTGGTTCACTCGGTGCTTGTTCAAGTCCGTCGAGAGTATTCAAAGGCAAAAAGATGGCAGGTCACTTGGGTAACGAGCGCGTAACCGTTCAGAACTTAAGTGTAGTTAAGGTTGATGCTGAAAATAACATCATTGCAGTTAAGGGCGCAGTTCCCGGTCCTAAGGGCGGCATTGTTGTTCTTTTCGATAGCGTTAAAGCTTAAGGGAAGGAGTGTTTTAAATGGCTAACATAGCAGTAGTAGATATGGCCGGCAAAAACGTTGGCGAAATCACATTAAACGATGCCATTTTTGGTATCAAGCCGAATGCAGTTGTTATGCATATGGCAGTTGTAAATTACCTTGCTAATCAGCGTCAGGGCACTCAGTCCACATTAACCCGTACCGAAGTTTCCGGTGGTGGCAAAAAGCCTTGGAGACAAAAGGGTACAGGTCATGCAAGACAGGGTTCGACCAGAGCACCTCAGTGGAGACACGGTGGTATCGTTCACGCACCGAAGCCGAGAGATTATTCTTACTCTCTCAACAAGAAGGTTCGTAGACTTGCTCTTAAGTCTGCTCTTTCTGACAAGGTTATCAACAATTCACTCATCGTTCTTGATGAGCTTGCATTGGATTCCTACAAAACAAAGACAGTTGCCGATTGCTTAAAGGCTATCGGTGCTCAGAAGAAAACTCTTATCGTATTGGCTGACAACAACGCATTTGCAGTTAAGTCAATCGCTAATATCGCAGGAGTTAAATCTGCACAGATTAACACAATTAACACCTATGACATTATCAATGCTGATACTTTGGTAATCGTTAAGGATGCTGTTGCTAAATTAGAGGAGGTGTATGCATAATGAAAACCGCACAGGATATCATTATCGCTCCGGTAATTACCGAAAAGAGCATGTCAGGTATAGCTGATAAGAAATACACCTTTAAGGTAGCAAAAGATGCCAACAAAATCGAAATCGCAGCTGCTGTTGAAAAGCTTTTCAAGGTAGAGGTTGCTAAGGTTAACACCATTTCGGTTAGAGGCAAAGCAAGACGCATGGGCCGTTACAGCGGTTATACTGCTTCTTGGAAGAAAGCAATCGTAACACTTAAAGCTGATTCTAAGCCAATCGAATTCTTCGATGGTTTAATGTAATTCTTTAAGTCAACTGTTTGAAATTAAAGCGATTTAATTTCAGGTGACGTATGAAGTCGTTAAGACGACTTCGCTAAGCCAAAATAGGAGAGTGAAACAAATGGCTATTAAACATTACAAGCCGACTACACCCGGTCGCCGTAATATGACAACTATGGATTATTCCGAGTTATCAAAAGTGGCACCTGAGAGAAGTTTGCTTGCGCCGATTAAGAAAAATGCCGGTCGTAACAGTTATGGCCGCATCACCGTACGTCATAGAGGCGGCGGTAACCGTAGAAAGTATAGAATCATTGATTTCAAGAGAAACCGTTTCGGTATTCCGGCAACAGTTATGACTCTTGAATATGATCCGAACCGTTCAGCATTTATTGCACTTGTGCAGTATACTGATGGTGAGAAGCGTTATATCATCGCTCCTGTAGGATTAAAGGTTGGCGATGTTATCGTAAGTGGTCCCGACGCTGATATTAAGCCGGGTAACGCACTTCCGCTCAGCAATATTCCTGTAGGTACCTTTATTCATAATATTGAGCTTTATCCCGGCAAGGGCGCTCAGCTCGCTCGTTCAGCTGGTAACATGGCTCAGCTTATGGCTAAAGAAAACGGAATGGCACTGCTCCGACTTCCGTCAGGTGAGCTCAGAAACGTTCCTGCAAATTGTATGGCAACTGTAGGTCAGGTAAGTAATCCTGAACACAGCAACATCAACTATGGTAAAGCAGGTCGTAAACGTCATATGGGTTGGCGTCCTACCGTTCGCGGTTCTGTTATGAACCCCTGCGATCACCCTCACGGTGGTGGTGAAGGTAAGTCACCTATCGGTCGTCCGGGCCCTGTAACACCTTGGGGTAAACCTGCTCTTGGTTATAAGACCAGAGATAAGAAGAAGGCTTCTGATAAGTATATTATCAAGCGCCGTTCTAAGTAGTCTACGTAAAGGAGAATAATTATGGGTAGAAGCATTAAAAAAGGCCCTTACGTGCAACCTGTGTTGCTTAAAAGGGTTAAAGAGATGAACGAAGCCGGTGAGAAGAGAGTTCTTAAGACCTGGTCACGTTCTTCAACCATATTCCCTGATTTCGTTGGACACACTTTCGCAGTTCACGACGGACGTAAGCACGTTCCGGTATATGTAACTGAGGATATGGTTGGTCATAAACTCGGCGAATTTGCACCCACAAGAACATTTAAGGGTCACGCCGGTTCAAAAACCACAAAATAAGTGGAAGGAGAGTAAACTATGGAAGCAAGAGCTATATTAAAATACGCTCGTATTTCACCACGTAAGGTGAAAATCGTTTTGGATCTTATCCGAAACCAAGATGCTGACAAGGCTATGGCTATTCTCAGATTTACTCCCAAGTCCGCTTGTGAGTATTTAGAGAAGCTTTTAGCTTCAGCTATGGCAAATGCCGAAAACAATCATAACATGGATGTTTCTAAGCTCTACGTTGCAGAGTGCTTTGTATGCCCCGGACCGACTCTTAAGAGAATTCGTCCGAAGGATCACGGCCGTGCTCATAGAATCTTAAAGAGAACAAGCCATGTTACAATCGTTCTTAAAGAACGTGAAAACTAAGAAGGAGGTTAAATATAATGGGCCAGAAAGTTCATCCACATGGATTCCGTGTTGGCGTAATTAAAAACTGGGATTCCCGTTGGTTCGCCAAGGACAACGTTTTCGGAGATACTTTGGTTGAGGATTATAACCTCCGTAAGTACTTGAAGAAAACACTTTATTCTGCAGGTGTTCCGAAGATTGAGATTGAGCGTAATGCTGACAAAATCAGACTTCACATCCACTGTGCAAAGCCGGGTATCGTAATCGGTCGTAACGGTTCAGAAATTGAGAAGTTACGTGCTGCTTGCCAGGCTAAGCTCGGTAAGCCTGTTAACATTAACATCGTTGAAGTTAAGAATCCCGATGTTAATTCAACCCTCGTTGCTGAAAGCGTTGCTGACCAGCTCGAGAAACGTGTATCCTTCCGTCGTGCTATGAAGATGGCTATTAGCCGTGCTATGAAGTCAGGCGCAAAGGGTATCAAGATTATGGTTTCAGGCCGTCTTGGCGGTGCTGAAATTGCAAGAAGCGAACAGTATCATGAAGGTACCATCCCGCTACAGACACTTCGTGCCGATATCGATTACGGTTTTGCAGAGGCTGCAACAACCTACGGTCGTCTTGGCGTTAAGGTTTGGATTTACAAAGGCGAGGTTCTTCAAGATACAAGAAGCAATCGTAAGGAAGGAGGAGCCCGCTAATGTTATTACCGAAGCGTGTTAAATATCGTAGAGTACAGCGTGGTCGTTTGACCGGTAAAGCTTCAAGAGGTACAACCGTTTCTCATGGTGATTTCGGTCTTCAGGCAACTGAGCCGGCGTGGATTACCTCTAACCAGATAGAAGCTGCTCGTATTGCTATGACTCGTTACATTAAGCGTGGTGGTAAGGTTTGGATTAAAATCTTCCCCGACAAGCCGATTACAGAGAAACCTGCTGAAACTCGAATGGGTTCAGGTAAAGGTTCACCTGAATATTGGGTAGCAGTTGTTAAACCGGGCAGAGTTATGTTCGAAATTGGTGGTGTTAGCGAAGAATTAGCTCGTGAGGCTATGAGACTCGCAGCCAACAAACTTCCGATTAAGTGTAAGTTTGTTACTAAGCAAGAAATGGGTGGTGAGCAGTAATGAATGCAAAAGAAATCAGAGAATTAACTTTACCTGAACTTAATGATAAGTTGGCAAAGCTTAAAGAGGAACTCTTCAATCTCCGTTTTCAGCTTGCCATTAACCAGCTCGATAACCCCACACGTATAGGTGCCGTTAAGAAGGATATTGCACGAATTAAGACAGTTATTCGTGAGATTGAATTAAGCGGCGCTAACGTGCAGTAAAGGGAGGTAAGCTAAAATGAGCGAAAGAAACCTTCGTAAGACAAGAGTAGGTAAGGTTGTAAGCGACAAAATGGAAAAAACCGTTGTAGTTGCTATTGAAGACAACGTTAAGCACCCACTCTACAAGAAGATTATCAAAAACACTATTAGACTTAAAGCTCATGATGAGAACAACATTTGTGGTATTGGTGACCGCGTTCTCATTATGGAAACACGTCCTCTTTCAAAAGATAAGAATTGGCGTGTAGTTGAAATCATCGAAAAGGCTAAATAGTTTAAGGAGGAAAACACTGTGATACAACAACAGAGTTACCTCAAGGTTGCTGACAACACCGGTGCTAAAGAAATTATGTGCATTCGTGTATTAGGAGGCTCCAAAAGGAGGTATGCCAACATTGGCGATGTAATCGTTGCTTCTGTTAAGAAGGCTGCGCCCGGCGGCACAGTTAAGAAGGGCGATGTAGTTAAGGCTGTAGTAGTTCGTTCTGCAAAGGGCCTTCGTCGCAATGACGGCACATACATCAGATTTGACGAAAATGCAGCAGTTATTATCCGTGAGGATAAGAACCCGCGTGGCACTCGTATTTTTGGACCAGTAGCCCGTGAGCTTCGTGACAAGGATTATACAAAAATCTTGTCTCTCGCTCCGGAAGTGCTTTAATGGGAGGTAGAAACAAATGAATAAACTTCACGTTAAAACAGGGGATACTGTAGTACTTCTCACTGGAGATGCTAAAGACCGTGGTAAGACCGGTAAGGTACTTGAGGTTAGTCCGGAAGAAGGAAAGGTTATCGTTGAGGGTCTCAACATCGTTAAAAAGCATGTTAAACCCCGCAAGGCCGGCGATCCTTCCGGTATAATTGAAACTGAGAGCCCGATCTATGCTTGCAAAGTACAGATCGTTTGCCCGAAGTGTAACAAACCCACCCGCGTAGGTCATAAGATTTATGCTGATGGTAAGAAAGACCGCATGTGCAAAAAGTGCGGCGAAACCTTTTAAGAGATAAGGAGAACATGACATGTCAGTATTGAAGGACGATTACAAACAGAATATCGCTCCTGCATTGATGAAGAAATACAACTACAAGAGCGTCATGCAAATTCCGAAGCTCGATAAGGTAGTAATCAATGTAGGTTGCGGTGAAGCAAAAGATAACACCAAGATGATTGATGCTATCATGAATGATCTCGCAATCATCACCGGTCAGAAGGCTGTTCCCTGTAAGGCTAAAAAGTCTGTAGCTAACTTTAAGTTACGTGAGGGTATGCCGATTGGCGCAAAAGTAACTCTTCGCGGAGAAAAGATGTATGAGTTTGTTTACAAACTCTTCAACATAGCTCTTCCGAGAGTTCGTGACTTCAGAGGAATTAACCCCAACGCTTTCGACGGCCGCGGCAACTATGCTATGGGCGTTAAAGAACAGCTTATTTTCCCTGAAATTGAGTACGATAAAATCGATAGAGTTCGCGGTATGGACATTATATTTGTTACAACTGCAACTAACGACGAAGAAGCACGTGAGTTATTAACACTCATGGGCGCTCCGTTTGCGAAGTAAGGAGAAGGAATTATGGCTAAAACATCTATGAAAGTTAAGCAGGCAAGACCCGCTAAGTTTTCAACAAGAGAATACAGCAGATGCAAAATCTGCGGCCGCCCGCATGCTTATCTTCGCAAGTACGGCATCTGCCGTATCTGCTTCAGGGAGTTAGCCTATAAAGGTGAAATTCCCGGCGTAAAGAAGGCAAGCTGGTAAACAGAAAGCTAAAGGAGGTTGACGTCATGCAAATCACCGATACAATCGCTGATATGCTTACACGTATTCGTAATGCATCTGCAGCAAAACATGACTCGGTTGATATTCCTGCATCAAACGTAAAGAAGGCTATTGCTCAGATTTTACTTGATGAAGGTTACATTAATGGCTTTCAGGTCATTGAAGACGGAAAGCAGGGCGTAATTCATGTAACATTGAAGTACGGCCCGAACAAGACACAGGTTATTTCCGGAATCCGCAGAGTTTCTAAGCCCGGTCTTCGTATCTACACAAACGTTGAAGATATGCCGAAGGTTATGAAGGGACTCGGTATTGCGATTCTTTCCACCTCTAAGGGAATAATTACAGACAAGCAGGCTCGCCGCGAAAACGTTGGTGGCGAAGTTCTCGCATTTGTTTGGTAAGGAGGTGCAATGGAATGTCAAGAATAGGAAATAAACCTATCGCAATTCCTGCCGGTGTAGAGGTTAAGTTAAATGGTGCCGAAGTTGCTGTTAAGGGACCTAAAGGTGAACTCAAAAATACCTTTAATTCTGATATCGCAATTAAGGTTGAAGGTAACGAAGTAATCGTTACTCGTCCGAGCGATGCTAAGGAGTATCGTTCACTTCACGGCCTCACACGTACCCTTATCGCTAATATGATTCAGGGTGTAACAACAGGTTATTCGAAGGAATTAGAAGTAAACGGTGTTGGTTACCGTGTGGCTAAGCAGGGTAAAGACCTTGTGATGAACCTTGGTTTCTCACACCAAGTAATTATGTCAGAAATCCCCGGCATCTCAATCGAAGTTCCTAATCCGAACAAGATTATTATTTCGGGTGCTGACAAACAAATGGTAGGCCAGTTTGCAGCTGATGTTCGTTCAAAGCGTCCGCCGGAACCCTATAAGGGCAAGGGTATTAAGTACGTAGATGAGCACATCCGTCGTAAAGAAGGTAAGGCCGGTAAGGGCTCAAAGAAATAATTAAAGGAGTGTATTTAAAATGGTTAATAAGCCTGATTCAAACAAGGCTCGTATCCGCCGACACACACGTGTTCGTGGTAAGATTAGCGGTACCGCAGAGTGTCCGCGCCTTGACGTATTCCGCTCCAATAGCAACATTTACGCCCAGCTCATAGACGATGTTAAGGGTGTAACACTTGTTAGCGCTTCTTCAAACGAAAAAGATTTCGGTGAAGATAAAGGTAACAAGGCAGGAGCCCGTAAAGTTGGACAATTAATTGCTAAACGCGCTGCTGATAAGAATATCACTGAAGTTGTTTTCGACCGCGGTGGATATATTTATCACGGACGTGTTAAGGAGCTTGCCGAAGGTGCCCGTGAGGGCGGCCTCAAGTTCTAATAAGGAGGAGGAGTACTTTTGGCTACAAAATTTGACATCACAATGATCGACGATCCGAAGGCTTTAAGAGAAAAGGTTGTTTCAATAAACCGTGTTTCTAAGACAGTTAAGGGCGGACGTATTATGAAGTTCTCTGCTTTAGTTGTTGTTGGTAACGGTGACGGAGTTGTAGGTTTCGGCCTCGGCAAAGCCGGTGAAGTTCCGGAAGCCATCCGTAAGGGTATTGAAGATGCTAAAAAGAACCTTATTAAGGTTTCTCTCAAAGGCACAACTATTCCTCATGAAGTTATAGGTGAATTCGGCGCAGGCCGAGTTCTTATGAAACCCGCTGCACCTGGTACCGGTGTTATCGCTGGTGGTCCGGTGCGTGCCGTACTTGACGCTGTTGGTATTTCTGATATTCGTACCAAGACATTACGTTCTAAGAATCCTTGTAACGTTGTACGTGCTACTGTAGAGGGTCTCTCATTACTCAGAAACGCTGATGAAGTTGCAGCTATTCGCGGCAAGTCAGTTAAAGAAATTATTGGTTAAGGAGGAGCAGCACTATGGCTAGAACAAAGAAGGCTGCCGGCCTTAAAATCAAGTTGGTTAAGAGTGTAATCGGTTGTAAAAAAGACCAGATCGCTACTGCTGTGGCATTAGGTCTTAAGAAAATCGGTGACGAGACTATTCAACCCGATAACGCTCAGACCAAGGGTAAGATTAATAAAATCATCCACCTCGTAGAGGTAACTGAAGCTTAAGGCTTCAATAAATCAACTATTCGTATGAATGGTGCTACTAAGCAAGGAGGTGCGAAAAATGAAACTGCATGAACTTACACCCGCTATTGGTTCTACTAAAGAAGCAAAGCGTATAGGCAGAGGTCATGGCTCCGGCAACGGTAAAACTGCCGGAAAAGGTCACAAGGGTCAAAAGGCTCGTGCCGGTCACGGTATGAGAGCTGGTTTCGAAGGCGGTCAGATGCCGTTACAGAGACGTATCCCGAAGCGTGGCTTCAATAACATTTTTGCTAAGGAGTCTGTAGCTATCAACGTTGCTGCACTCGAAGTATTCGAGAACGGTGCTGTTGTAGATGCTGCTGCTTTGGCAGACAAAGGTATAATTGACAATGCTGGTATTCCGGTTAAGGTTCTCGGTAATGGTAATCTTACCAAGAAGTTAACCGTTAAGCTTTCCGCTTATTCAAAATCAGCTGCTGAGAAAATTACTGCTGCAGGCGGAAAGGCAGAGGTGAATGAATAATGCTTGAAACAATTAAGAATGCATGGAAGGTTGCTGACCTTCGTAAAAAAATTCTTTTCACGCTTTTCATTATTTTGATTTTCCGTATCGGTTCGGTAATTCCGGTTCCGTTTATCGACGTTGCTCAATTACGTAGCAGTATGTCGGGAACTGAAAATCAGCTTTTCAGTTATCTTTCAATTTTAACCGGTGGTGGTCTTGAATATGGTGCTATCTTCGCTATGTCGGTTACACCGTACATCAACTCTTCCATCATTATGCAGCTTTTAGCAGTTGCAATTCCTTATCTCGAGCGTTTGTCTAAAGAAGGCGAGGAAGGCCAGAAGAAAATTGCTCAGTATACCCGTTATGCAACCATTATTTTAGGTCTTATTCAGGGTACTGCATATTTCTTCTATCTTAAAGGTAGTGGTTTCCTTACTGTAAGAGGTACCGGTGCTAGATGGTTTGCAGGTTTCGTAATTGTTCTCTGCTTTACCGCAGGTAGTGCACTCGTTATGTGGTTAGGCGAACAGATCGACGTTAAGGGTATAGGCAATGGTATTTCAATGCTATTGTTTGCAGGTATTATTTCACGTGCTCCGCAGGCAGCTGCTGGTCTTTGGGCTTGGTTAGGAATGCCTGGAGCTAGAGGAAAAATTGTTGCTATAGTAACTGTACTTCTCTTCTTAATCATTGTTGCTTTCATCGTTTGGATGACCAACGCCGAAAGAAGAATTCCGGTTATGTATGCAAAACGCGTTGTTGGTAATAAAATGTATGGCGGTCAAAACTCACATATTCCGATTAAGGTTAATATGTCGGGTGTTATGCCTATCATCTTTGCTTCATCAATTTTGATGGTTCCGACAATGATACTTTCTTTTATGACTGACAAGACAACATCATTTGCAAAGATTTTAAATCTTTTCAGTGTTCGGGGTGCCTTCTATGCAGTAATCTATTTCATAATGATTATCGGATTTGCGTACTTCTACACAACTATCCAATTTAATCCTGTTGAAATGGCTAACAACTTGCGTAGAAACGGCGGTTCTGTTCCCGGTATTCGTCCGGGCAAACCTACTTCTGATTTTATTCAGAAGATTTTGTCAAGAATTACCTTGATGGGTGCGCTCTTCTTGAGTGTTATCGCAATTCTTCCGATATTCCTAGCTATGATAGGTGAGGGCGAGTTTGCTTCAATCTCCATCGGTGGTACTTCGGTACTCATTCTTGTAGGTGTTGCTTTAGATACCGTACAGAATCTTGAATCACAGATGATGATGCGTCACTACAAGGGCTTCCTTGATTAATAAGGAGTGGGAATATGAAATTAATTCTTCTTGGCGCTCCGGGTGCCGGCAAAGGCACACAGGCCGAAGTTATTTGTGAAAAATTTAATATTCCTGCCATCTCTACCGGTAACATTTTGCGTGAAGCAATAAAGAACGGTACCGAGATGGGTCTTAAAGCAAAATCTTACATTGATAACGGAAATCTCGTTCCGGATGAAGTCGTAATCGGTATTATCAAAGACCGTTTGGCCGAAGATGACTGCAATAACGGTTTCATCCTTGACGGTTTCCCGCGCACCATTCCTCAGGCAGCGGCACTTGATAGCATGAACATAGGTATTGACTGTGCTTTATCTATCGAGGTTGCTGATGAAAAGATTATGCAACGCCTTTCGGGTCGTCGCGTATGTCTTACCTGTGGTGCTACTTATCATGTAGATTATAAAAAACCTGCTAAAGAGGGTATCTGCAATACCTGCGGTGCTGAGCTCGTTCAAAGAAATGATGATAAGCCCGAAACTATTGCAGACCGTTTGGCTGTATATCACAGTCAGACAGAGCCCCTTAAGGACTATTACAAAAAAGCAGGCAAACTCATAACTGTTGAAGGACAGGAAGAAGTTAAAGATACAACTCGTCTTGTTCTTGCAGCATTGGAGTTTTAATTATGATAGTTCTGAAAACCGGCCGAGAACTCACCCTTATGAGAGAGGCGTGCAGAATATCGGCAGGAGCATTAAAGGTTATTGAACAGGCAATCGAGCCCGGCATAACAACCGGTGAGCTCGACAGGATAGCCGAAAAATACATTTTAAGCCAGGGCGCAAAACCCAACTTTAAAGGATATCACGGTTATCCCGCAACTGCCTGTATATCAATAAACAACGAGGTTATTCATGGCATACCGTCTGTAACACGCAAAATCAATGCCGGCGACATTGTCAGTGTTGATTTGGGTGCTACAATTAACGGATATCACGGCGATAATGCCGCCACTTTTGCTGTAGGCGATATAAGCGCTGAGGCAAAGCGGCTGATAGACACGACCAGAGAAAGCCTTTACGAAGGTATAAAAATGGCACGTGCAGGCGGCAGAACGGGTGATATAGGTTATGCGATACAGTCGTATGTCGAAGCTCGTGGTTTTTCCGTTGTTCGCGAATATGTCGGACACGGAGTCGGCACAGCACTTCACGAGTCGCCTGAGGTTCCAAACTTTGGCACACCCGGTAGGGGTGTCAGACTTCTTCCAGGCATGACGTTAGCAATTGAGCCTATGATAAATATAGGTAAACCCAATGTTAAAGTGATGCCGGACGGCTGGACGGTTTTGACCTGTGACGGTTCTTTGTCAGCCCATTTTGAACACACCATCGTTATTACGCCCGATGGACCCCAGATTATGACTAAGTTATAACGGAGGTTATTCAGGATGTATGTAGGTCAGGTTGTGTGCTCAATATCGGGGCACGATAAAGGATGCTTTATGGTGGTTGTAGGTGAAGATACCAAAGGACTTTACGTCTCAGACGGTAAATATCACCGCATAGAAAAACCAAAGTGCAAGAATATAAAGCATTTAAGTTTTACGGACTTTAAACTTGATAGTCAACAGTATCAAACCAATAAGGCAATTAGAAAAGCAATTTTTGAAATTTTCAAGGGTTATAAGGAGGAAGCATAATGTCAAAGTCAGATATGATAGAACTCGAAGGTACCGTTGTTGAGGCTATGCCCAACGCAATGTTCAAGGTTGAAATTCAGGGAGGACATATAATCCTTGCCCACATTTCAGGAAAATTACGTATGAACTTTATTCGTATTTTACCCGGAGATAAGGTAACGGTTGAAATGTCCCCATATGATCTGAGTAAGGGACGCATAACTTGGCGTTCAAAATAATCAGTGAAAAATTTAGGAGGTAAAATCCAATGAAAGTCAGACCTTCTGTAAAAAAGATTTGCGAAAAATGCAAAATCATCAGACGCAAGGGTAAAATCATGGTTATCTGTGAAAATCCCAAGCACAAACAGCGTCAGGGTTAATGACGCGCTAAGTACAATGGAGGTGCATTGATAAATGGCCCGTATTACCGGTGTTGACCTACCGAACGAAAAGAGAGTTGAAATCGGACTCACTTATATTTACGGTATCGGTCTTACTACATCAAGAGAAATCCTTAAGGCAACAGGCATCAATCCTGATACACGTTGCAAGGATTTAACAGAAGATGAAGTTTCAAAGCTTCGTGAGTACATCGACCACAATCTTCAGGTTGAAGGTGACCGTCGTCGTACCGTTGCATTTGATATCAAAAGACTTATTGAAATTGGTAGCTATCGCGGACTTCGTCACCGCAAGAATTTGCCTGTAAGAGGACAACGCTCTAAGACAAATGCTCGCACACGTAAAGGTCCGAAGAAGACAATAGCTAACAAGAAGAAGTAAGTAGGAGGAAGATAATATGGCTACTGCAAAAGCTAAGACTTCTGCTACACGCAGACGTCGCGAAAAGAAAAATATTGAACGTGGTGCTGCCCATATCCAGTCTACCTTCAACAATACTATTATTACTCTTACCGACACTCAGGGTAACGCTCTTTCATGGGCATCTGCCGGTGAACTCGGTTTCAGAGGTTCTAGAAAATCAACTCCGTTTGCTGCACAGAGCGCTGCTGAAACAGCTGCTAAGGCTGCTATGGAGCATGGTCTTAAATATGTTGAAGTTTATGTTAAGGGTCCGGGTGCAGGCCGTGAGGCTGCTATTCGAGCACTACAGTCAGCAGGACTTGAGGTTACAATGATTAAAGACGTAACTCCGATTCCGCACAACGGTTGCCGTCCTCCGAAGAGAAGACGTGTGTAACCAATAATTTGGAGGTGTATTTAGATGGCAAGATATACTGGTGCAGTATGTAGATTATGCCGCCGTGAAGGACAGAAGTTGTTCTTAAAGGGCGAGCGTTGCTATTCTGACAAATGTTCTGTTGGCATCCGTGCTTATGCTCCGGGTCAGCATGGACAAGGTCGTAAAAAGTCTTCTGAATATGGTCTTCAGCTTCGTGCTAAGCAGAAGGCAAGAAGATTTTATGGCGTACAGGAAGGCCAGTTCCATCATTATTTTGAGATTGCTGAAAGAAAACAGGGTGTTACAGGTACTAACCTTTTAAAAATCCTTGAAAGCCGTCTTGATAATGTAGTTTACAGATCAGGCTTTGCTTCTTCAAGAGCAGAAGCTAGACAGCTTGTAGGTCACGGCCACTTTGAAGTAAACGGCAAGCGTGTAGATATCGCTTCCTATTTACTCCGTGCAGGTGATATAGTTACTCTTTGCGAAAAGGCAAGAGGTAGCGAGAAGTTCAAGGCTGTAATCGAAGCTAACAGTGCTAAACCCGTTCCTGAGTGGATGGATCTTGATCGTGATAATTTCTCAGTTAAGGTTGTAAATCTTCCTGAGCGTGATCAGATTGACGCACCTGTTGAAGAGCAGCTCATCGTAGAATTCTATTCTAAGTAATAGTTTTTCTGTTTACCGAATGTTATCCGTACTATATATTCGGTGTTTAAAAATTTATTGTGCGGAGAAATGGAGCTTTAAATGTTAGAGATTGAAAAGCCCAGAATTGAAACGCTGGAGTTATCTGAAGATGGCACCTACGGCAAATTTAGAATGACACACCTTGAAAGAGGTTATGCAATAACACTTGGTAACAGTATGCGCAGAGTTCTTCTCTCAACTCTTCCCGGTGTTGCTGTAACCGCTATTAAGATTGATGGTGTTGTTCATGAGTTTACAACCGTACAGGGCATCAAAGAAGATATAACCGAAATAGTTCTTAATATTAAGGGACTTATTGCAAAGCTTCACAGCGACGGTCCTAAAACCGTTTATATTGAAGCTGAGGGCCCCGGCGAAGTAACTGCAGCCGATATTAAGGCAGATAGCGAAGTTGAAATCTTAAATAAGGACCTTCACATCGCAACACTCGATGTTGACGGTAAACTTAATATGGAATTAACCCTTAACAAGGGTCGTGGCTATGTTCCTGCAGAGCAGAACAAACCCGAACAGTCTGTTATCGGTTTGATACCTGTAGACTCAATTTTCACACCTGTTCTTAAGTCGAATTTCTCGGTTGAAGACACTCGCCAAGGCAGCGAAATCAATAAGAACGCTCTTACCTTGGAAGTTTGGACTGACGGCTCTATTATGGCTAATGAAGCTGTTTCTATGTCCGCAAAAATCCTTATTGAGCATTTTGAACTTTTCCTCGACCTTACCGAAGGCGTAGCCGATGGTGAAAGCTTTATGGCCGAAAAGGGCAACAGTGATAAGGAAAAAGTTCTCGATATGACAATTGAGGAGCTTGATTTGTCTGTTCGTAGCTTTAACTGCTTAAAGCGTGCAGGCATCAACACGGTTGAAGACCTCGTTAATAAATCTGAAGAAGATATGATGAAGGTTAGAAACCTTGGCCGCAAGTCTTTAGAAGAGGTTATTGCCAAACTTGCTTCGTTTGACTATACCCTTAAAAAAGAAGACGAATAAGACAAACTAACATCATTATTAAGGAGTGAGTATAATGCCAGGTACAAGAAAGCTTGGAAGAACCAGCGACCACAGAACTGCAATGCTCAGAGCTATGGTAACCTTCTTGTTTGAAAACGGCAAGATTGAAACCACAGTTACTCGTGCTAAAGAAGTTCGTTCTATGGCAGAGAAATACATTACACTCGCTAAAGATAATAGTCTTCATAACAGACGTCAGGCTTTAGCCTTTATTACTAAGGAAGCTGTTGTTGTTAAACTTTTCAACGACATTGCACCTAAGTATAAGGACGTTAACGGTGGTTACTGCCGTATTACTAAGACAGGTCCCCGTCGTGGTGACGCTGCTGAAATGGCTATTATTGAGTTAATCTAATTTCTCATTAAATTAAAGTTTTGGTCCTCGCATTGCAAGGCTTATTTGAGTCTTACAATGCGGGGACTAAATTTTTCTAACAAAGTTTAATAAAAGGTAAAAAAATAATCCCCGAGTAATTACTCGAGGATTAGGTTGTATTATATTATATTAAATCAATAACCTCAACAATACCGCTTCTCTGATATAGTGTGGGGGTTACCATAATGGTGTAACCTCTGCCGTTTTCGGTTGCCCACTCAACAAGTGAGTGACGGGGTACAGCACATGATGCCAAGAAGGTCATAATTGTACCGCCGTGCATAAAAACTGCCGCATCAGAGTAATCGTTGTTCATCATATCGCGTACAATTTCGTTTATGCCAAGGCAAATTCTTTTGGCAAACTCCATGTTATCTTCACCACCGGGTGTACAACCCACCTTACCCGACGCCCAGTCTTTATAGGCCTCGAGATGCTCGAGTTCGTGAGCGGTTTTACCCTCAAACTCACCAAAATCATACTCTATCAAATTATCAATAAGTGTGATTTCTCGGTCGGGGTAGATAACGTTGGCGGTCTGTCGACAACGAAGCATCGGACTTGAATAAACTCTGTCAACAAAAGGGTATTCAATCTGATTTTTAAGATTATTAAGCATTGTGATACCCTCGGGTGTGACAGGTAATTCGGTTCTGCCGATGTATTGACCCTTTAAATTGCCGTCGGTCATACCGTGGCGAATTATGTGTAATTTGTAGGTTTTCATTTATAGTTCCTCCGTAAACGAAGTTATAATACTGTTTGAAACAAGCATACCCTCATCGGTAAGCCGTATCGTATTGCCGTCGGTTATGCAAAGGCCGTTCTTTTCAAAAAGGCGAGCCTTATTAAGTATGGTAGGGGGGAAAGGTTTTAAAAATTTGCTTTCAAATTCGGATATATCTATTCCGTCCGAAATACGAAGTGATAGCATAATATATTCCTGCTCGTTACCGCCCTCACCGTCGCTTAAAGCTTTACAATTTTGCATATAAGCCGTTATATCGTTTGGGTAGTAAAAACGCTCACCCTCAAAAAACGAGTGGGCCGCAGGCCCAAATCCCAAATATTCTCGGCATCTCCAATAATTGAGATTGTGTTTGCCTTCATATCCTAACTTGGCAAAGTTGGATATTTCATAATGGGTATATCCTGCCGTCTTTAAACGGTCGCATAAAAGCAGATATTGGTCGGCGGTATCATCATCGTTTGGCAGATTTAATTTCGCCTTGCCAAACGGTGTGCCGTCTTCAATTTTAAGAATATATGCCGATATATGCTCGGGCGCCAGATTTAACACAAAATCAATACTTTTATTAAGGGTTTCTTTTGTGGAATCGGGTAGACCAAGCATTAAATCGAGAGATATATTATCAAATCCCAATTTACGGGCGGTATAAAAGGTTTGTTCAGCATCATAAACTGAATGCCTGCGACCTAAAACGAGCAGTTCGTCATCGTTACCGCTCTGCACACCCATTGATAATCGGTTACAACCGGCGTTTCGTATTTCTTCTAAAAACCCACTAAGGTCATCGCCCGGATTTATCTCTACCGTAATTTCGGCATCTTCGGTCACCGTAAAGGAATCTTTAACGGCACGCATAAGCGATGAAATTTGCTCACCCGATAACACACTTGGTGTGCCGCCACCAATATAAACAGAACAAACGGGGCGGGCAATTTGCCGGCCCCGTCGGGTAATTTCGGATATTGTTTTGTCGCAATACGCCTGTTGTAATTCTTCACTAACGTTTAACGAATAAAAACTACAGTAATTGCATTTAGTGCGACAAAATGGGATATGAATATAGATACCGAAAGAATTAGTCAAGGATAATACCTGTGCAACTACCGGGGATAGCGGCAGCGTTAGCCTCATCAGTATCGAGGTGCATAGCGAGTGCATAAGAATCGCTAACACGTGCAACTACGTCACCAAAAATTAAAGCTCTGCCCTCGGTAGGAATCTTAACAGATACAATCTGCTTATCAACAATGCCGTATTTTTCAGCATCGGCAGTAGTCATATGTATATGACGCTTTGCAGAGATAACACCCTCGCTGAGTTCAACCTCACCGCAAGGACCAACAAGTTTGCAAGCACCTGTTTCAGCAATGTCACCTGACTCGCGGATAGGAGCCTTAACACCGATTGAACGAGCATCGGTTAAAGAAATTTCAACCTGTGTAGCAGGTCTGCAAGGACCAAGAATAGAAACGCCTGCAAGTTCCTTTTTAGGACCTACAACGGTAACTCTTTCTTCACAAGCAAACTGACCGGGTTGTGAAAGATCTTTTTTAGGTGTGAGCTTATAGCCTTTACCGAATAAAATCTCAAGGTCTTTTTCGCTTACGTGCACGTGACGTGCGCTAATTTCAACTAAAACTGTTTTTTCCATTTTGATTTCCCCTTAGTAAATTATTATTACAAATATATTGTATCATATTTTATGGATTTTTCAATAGATAAAAGGAAAAAGGCGGTGTGAAAATTCACACCGCCTTACTTCTTATGTAAAATTATTCAGCAACAATTGCGCCTACAGGGCAACCTGCTTCACAAGCACCGCAATCGATGCAAGCTTCAGCGTCGATTACATAACGCTCGTCACCTTCATTGATAGCTTCAACAGGGCAACCAGAAGCACAAGCACCACAGTTGATGCATTCTTCAGTAATTTTAAAAGCCATTTACTACACCTCCCAATGCTTTGTAAGTATATTGTAACACAATATAGTGAAAATGCAAGAATAATTTTATTCTACAATTTCTTCTTCAATTTCTTCTTCAATTTTTATATTTTTCTTTTTTGGCGAAGAAATAAGTTTTACTTCGCTTCTGTGAATCTTGATGGGCATTTCATTTCCATCAAGTTTTACCAGCATATTACCGGTTATAAGGTTAACGTCGGTAACAACACCTTTAGTGCCCGATGAAGTTTTAACAATAGAACCGAGTCCGGGTGTGATTTTCATCAAATGCTCATAAGAGTCTTGCTCGTATTTAAGGCAACACATAAGTCTGCCGCAACTACCTGAAATTTTAGTGGGATTAAGGGACAAACCTTGTTCCTTAGCCATCTTGATTGAAACAGGTTGAAAATCAGGTAAAAATCTTGCACAGCAAAAAGGTTGACCGCAAACGCCTAAGCCACCAAGCATACGGGCTTCGTCACGAACACCAATTTGTCTAAGTTCTATTCTTGTGTGGAATTTAGCGGCAAGGTCCTTAACAAGTTCTCTAAAGTCAACTCGTCCTTCACTTGTGAAGTAGAACAAAATCTTACTGCCGTCAAAAGAATATTCAACCTGGGTAAGACGCATATCAAGTCCGTGGCTTGCTACCAATTCTTCGCAAATCTTAAAGGCTTCGCCTTCTTTTTTGCGGTTTGACTCCATACGGCTTATATCCTTTTCATTTGCTATTCTTACTACTTTTTTTAGTGGTGCTACAATTTTGCTGTCGGCTACCGTGTGGTTAGCTTCGCTTACAATACCGCACTCAATACCGCGTGAAGTTTCTACAACAACGTATTGGCCTGATATTACTGTATTTCCGTCAGGGTCGAAATAATAAACCCTGCCATCTTGCTTAAATTTAACTCCAATGACCTCGGTCATATATACCTCCAAAACACAAAGTGTTTATATTATTTTAGTTTGCTTATAAGTGACGTAAAGAAAAGACTTAAATTAATATTGGTTATTAAGTGTGGTTGCATTTCACTTAAAGTATCATAATATTTTATAAGACGCGGCAAAACAATAGCGTTGTTTTGTTCAAGTCTTATTTTATCGGCAACAATTGCCTTTAATTGTGAAACGAATTCACCTGCGGCGATACGGTCTTTTTCAAGTGAATGTACGCTTTTAAGAAGCTCTATGGTTGGTGCATTATCAAAAAGTTGTGCCGCAAATTCTTCGGCCAAGGCATTGGTTGGAGCACTATTTCTTCCAAGCAGTACAAGTGCCTTGCCTATATTATTTCTTGCAGAGTCAACGGCATTTTCACAAAGAGACTGTTCAATACCTGTTTCGGCCTTTATATAGTCAATACTTTCTTGCCTTGAGGGCGCCAGTAAAGAAAGGCAGACACAACGCGAAATAATGGTGTCAAGAAATGCAGAGGACGATTCTGTTATAAGTATAAATAAAACGTTTGCGGGGGGCTCTTCAAGTGTTTTTAGCAGAGCATTTTGCGCCATCTCATTTAAAGTTTCTGCCTTGTTTATGATAAATACTTTTTTACCCTGCATATGTGGCTTTATATATGCGTCACTACGCAAAGTTCTTATCTGCGCTACGCTTATATTCTTTTTACGCTCTTCGGGGGCGATATAGATGATATCGGGGTGATTATTAGTATCAACAAGTCGGCAGCACTTGCAGTTATCACACACACTGTTACCGCTTAAACATACCGCCGCCTTGGCAATATAGTTAGCCAAGGTTTTTCTGCCCGTGCCCTCATCGCCCTCAATAATTATGGCATGGGGAATATGTCCTGCTGATATAAATCTGTTAACCGTTTCAATTATACGCGCGTTTCCCACAAAAGAAAAACTCATAGTACAAAGCCAACCTTTTTCTTAACCTTAGAAAGGGTTTTGCGTGCGGCATAGAATGCCTTTTCGTCACCTTGACGGTAGATATCCTCAAGTTGCTTTTTATCAGAAATAAAGGTCTGATAACGTTCTTGAATTGGTTTTAATTCTTCGGCAACGGCCTCACCAACGGCAATTTTAAAGTCACCGTAGCCTTTGCCTTCAAATTCGGCAGTGATAACCTCAGCGCTTTTGCCTGTAACAGCAGAATAAATACCAATAAGATTGCTGACACCCGGCTTATCCTCACCGACACAAATGCGGTTGTCGCTATCTGTAACAGCACGCTTAAATTTGCGAATAATATCGTCTTTGCTATCTAAAATAGCAACCCACGAGTTTATATTTTCATCGGATTTTGACATTTTCTTGGTTGGATCTTGAAGTGACATAACACGCGCACCGATTTTTGGTATGTATGGCTCAGGTATAGTAAATACGTCACCATAAATATGATTAAAGCGGGTAGCAATATCGCGCGCTATTTCAAGGTGCTGCTTTTGGTCGGCGCCGACAGGTACCAAGTCAGACTGGTAAAGCAATATGTCAGCCGCCATAAGTACGGGGTAGGAGAAAAGACCTACGTTTACGTTGTCGGCATGTTTTGCCGATTTATCCTTAAACTGTGTCATACGTGAAAGTTCGCCAAACTGTGTGTAGCATGAAAGTATCCAAGCAAGTTCAGAGTGTGACGAAACGTGTGACTGTATAAACATGGTGTTCTTTTCGGGGTCAATGCCAAGCGCCAATAAAAGTGCGGCAGTTGAATATATTTGCTGACGGAATTTTGCAGGTTCCTGTCTTACTGTTATGGCATGAAGATCGGCTACTGCATAGGTACAGTCAAACTCACTCTGCATGGCAACCCAATTTTTGAGAGCGCCTATATAATTGCCGAGGGTTAGCATACCACTCGGTTGAATACAACTTAAAACTTTCTTTTTATTTTCTTCCATTATTATTCCACCTTTAAGAAAGTACTACTTATAATAGTTTACCACAAATAGCGGCAATGAGCAAGTATAATATAAATAATTTTAGATATGGTAAAATAATACTTGAAACAAACAATGCTCAGGATTATAATGTATATATATTTTTAAATAATTACGGGGGTAATTATGAGCAGAATAGGTTTCGATAACGAAAAATATATTGCGCTTCAAACCGAGAATATAAAAAAGCGACGCGAACTTTTTGGCGATAAACTTTATCTTGAGTTTGGTGGCAAACTTTTTGATGATTATCATGCTTCACGTGTTCTTCCCGGCTTTGAGCCGGATAGCAAGGTTAAAATGCTATTAAAACTTAAGGACCAGGCAGAAATCGTAATTGTCATTAACGCCGATGCAATAGAAAAGCATAAAAAACGCGGTGACCTTGGTATCGGTTACGACCAGGACGTACTTAGACTCATCGACGTTTTTCGTGAAATAGGCTTATATGTGGGTAGCGTTGTTATAACCTGCTTTAATAATCAACCCTCGGTTATCGGTTTTGAAAACCGCTTAAAATCACTTGGCGTTAATGTTTACAGACACTTTATTATTGAGGATTACCCTGCAAACGTTCCGCTTATAGTTAGCGATGAGGGCTTTGGTAAAAACGATTATATAGAAACTACGCGTTCGCTCGTTGTTGTTACTGCGCCGGGTCCCGGTAGCGGTAAGATGGCTACCTGTCTTTCACAACTTTATCATGAGCATAAGCGCGGTGTTAAGGCGGGCTATGCTAAGTTTGAAACATTCCCAATATGGAATATTCCGCTTAAACATCCTGTGAATTTAGCCTATGAGGCAGCAACTGCCGACCTTAACGACGTAAATATGATAGACCCGTTCCATCTTGATTTTTATGGCGAGACGACGGTGAACTATAACCGCGACGTTGAGATTTTCCCCGTACTCAACGCTATGATGAATGAAATACTCGGCGAGTCACCATATAAAAGTCCTACCGATATGGGCGTTAATATGGCGGGATATGCTATTTTTGATGATGAAGCGGTGTGTGAAGCTTCGCGTCAAGAGATAGTTAGAAGATATTATAAAACCTTGGTTGACGTGAAATTAGGTCATGCCGACAAAGAGCAAATCAGAAAAATTGAACTGCTTATGAAGCAGGCGGGTATTGATGAAGACGTGCGTCGTGTTGTTCAACCTGCGCTTGATAAAGCAGAAACAACAGGTAAACCTGCCGTTGCTGTTGAGCTTGCCGACGGTACAATTATTACGGGTAAAACATCATCGCTTCTTGGCGCCTGCGCATCGGCACTTCTTAATACGCTCAAGATTTTAGCAGGTATACCCGATTCAATTGACCTTATTTCACCGGCAATTATTGAACCTGTGCAGCATCTTAAAACAGGTTATATGGGTAACCGAAATCCGAGACTCCACACCGATGAGGTGCTTATAGCTCTTTCTATTTGCGCTGCTACCGACCAAACTGCAGCCTTAGCACTTGAACAGTTGCCAAAATTAAAGGGTCTTGAACTTCACTCAACCGTTATTCTTTCGGGTGCAGATGAACACGTACTCAGAAAACTCGGTTTTAATGTTACAAGTGAGCCAAAGCACGAAACAAAGAAACTTTATCACAGATAGTTGTGATTTTTCCATTGAAAAACACAAAGAACTCTGTTATAATTAAAAAAAGATTATTTTATTAAGAGGTGCAAATATGATTATTTATCAAAACAATCCTAAAATTAAAGAAAACACCGCATTTGTTTTAGAAAAAATTGCAGATGCTAAAAAAGGTGATAACGTTGTAATCATAGCCGACCGTGAGTCGTATTCTGATGCCAGAGCCTTTGCTGATGCCGCAAGGGAGTGGGGCGTAAATGTTTTTATATGTGACGTTGATATGTACGGCGGTTTAGAGGGATATACTAAGATACCGGTTATGGAGCCGCTCAGACAGGCTATTTTAGCTGCTGATATTACCTTTATGACAACACCCCAAATCAAGACAGGTTTCACCACCTATTTAGGTAGCCAAAAGGATGGCGATACTTCGCTCATTGGCGGCAATAAGCGTTTTACCTTTGAAGTTGGCGGTATCGGCGAATGGGATATAAATGAGAAGAGAATTATGGCAGACCGCGCTCGCGCTAATATCCTTTATGAAAAGTTAAAGAGTGCTAAGAAAATTCACGTTACTTCAAAACGCGGTACTGATATTACCTGTACCTTTGACGAAACACAGGGTGGTGGCGCTCCGGATGGTATGTACCCGGTAAACGGTATTATTCCGTTCTATTCAGAGGTTGCCGTTATACCATGTCTTGGTAGTGTAACCGGTGTTGCTGTAATTGACGGTGCGTCGGAATGTGCATATAATCAGCACGGATTCCCCATAAGACCTAACATACCGGGTTACCGCGAAATATATATGGATCCAATGGTACTTAAATTTGAAAACAGTATGTTGGTAGAATATTCAGGTCCTGAAATTCAGGTTGCACGTCTTGATAAACTTATGGAAGACGTTTCACCAAGACCTGATATTTGTGATGAACTTGGTATTGTTACAACAACGTCTGTTGAGAATGATATTTATGGTTGGAAGGTTGACGGCAGTCACCATATCAAGTGCGTACACGTTGCTATCGGTAATAACCGTAACCGCAAAGAGATTATTCACTCTACCGAGCATATCGACTTTGATATACACTTCCCAACTATTGAGGTTGACGGTGTTGTTATTTGCCGTGACGGTGAATATGACGACGAAGCAATTAAAAATCTATAAATAAACTAAAATCCCCGAGTTAAATGAAGTGAACCCCAAAGTTTAGACAAAATTAAATATTAAATTAATTGTGAATGAGTTCGGTATTGTACCGGGCTCATTCCTTTTAGTTTTAAGGAAATTCTTTCGTTGTTGTAGTAATGAATATATTTCTTTAATTCA
>JAFSDK010000009.1 GCA_017436255.1 Clostridia bacterium
AAATTACAAATCCTTAAAATTGTTAAATCCATACCCTCTAACTCTTTCGTTCTAACTTTGTCTTTTTCTATTTGCTCTGGGGTATAATGACCGCCACCGTCAAGTTCAACAACAAGTCTTGCTTTAGCACAGTAGAAATCTGCTATGTAATTACCAATGGCTTTTTGTCTTTGAAATCTTATAGGGTAATATCTTAAAAACTCATACCATAGTTTTCGTTCCCAAGGTGTCATATTTTTCCGTAGTGTTTTTGCAAGAGGGATATTAGCTTTTTTATACTCTTTCATTCTCTCTCCCTCCGTCAAAACTCCGTTTTGCCACCTCCCTCGTCAGAGGGAGGCTTGGTTATCGGCAAACAACCTAACTTGTGGAAGTCATTTCCACAAGTTGAAAATTCCACATAACAACAAACATTTTCTTTAACTTAATATAGCATTTTTTATCAAGATTTTCAAGTTATATATAAGAATAGAGTTATCCCGAAAATACGAGATAACTCTATTTTTGATGGTATGACAAAAATCATACTGACACATTAAAAATCATACCTAAGAAAATGCAGTTAAAAACTTTGTTTTTAAGCAGTAAAATTGCCGAAAGTATGACAGTTATTCCTGCCTTGCCTTTTGCACTAAACAGTTTTTGAGAGTTTATTCACAAAATACGATATAGACTTTATTGCAAACATAAGTATAATTTAATTAGAAGCTTCTAAATGGAACAAAAAGGAGTGTTTTTATGAATAATCTATTTTCTAATAACTTAAAGAAATTAAGATTACAAAAAAATCTTACTCAAGAGCAGGTTGCAGAAGTTTTAGGAGTTAGTACTCAAACAATTTCTCGATGGGAATGTAATACAACCTGTCCCGATATTATGTTGCTACCGGGAATTGCACGACTTTATTGCGTGACAGTTGATGACTTATTTAAAGAAAACTCATCAGCATATGAAAATTATGCTCAAAGGCTTGCCAGTGTTTACGAAATCACAGGTAAAGCCGAAGATTATTTAACTGCAGACATAGAATTTAATAAACTCAAGAAATCAGGTGATTATACACTTGAAGATTGTCGAATACACGGAGTAATTCATTCGTCAATGATGTGTTCTTGCAAACAATTGGCAATTAAAAATTTCAACCATATCATCAACGAGTTTGAGAAAGAAAATAACATTTCACCTGAAAACAAAATTTATTGGAAAACCCGATATCAAATAATACATTACTATATTGAAATAGGACAATCCGAACAAATATGTCAAAGCCAAGAAAACAGATTAAAAAAATATCTCGATAATTATATGGAATGGACTGTTTTAATTTATGCTTATTATTATGCCGGTAAATACAATGAGGCGTATGAATGCTTTATAAAAGCGAACAGCAAATTTTCTGATAAGTGGGAAATCTATGATATTGCAAGTTATGTTTGTAGAGCATTAAAAAGGTTTGATGCTGCAATAAAATACAGCGACCTATCATACAAACTTAATTCTGAATATCTTGATGCTGTATATTCAAAAGCCTTTTGCTTTGAAGAAATGGGCGATTATAAAAGTGCGTATGATACTTGGCTTTTCATCATTGAGTCATTAAAGAAAGATGGTTACCATATAGAAGTAAAAAGAGAAGAAGAACGAGCACAAGCGTGTTTAGAAAAAATCAAACAGTAGCGACAAAAGCAGGGCTTAGTTCCCTGCTTTCGTTTTGTCCCTATTGTAGCACAAGCATAGCATACAACAAGATATTAAACAAGTTGTATCGCCGTTTCGGTCGTTTAATTCCATCATGGCAGAGGTTTGCTTAATTTTCGGGTGGATACTCTGCGCCCCTTGATTTTTCGACCACTCCGAGTGGTTGCGAAAAATCGGCGCTGCTCGAGACTTTGGCAGACCAAAAACCTATCGCGGTTTTGCGACTGCGTCGCCGAACTATTTTTTGCCTTTGGCAAAAAATAGGTTCTCATCTGAACACCCTTTCGCCAAAACAAAAAACCGACCTAAAAATGTCGGTTTTTGTTTTGGCTGTTGCGAACTATTTAGATGCCACGTTTATTCAGTAAATGGTATTTGATCTGATTCGTCCTTTTGTAAAATCTTATTTAAAACCCAATTGTTTTCTTTTCTTGTGAATTGCCAGTATTCCACAAAAGAAGTTGCTGATGTGTTGCCGCTAACTTTTAATTGAGTATTGGTATCGATAATATAATCAACCATTTTTCCTTTTATGTAAAACCATATGTAATCGCGAGAATTATCACTATCATCGTGCACGGCAACGGGTAAAGCTTGAATTAATTGGATGCTTTCCAAAATGTTTTTTTGATTTCGATAAGACATCCAATTTAGCTTTGTTTGAAAGCTATCATATAGTTCATCAGACATATATTGTGATGCAGAACTCATATCCATATTGGACCACGCAGTTTGAATAGCCATAAAACTTTCTTTTACTGTGGAAGAAATATCTTTGTATTTCCAAGCATTATCACTTTGCATCATTTGTTTCATCAATTTTTTTGCTTTCCTTGAACGCTTCGTAAGTTTAACATAAAAAACAATCGAGGATGAAAACAATATAAAAGGCATCATAATAAATTGAATAATTGATTCAAATAGTGTTGGCTGACGCCCTGTACCGGAATGATGTGAAGAACCGCCTCCACCACTTCCACCGCCGCCACCTCCGGAGCCGCCACCGCCTCCGGCGCGCAATGTGATTACAGAATCACTATAAGAAGTATCCACGTTCTCGGCATAAGCAGTTATACTTATGCAAGAAATGAGCATTAAAATAATTATAATTAATGTTATTGTCTTTTTAATCATGCACTCACCGCCTTTGATTTATTATAGCATAAAACTATAAATTAAACAAGGCATATCGTGCGTTTCCATCGTTCGAATCCATATTGTCATAAATTTTAGTGATATTGTGCCGTAAAAAATCACGGCGAAGCCGTGTATATCATCAATTCCGTAAGGAATTGCATATCATCAAGACGAAGTCTTGTATATCATCATTGCGAAAGAGGTTTTTGATACACACCTGAAGGTGTGATGATATACAGTCCTTACGGACTGATGAGATACAACAATGGCTTTGCCATTGTTGATGATATGCCATTGCTTTCGCAATGGATAAAAAAATAGACTTGCAAAAGCAAGTCTATTTTTTGGTGGGAGAGGGTGGATTCGAACCACCGAAGCTGAAAGCAACAGATTTACAGTCTGCCCCCTTTGGCCACTCGGGAACTCTCCCATATTCATTTGGCGCAAGCATTATTATAGCATAAGGCAGCTACCTTGTCAAGCGGTTTTTTATTTAAATATTTTTACATATAAAATATAAAAATAAAACAAATCGATGCGGGGGTATTGTATGTAATCCGTGGCGGAGCCACACCGAACTTATTACCTCTTACTTTTTACTTATTACTTCCCAAAAATCCCGTGAGGTAAGAGTGAAGAAGTAATAAGTAAGAAGTAAAAATCCCGCCCTCTTACGAGAACGGGATTTTTGGAGCTGGTGGACGGACAAGTCTGCTTCGCATACTTACTGCTTGTCGACCCAAAGGCTTTGCCTTTCGGTACCCGCCTGCGCACCTGCTCGTTAAAAAACAGTCCCCCGGACTGTTTTTCTTTACTCTCGCAGCCCTCTCAGGGTTCGAGTCCGTCATCAAACAAAAAAATAAAACAGACTACCAAAAGGTAATCTGTTTTATTTGGAGCTGGTGGACGGACTCGAACCCCCGACCTGCTGATTACAAATCAGCTGCTCTACCAACTGAGCTACACCAGCGCAACGTGCCTACATAATATATCACATAGGCACTCGTTTGTCAAGCATTTTTTAATCCATATCCGGCAAACCGAATCGTTTTATCCAATCTATAGCAAGATGCGACCACGAACGCGAGCATTTATTATTATCTCTGAGTCCACCGCCATGGTCACCCTCCGGAAAAATGTGCAGTTCGCACAAGATGTCATTTGCCCATAGTGCCTTAGCAAATTCCAACGAGTTGGCCTTTGGAACGGCACCGTCATAAGCGCAACACCACACAAAACAAGGACAGGTTTCTTTGTTAACCCTTTTTTCAAGCGAAAATTCTTCTTTATTGTCAAGTTGTTCTTCACCAAGCAGGTTCGCAAAGGTGCCGCGGTGCCACTTGTCTTTATCACAACTAATCACGGCATAACAAAGCAATGCACCCGTGGGTTTTGCACTCTGCTTATCAATTTCATCTCCATAGATATCACATATATCGGGGAATGTTGCCGTCATGGCGCAAAGGTGACCGCCTGCCGAAAAACCAAGCGTGAACACGCGGTCAGGGTTTATATTTAACTCATCCGCCTTACTTCTTAAAACCTTAATTGCGCGCTGCGCATCAAGTAGTTCACAAGGGTAATGATAAGGTGCTACTCTATAATCAACAACTGCTGCAGAAATTCCATACTCGTTAAAACGTTTAGCAACGTCTACGCCCTCATAATCATAAGTACGGTAACCATATCCACCGCCGGGAAAAATGACTACAAGGTCGGTTTTATCGTCACTTTCGGCAGGAAAGAAGGTAATTCTATTCATATTCGCGTTTTCGCGATTTTGTATACTACCATCCTCAAAAGGTATTTGTTTGTCCCAAATTTTAAACTCCATTTTTCTTACCTCCCTATATTTTTATTTTAACAATCATATTCTTTTTTTCAAGTCTTTTTTTGATAATTCTGTATTTTTTAGTATTTTTTGAACAACACTATACATATCACTTTTTGGAGGTAAATTATGAAAAAAACATTATCCTGTATTTTAGCTTGCCTATTAATGACTTTATCAGCTTTTTCACTTGCGGCATGCACTC
This sequence comes from Clostridia bacterium, assembly GCA_017436255.1. Classification (GTDB taxonomy): domain Bacteria; phylum Bacillota; class Clostridia; order Oscillospirales; family Acutalibacteraceae; genus SIG565. Next base: position 4,872 of record JAFSDK010000009.1, read on the forward strand.
AAAAAGATGACGCCGCCGGCGTATACTTTCTTAACTTTAAGCCTGAATCGGCAAAAACTTACGAAAAAATTGCCGATGATTACTACAAAGAAAAAGGTGTAAAGGTAAAGGTCGTTACAGCCGCCGCCAACACCTACGAGCAAACCCTTAAAAGCGAAATTGCTAAAAAGAACGCACCCACAATTTTTCAAATTAACGGACCTATTGGTTACAACAATTGGAAAAATTACTGCGCCGACCTTAAAGACACAAAACTCTACTCGTATTTAAGCGATAAAAACCTCGCAATTCGCGAAGGTGATGGCGTGTACGGCATACCATACGTTGTTGAGGCATACGGTATTATCTACAACAAGGAAATTACCGACCGCTATTTCGCACTTAAAAATCGTCAAACTCAGGTTAACTCAATGGATGAAGTAAACAAATACAACAAACTTCGTATTTTAGTAGAGGATATGACCAAACACAAAAAAGACCTTGGTATTGACGGCGTGTTTGCCTCAACCTCAATGCTTTCAGGCGAAGATTGGCGTTGGCAGACGCATCTTATGAATATACCGCTTTATTATGAGTTTGCCGAAAACGAACAATACGATGACCCGACCGTTGCAGGTCTTAACACCACCGACATCACATTTAAATATGCCGACAAATTTAAGAATATTTTTGACCTTTATATAAACAATTCAACCACTCAAAAGACATTACTCGGTTCTAAATCGGTAGCCGACAGTATGGCAGAATTTGCACTCGGCAAGGCGGCTATGGTGCAAAACGGCACCTGGGGTTACTCCCAAATCGCCGACGTTAAGGGCAATAAAGTAAAGGCAGAAAACGTAAAATTTCTACCCATTTATTTAGGAATTGACGGCGAAGAAAATCAAGGCCTTTGTGTTGGCACCGAAAACTACTTTGCTATAAACAAAAAGGCTTCTGCCGAACAGCAAAAGGCTTCCCTTGACTTCCTCGAATGGCTTTACGGAAGTGAAAAGGGTAAAAAATACGTTAGCGAAGAACTCGGATTTACAACACCCTTTAACACCTTTACCGAAAAAGAAACCCCTAACGACCCGTTAGCTAAAGAAACCGTGCGTTGGATGAACAAAGAAAAGATTAACACTATCCCCTGGATATTCACCGCATTCCCAAGCGAAAACTTTAAAACCGAACTTGGCAGTCTATTGCTTGGTTACGCACAGGGCAGCAACACTTGGGACGAAGTAAAGGCAGGTGCTATAAAGTTCTGGAAGAGTGAGCGTTGATGAATAAGCAAATTCGCAAATATTCCCCTATCCTTTTTCTTCCCGTTTTTTTAGCATTTCTCATAGTTTTTTTAATTCCCTTTTTTCTTGGCATTTACCTTTCTTTTACCGAATTTACAACGGTAAGTGACGCCGTTTTTGTTGGATTTAAAAATTATTTAAGCGTATTTACAAATAGCGGTGATTTTTTAAATTCTCTCTGGTTTACGGTTAGGTTTGCCGTAATTTCGGTTTTAAGCATAAACATTTTCGCCTTTGCTTTGGCGCTAATTTTGACACGAAATATACGCGGTCGCAACATCTACCGAACGGTGTTTTTTATGCCCAACCTTATCGGCGGAATTGTGCTTGGTTATATTTGGCAACTGATAATTAACGGCGTGCTTTATAACTACGGATACTCCATTCTCTCAAACCCCGATTTCGGTTTTTTGGGGCTTGTTATCCTTATGAATTGGCAGATGATAGGTTATATGATGATAATCTATATAGCCGGACTTCAAAACGTACCGCACGAACAAATTGAGGCTGCCAAGGTTGACGGCGCATCTAACACACGCATTCTTTTTAAAATAACAATACCCGCCGTTATGCCGTCAATCACCATTTGTTTGTTTTTAACACTTACAAACGCCTTTAAACTGTTTGACCAAAACCTTGCGTTAACGGCGGGCGCACCGGCAAGGCAGACCGAAATGTTGGCGCTTAACATCTATAACACATTTTACGGACGTGTAGGTGCCGAGGGTATCGGTCAGGCCAAAGCGGTTATATTTTCGCTACTGGTTGCCGTTATTGCATTATTGCAACTCTATTTAACCCGCCGCAAGGAGTATGAAAACTAATGGAAAAGCGTCGCCCCTTTATAAATATAATACTGACCGTAATTCTTATTGCTTTGTCGGCAGTATTTATTGCGCCGGTATTTATAGTTCTTTTAAATTCCTTTAAATCTAAATTTTCAATAAGTCAGACGCCCTTTGTTTTGCCAAACAACGATACCTTCGTTGCGTTCCAAAACTATATTACGGGTATAAATGATACCGGCTTTTTATCGGCATTCGGTTGGTCGCTGTTTGTAACAGTTTTGTCGGTAGCGGTAATTGTGATATTTACCTCAATGGCAGCGTGGTATATCGTGCGAAGTGGCGGGCGTTTCGCAAAACTGACCTATTATTTGTTCGTTTTTTCAATGATTGTACCCTTTCAGATGGTTATGTTCACCATGTCAAAACTCGCAAACTCCCTAGGACTTGACACACCGCTCGGTCTTGTGTTTATTTACCTCGGCTTTGGCGCAGGTCTTTCGGTATTTATGTTTGTCGGATTTGTAAAATCAATACCTTTAAGCATAGAGGAAGCGGCAACAATCGACGGTTGCAACCCAATGCAAATATTTTATCACGTGGTTTTTCCCATATTAAAACCGACCACCGTAACGGTGGCAATCCTCAACACCATGTGGATATGGAACGACTATTTGTTACCATACCTTGTAATCGGTACCGACTACAAAACCCTACCCATTGCCGTTCAGTATTTGAAGGGCGGTTACGGCTCGGTAGATATGGGCGCTATGATGGCAGTTTTAGTGTTATCAATTTTACCCGTCGTTGTGTTTTATCTCTTCGCGCAGAAATATATTATTAGCGGTGTCGCCGCAGGCGCCGTTAAAGGATAATATAAAACCCTTGATGAAAATTCATCAAGGGTTTTAGTTTTAAAAACTCTTATTATATTTTTTACCAAAAAACTTGGCTTTTAAGAAGCCCACACCTTTTTTAAACAGGTTTTCCTTTTCGACAAAGTAAAGCGGGCACTCTTTATAGGCAAGTCGGTTTGTATTTATATAGACGTCGAGCAGCAACTCGCTGACCCTACCATAAAAACGCGCCTGAAAGTCATCACACACAAAATCAGTTAGACGATTTTCAAGTTCAAAAAGAATATCAAAAAGCCACTCGCAATAGGCATCGGATATTTCTTTTTTCATTATATACATATTAAACATATGCGCGCTTGTACGTTTTTTCAAATTCTCAAACTCGGCAAAATACTGCGGATATTTTTCTTTAATAATTTCACCCGTAATATCCAGTGGTTCGCGACAAAGTGTGTGTATATAATGGTCGTACAGATTCTCAATATAATATTTGCGCTTTTTAGGTAGAATAATATCTGTGGTGCGAAACAACTCTTTAGCGGTGTTACACGTTAAAATCTGCCTTCCTTTTTTCTCACCGAAATGACGACGGTAGTGCGCTAATCCTAAATAGTCGCACTTAAGGTTTTTCCACGCCCAGTAAAGACCCGTAAGTTCACAAAAATAGGGGTTTTTTTTAGATATATTGTCCCCGCTGTCATCACGCGTAAAGCCTATCGACTCTTTATCTTCCGCACCAACGTGTATCGGTAAATAAATTTCATCATCAGGCATTGTGTAACTTTTGTGCGCGGCTACAACAACCTTTATATCCATTACTTATTCAGCGCCTTCCTTTTTAAAAACCTTGTAAACGGTTTTAAATGCGATGCCAAAATCCATACCTAAAGTTCTGGTACGACAATAATATTTATCCATCTTAAGCCTTGTTTCAAAATCGGTATTACTGCGCCCGTTAACCTGCCAAAATCCTGTAACGCCGGGCTTCACCTTAATAATTGTATCGTAGTAATCGCCCATTTCATCCTTTTCTTTGAACAGATAGGGGCGAGGTCCAACTAAAGACAGATTCCCCGTGAACACATCGAAGAACTGTGGAAATTCATCAATCGAATAACGCCTTATAAACCTGCCAACCTTGGTAATTCGCGGGTCATCCTTAAGCTTTTTATAAACGCGATACTCTTCTCGCTTTTCGCTGTCTTCTTTTAAAATCTTTTCGAGGACTTCGTCGGCATTTACAACCATTGAACGTATTTTATGGATTTTTATTGGTTTGCCGTCCTTGCCGATACGGGTTTGCTTAAATATTAACCTATCTTTATCGCCCGTAATTAAAAACGCAATTTTAACAAATCCCAAAACTATAAACGTAAAAAGGGAGCCGATAATTCCGCCAACTATGTCTATACATCTTTTTACAAATAAAAAGACCTTGTTCGCGGCAACCTCCGACTCATGATTTTTATTCATTATATATCCCCAATCAACAGATTCTTCTGTATATGAAAAACGCTATTATTAGTATTTGTGTTTCAATTATATTAAATTCTGTGGCATTTGTCAAATTAATTACAAAACTGTGTTATTTTGGTAAATATAGATTGACTGCATTTTCTCACTATGTTATACTTTTATACGGATGGTGATTTAAATGAATCTTGATAAATTTTTTGCTTGTGACGAAAATGAAAAACCACTGGATAACTGTGTTAACGACGGCGGTTTTTGCGGTATTTTCAGAACAATTGCCGTCGTTGGTGACAGCATGTCGTCGGGCGAATTTCAGTCATACGACGAAGACGGAAAAGTTGGTTTTCACGATTACTATGAATATTCTTGGGGACAGTATCTTGCGCGAGAAGCGGGATGCACCGTATATAACTTTTCGCGCGGCGGTATGTCGGCAAAGTGGTATTTAGATACATTTGCAGATGAAAAAGGCTTTTGGCGTACAGAATTAGCCGCACAAGGCTACATAATAGCGCTTGGTGCCAACGACCTTTTTTATACAGATATTGAGTTTGGTGACATATCGGATATCGATTTAGAAAACTGCGAAAATAATAAAGAAACTTTTGTTGGTTGCTATGCAAAAATTATTCAAAAATATAAAAAAATTCAGCCAAAAGCAAAGTTCTTCCTTGTAACTTTGCCAAGCGACCAAAGGGCAAATCGTAACGAAAAAAAGAGAGAACATCGCGACCTTTTGTATAAACTCGCCGAGATATTTGACAACACTTATATTATCGACTTATTCGAATATGCCGTACCGTTTGACGACGACTTTAAAAAGAAGTTTTTCCTTGATGGACATATGAATGCGGTGGGTTATCAGCTAGTTGGTAAAATGTTTGCATCGTACATAGATTATATTATCCGTCACAATATGGATGATTTTAGACAAATAGGTTTTATAGGTACTCCGTATTATAATACAAAATATGAAAAATAAAAAAACACTCGCAACATTCCGTTGCGAGTGTTTTTGTTTAAATATTAGTATGCAATACCCTGTGCAACCATAGCTTCTGCAACCTTTTCGAAGCCTGCGATATTAGCGCCTGCTACAAGGTCATCACCAAGGCCGTATCTGTTAGCGGCATTAACACTGCTTGTAAAGATATCACGCATAATAGTCTTTAACTTAGCGTCAACCTCTTCTGCGCTCCAGTTGTAACGCATTGAGTTCTGTGACATTTCAAGACCTGAAACGGCAACACCGCCGGCATTAACTGCCTTTGAAGGAGCAACGATTACGCCGCTCTCTTTAAGAAGTGCTACAGCCTCATTGGTTGTGGGCATATTTGAAACCTCAACGTAGTACTTAACGCCGTTAGCTATAATCTGCTTAGCTTCCTCAACGTCAACCTCATTCTGTGTAGCGCAAGGCATAATGATATCAGCCTTAACACCCCACGGCTTCTGACCGGGGAAGAACTCAACACCGAACTTGTCGGCATAGTCTTGAACGCGATTGCGGCATGAAGCACGCATTTCTAACATATAGTTAATCTTTTCTTCGGTAGCAACGCCGTCGGGATCGTAAACGTAACCGTCAGGACCCGAAATAGTAACAACTTTACCTCCAAGCTCGTTAACCTTCTTAACGGTACCCCAAGCAACGTTACCGAAGCCCGAGATAGCAAAGGTCTTGCCCTTGATATCATCGCCAAAGTGTTTGAGCATTTCTACTGCATAATAAACAGCACCAAAGCCTGTTGCCTCAGGACGAATAAGTGAGCCGCCGTATGTAATGCCTTTACCGGTAAGTACGCCGGTAAATTCATTTCTAAGGCGCTTATACTGACCATAAAGATAGCCAACCTCTCTTGCGCCTACACCGATATCACCTGCAGGAACGTCGGTATTTGCACCGATGTGTTTAGCAAGTTCGGTCATAAAGCTCTGGCAGAAACGCATAACTTCAGCATCTGACTTGCCCTGCGGGTCAAAGTCAGAACCACCCTTACCGCCACCCATAGGAAGTGTGGTAAGTGAGTTTTTGAAGGTCTGCTCGAAGCCTAAGAACTTCATAATACTTTCATTAACTGTTGGGTGGAAACGAAGACCGCCCTTGTACGGACCAATAGCAGAGTTGAACTGTACACGGAAGCCACGGTTAACCTGTACCTTGCCGTTATCATCAACCCATGATACGCGGAATTTAATAAGTCTCTCGGGTTCTACCATTCTTTCAACTACGCCGTATTTCTCGTATTCAGGACGAGCCATTACAACGGGTTCGATAGACTCAAGAACTTCAGCAACAGTCTGGTGAAATTCTTTTTCACCGGGATTGCGCTTAACAACTGTTTCGTAAACACCTTTTAAATATTCACTCTTTAACATTGTTTTCCCCTCCATTATTTCTATTGTTTTAGGATACTCTTATTTTTTATTGTTGTCAAGAAAAATAAGAAAATTTTTTAAAATTTTCTCCCGGCGCCGCCGCCCGAAAAGCCGCCGCCACCGCCTGAAAAACCTCCCGAACCGAAGCCGCCTGAGAAACCGCCGCCATTACCACCGTAATAACCGCCGCGGCCGAAGAACATAGGGAAGAAGAAAATTCCGCCTCTGCCACCTCTGAAGCGACCAAAAATAAGAACCAACACAATTATAACAAGTATAATTATTTCGAGGATACCCATTTTTTCGTCGCCCACAGGCACGTAATTCTTATCGGGTTCAAGTCCATACTCAATATATATTTCATTTGCAACCGAATTATAAACCGAAACAAGCCCTGCTGAAAAATTATCGGCCGCAAAATAATCCATACCGTATCTATCGAGTATGCGTCCCGTTTTACTATCGGGCAAGGCACCTTCAAGTCCACTGCCCACCTCAATTCTAACCTCGCGGTCATTAACCGATAATAAAATCAGTATGCCGTTATCCTTTTCCTTGTCACCCAAGCCCCAATCGTTTGCAAGGTTATAGGCATAATCTTCTATCGGCACACCGTGAAGCGTATCGACAGTAACAACCACCGCCTGCGCCTTACAGGCGTTATAGAGATTTTCGCCTTTTTGAAAAATTACGCTTTCGTCGGTTTCACTTATTACCGACGCAAAATCGTTAACAAAAAACCTATCGGTAGGTTTTAATTTACTGCCTGCCGCCGATACGGCAATTACAAAAACAAGACTAAGCACCGACAGAATTGCCGCAAATTTTATAAACCTCTTCATATTTATTCAAACGAAACCTGCGGCACCTTGTTTGCCGACTCGTCTGCCTTAAAGAGTTCAACCTTTTCAAAGCCAAACATTGAGGCAATTATGCTTTTGGGGAACTTACGAATTGAAACGTTGTACTCGGTTGCCTTTTCGTTATAGTTGCTTCTTGCCTTGGCGATGCGGTTTTCGGTACCTGCCAATTCATCTTGAAGCGCAATATAGCTTTGGTTTGCCTTTAAATCGGGATATGCCTCGGTAACGGCGTTAACCCAGACGTCAATAGCACCATTAAGTTGTTGCTCAGCATTTGCCAATTCACCGGGTGTATTAGCGCCTGCAACCTTGGTACGTGCCTCTGTAACCGCCGTATATGTCGATTGCTCATAATCTGAATATCCTTTAACGGTTGCCACAAAGTTAGGTATTAAATCTGCACGTCGTTGAAGTTGTACCTGAATATTGCTTTGCGCTTCTTCAAGTTCACCCTGCCTACTAATAAGACCATTGTAGGTGCCTACAAAACTGCCGATAATAATGGCAATTATCGCAACAATAACAATAGTTATAACTAGACCTTTTTTCATATTTAATTAACTCCTTTTCATTAAAAGTTTGCAACTTTATTATATAATATTTTTTCACAGAATGCTACAAAAAAACATAAAATTCACAATTTAGCAAAAATATTGAAAAGAAACTATTTATATGTTAAAATAATTATTTAGAAACTGTCTTGAGGTGATAACATGTCGAAAAGCACGGTTGCCGCTATAGCAACGCCGCTTGGCAACGGCGGTATAGGTGTAATACGTTTGTCGGGCGATGACGCTATAACTATAGCCGATAAAATTTTTAAATCGCGCTCGGGCAAACTGCTTGCCGATTTACCCGGTTATTCTGCACTTTTCGGCAACTCGGTTATCGGGGAAGAAATAATCGACCAAACCGTAGCAACGGTTTTTCGCGCCCCTAAAAGTTATACCGGTGAAAACGTTGTTGAACTTTCAGTTCACGGCGGCACACTTATACTTAAAAAGATATTACGTGCATTATTTGATAACGGCGCAACACCTGCAATTCAAGGTGAATTTAGCAAACGCGCATTTATGAACGGCAAGTTGGATTTGACACAAGCAGAAAGTATAATGGGCCTTATCTCAGCGCATAGTGAAAGCCAACTAAAAATGGCAAGCGGATCTTTGCAAGGCCGTGTTAGTCAAAAAATTGAGAATATAAGTGGTGCGCTCGTAAATCTTGGCGCACATATTGCTGTTTTTTCAGACTACCCCGACGAAGAACTCCCCGAACTGCAACCCAAAAATTTTGAGCGTAAGATGCACGACATCATAAACGAACTTGAAAACATCTTATCAACCTACGATGCGGGGCGAATTTTGCGAGAAGGCATTACAACCGCTATTGTAGGCAAACCAAACGTGGGTAAATCTACACTTATGAATATGTTAAGCGGTACCGACCGCTCGATTGTAACGTCGGTTGCGGGCACCACACGTGATGTTATTGAAGAGACCGTAACGGTTGGCGAGATAACGCTTCGCCTTGCCGACACCGCAGGTATACACTCAACCGATGATACGGTTGAAAAATTGGGCGTTGATTTGGCAAAAAAACGAATTGACACATCCGAACTTATTTTAGCGGTGTTCGATTCAAGTTCTGCGCTTGATAGTGATGATTTATCACTTATAGATGATATTAAGGATAAAAAAGCGGTGATTGTCGTTAATAAAAGCGACCTTGGCAGCCGGATAGACCTTACTCTTTTTAAAGATTTGCCCTTGGTTAATATTTCGGCAAAAACGGGCGAAGGATACGATGCTTTATCCGATGCCATTACCAAAATAACCGCCGTGGCAAATCTTAATCCCGATGCCGCCGTTCTTTCAAGTGAACGTCAACGTGCTTGTGCGGCACGAGCACTCGATAGCGTGCGTTTTGCACTATCAACAATGAATAGCGGCATGAGTATTGACGCCGTAGGCGTTTGCCTTGACGATGCCGTTGCGGCTTTGCTTGAACTTACGGGCAAGCGCGTTACAAACGAAGTAGCTGATGAAGTGTTCCGACATTTTTGTGTTGGTAAATAGAGGTGTGTTTTTTGAACTATTTTGCAGATAATTATGACGTTGCGGTAATTGGCGCAGGTCACGCAGGCATTGAAGCGGCGCTTGTATCCGCTAAACTCGGATGTAAAACCGTAATGTTTACCGTTAGCGCCGACTGGATAGGCAATATGCCATGCAATCCGTCTATTGGCGGTACCGCAAAAGGTCACTTGGTACGTGAACTTGACGCATTGGGCGGCGAAATGGGTAAAGCTGCCGATGCGACAACCCTACAAAGCCGAATGTTAAACCGAGGCAAAGGACCTGCGGTTCATTCTTTGCGCGCACAGATTGACCGCCGCGCATACTCGGGGTATATGAAGCACGCTGTTGAACTTCAAACAGGTCTCGACGTAAAACAGGCAGAGGTTACTGATATTGAAAAGGACAGCGATGTTTGGCGCGTAATTACTCGTCTTGGTGCCGTATACAACTGTAAGGCAGTAATTTTAGCAACAGGCACCTTTTTGGGTGGTAGAATTTTCGTTGGCGAAGTAAACTATTCGTCAGGACCCGACGGACAGTTCCCTGCCAATATGCTATCCGAATCGCTTAAAAAGTTAGGTGTACCGCTTCGTCGATTTAAAACAGGAACGCCCGCCAGAGTTTCGCGCGACAGTATAAATTTTGATTTGACCGAAGAACAACCGGGGGATGAAAAGACCGTTCCTTTCAGTTTTTCTACCAAGGAAAACCCGAAGAATACAGTTATGTGTCACATCGCATACACCAATGATGAAACCAAGGCAATTATACTTAAAAACCTACACCGCTCGCCGCTATATGCGGGCGAAATAGAGGGCGTTGGACCACGTTATTGCCCCAGTATTGAGGATAAGGTTGTGCGCTTTGCCGATAAAGAGCGTCACCAACTGTTTATTGAGCCGTGCGGCGCAGATACCGAAGAAATGTATCTTCAAGGTATGTCGTCTTCACTTCCCGAAGAGGTGCAGATACAGTTTTATCGCACAATAAAGGGTCTTGAAAACGTTAAAATGATTCGTAATGCCTACGCTATTGAATACGATTGTATAGACCCCATAAATCTGCAACCTACATTGGAATTAAAGGAATTTGCAGGAATTTATGGTGCAGGTCAATTTAACGGCTCGTCAGGATATGAGGAAGCCGCCGTTCAAGGTTTTATGGCAGGTGTAAATGCGGCGCATAAAATTTTAGGTAAAGAACCGCTTGTGTTATCACGCGCTTCTTCCTACATAGGCACCCTTATTGACGACCTTGTGACCAAGGGTTGCTCCGACCCTTATCGTATGATGACTTCACGAAGTGAATATCGTCTACTTTTACGTCAGGATAATGCCGATGAAAGACTTATGCCAATAGGCCGTAAACTTGGTCTTGTTAACGATGACACCTGGCAGGACTACTGCAACAACATAGAACTTAAAGAAAAAGAGATTGCGCGACTTCGTGCAACAACGTTGCCGCCAAGCGAGCAACTAAACGCCCTACTTGTTGAGCGTGGCACCGCACCGCTCAGTACAGGTTGTAAACTTGACGACCTGCTACGCCGTCCGCAACTTGATTATACATGTTTAGCACCATTTGATAAGGCGCGTCCCGAACTCCCCGATAACGTTGCCGAAAAGGTTGAAATTGAAATTAAGTATGACGGATATATCCGCCGTCAACAGTCACAGGTTGACGAAATGTTACGCCTTGAAAAACAACGCATACCGGACGACATAAATTACGATGACGTCTATGGTCTGCGACTTGAGGCTAAAGAAAAACTTAACCGTGTACGTCCGACCAACATAGGTCAAGCATCGCGCATTTCGGGCGTTAGCCCTGCCGACGTTTCGGTACTTGTGATTCATCTTGAAAAGAAACGACAGGAGAATAAAAATGATTAACTTTCCTATCGAAAAAATTGTTCCGCTTTGCAAAAACTTCGGCATAGAGATTACCGAGCAACAAAAAGAGTGCTTAAACCTTTACGCCAATCTTTTAATTGAGTGGAACGAAAAAATAAATCTTACGGCAATAACCGAGCCCGACGAAGTAGTTATAAAACATTTTTATGACTGCATACTGTTTTTTAAGGCAATAGACGTGCCTACAGGCGCTAAAATAATTGACGTGGGTACGGGTGCAGGTTTTCCCGGTATGGTGCTTAAAATTATGCGCCCCGACATCCAACTTACCTTGCTTGACGGACTAAATAAGCGCCTTATATTTTTAAACGAAGTGTTGTCAGCTTTAGGACTTGAAGCAAAGACAGTACATATGCGCGCCGAAGACGGCGGTAAAAGCGCCGAACATCGCGAACAATATGATATTGCTTGTGCCAGAGCCGTAGCCCGTCTTAACGTGCTTAGTGAATACTGCCTACCCTACGTTAAAAAAGGCGGCTTTTTTGTGGCTATGAAGGGCCCGACAGCTAGTGATGAAATGACCGATGCAAAAAAAGCAATATCCATACTTGGCGGGGATATAAGCAAAATTATATGTGAAACGCTGCCCGAAAATGAGCAAAGAAGTTTTATAATTACAAAAAAGATATCGCAAACTCCGCCAAAATATCCAAGAAATTCTGCAAAAATATCAAAACAGCCGCTTTAATGCGGCTGTTTTTGTTTTTTAGTGCGGCTTTTTGTCGACGTCTTTTGCTTGCAAAAAATATAAACGGCGCTATATAATTAAGTCACGGCAGGTGAATTAAGTTGACAAAATTTCTTTCAAAAGATAGTATACGATTTACCCTTGTTAAACCGTGTGATATAGAACCTGACGCGAATCAACCGCGCAAATATTTTGATGATTACGAGTTGTCACTACTCACTGACAGTATAAAGCAAAACGGTATTATACAACCGCTTAGCATACGTCCGAATGGTGACGGAAAATATATACTTATTGCGGGTGAGAGACGGCTTCGTGCCGCTATTAGTTTAGGGCTTAAAAAAGTGCCTTGCATAATACACCGCACCGACGAATTGACCGCCGCCTACTATTCCATAATAGAGAATCTACAGCGAAGCGACCTTACTGTTTTTGAAGAAGCCGAAGGTATAAACCGACTGATTAAAGAATACGGTATGCCTTATTCCGAAGTAGCCGAGCAGTTAGGTATTGCACAGTCAACCCTTTCAAATAAACTTCGCATTTTACGTCTTGAAGCACCCCTTCGCGAGAGAATTGTTTCAGCTCGCCTTTCAGAACGACATGCCCGCGCACTGCTTCGTCTACCAAAGGAAAAACAAAGTGATGCGCTTGATAAAATAATCGCCGAAGCATTCACAATACGCGAATGCGAAAAGTATATTGATTCTTTGCTTAGTGAAAACAAAAAAGAAGAACAACCAATAAAACTTAAAAGTTCTATTGGTGACATACGAATTTTTTCAAACAGTCTGTCACGCCTTGTAGATACAATGATTTCTTGTGGCATAAATGCCAAACAAGAAAAAATTGATGGCAAAGATTATATTGAGTACCGTGTAAAGATACGGAAAACCCCGTCGAGCGAAGAAATTAAAACACCGGTACAACTGACCATTTGCTAATGGTCGACATTACTTTTCCTTCCCCTATTCATCCCCATATCCCCAAAACCGAAGCAACCGCCGTGTTTTATCGGCGGTTGCTTTGGTTTATTTTTCTGTTTCTTTTTTATACTTTTCGGTAAGGTTTTCTTCCTTAAAACAGGTGTATACGTAAACACCAATAAAAATCATCATGGCAAAACCGGTTATAAAGGTAACGTTGCTTGTATGTGCAAGGTATTTATTACCCGTAACATAAAGCAACATCTGAGGTATTGAATAGGTTGCACAAAGCATAAATGCCAAGCACGAAAAACCTAAAAATGAATTGTTGGTTTTGCGTGGTGTAACTCCGTTTTGTAATTTTGCAAACTGTAATGCAAAAATAAGTATACCACAAAGCGATGCCAACTCAAAAATGTTTTCGGTAACTGATGCCAAAGATGAATAGTTGGAAAAGATTATTATTAATTTTGCCGTCCAAAAAAGCACCAACACCGCATCAAGTATAGGTGGTATTTTTATTTCTACAAAAGCACTTGTGCAATGAAGTATTAAAACAATGGTTGCGGCTATACCTAAAGCGAAATGCATAGCAACCTGCCAGTGCGGAATGTTTATTGAAATCTCGGTGAAGAAAAGTTCATACAACACCGCAATCGCCAATATCGCGCAGGTTGTACCCCAAAGCTTTGTCGGTGCAGGCGCACCACGCGGCACCTTCGGACAAATAAATCCGTAGATAGTAGCCGCCAAAATTATACCAAACATAAATATCAGCATAACCGTAGCTATAAGGGTGTATCCCTCGTAAAAGAAACCACTGCCGGGCTCTACCATAAGTAAATTTTGTACGGCACGCATAAGTATTATACCGAGTGTTCCTAGCATTGTAAGCACGTAAACCGTTGTTTTATTGATTGTCATACCATCATCTCTTTTAGTCTTTTTATAAATTTTTTAACATATATATAATTATACACATATTTGTTAAAGGAATATGAAAAATGAAAAATATATATTTTATAATTGCCGCATTACTTTTCCTCCTAATGTTAACCCTACCGCTATTTTCGCTTGGCTCTGCCGAGCGCGAAGATACAAAAAAGCCGACATTATCATCTACAACTACCGAAAAGAAGCCAAACACCGTAATTGTGCTTAACACCGAAAACGGAAACACACAAGAGATGACCGTTACCGACTATATATTCGGGGTTGTTGCCGCCGAAATGCCGATGTCCTACGAAGACGAAGCAATTAAGGCACAAGCCGTTGCAGCGCACACATTTTTATTGTACCGTAAGGCAGAAAATGCGGACAAGAATTACGATATTACGTCGGATTTTTCTATCGACCAAGCATTTTTAAGCAAAGACGAGCTCACTAAAAAGTGGGGCGAAAAAACCGAAGAACACACAAGACGTCTAAGCGACATTTTAAACGAGGTCGACGGAATGTATATTTCTTACGAATCAAAGCCCATTTTGGCGGTTTACCACGCCATATCATCAGGCAAAACAGAAAGTTGTAAAAACGTGTGGGGAAAGTCGCTTAATTATCTTACATCGGTTGAAAGCATTGGTGACATTTTATCTGCCGATTATTTAAGCACCGTAAAGATAAGTGCCGATGATTTCAAAAAGGCGTTTAAAAATAAATGCACACTGCCTTCAAAAAGCGAAAAGTATATTGAAAAAATCTCACGCTCTAAAAGTGGCACCGTAACAAGTATTGTAATCGGTGGCAAAACCTTTAAAGGTAGTGACGTGCGTGCCGCCTTCTCTTTGCGCTCTTCAAATTTTGACGTAGAATTACAAGAAAATAATTTTGTATTTACCGTGCGCGGTTACGGCCACGGTGTAGGAATGAGTCAATATGGCGCAAACTATATGGCACAACAAGGTAATACCTTTAGCGAAATACTTTGTTGGTATTACAAAGGTTGCGAAATAAGAAAATTTTAATCTTTTAAAACGGCGGCATATATGTCGCCTTTTTTTATACCTGTAAGTTGCGCTATCTCTTTAGCCGCGGCAGAGTGCGGTGTTCCGTTCTCTATTAAATTTTTAGCCATGAGTGTCGCCTGCTCTAAGGTATACTCTACCTTTTCTCTTGGCGAAGCACCCTCTATTATTAAAACGTACTCTCCTTTAGGTGCGTTTTCCTTAAAATAGGATACCGCTGCGCTCAAAGTTGTGTTAAGTACCGTTTCGTGTATCTTGGTAAGCTCTTTAACCACTGCAATTTTACGCTCACCCAACGCATTAAACAAATCATTAAGCGTTGCAAGCAATTTGTGTGGTGCTTCATAAAAAATAAGGGTGCGTTTTTCATCCTTTATTTCATTTAAATGCTCTTTACGGCTAACCTTGTTAACCGATAAAAAGCCCTCAAAGCAAAATCTGCCCGACGGCATACCCGATATGCTAAGTGCCGTAACACAGGCACTAGGCCCCGGCACCGACTCAACTCGTACTCCTTTTTCGTGTGCTTGAGCTACGAGCATTTCTCCCGGGTCGGATATTGCGGGCATACCCGCATCCGAAACAAGTGCGCAATTTTCACCCGATAATATGCGGTTTATAATCATTTCACCTTTTTCATATTTATTGTGTTCAAAATACGAAATAAGCGGTTTTTTTATTTCAAAATGATTAAGCAATTTTACAGTTACGCGTGTATCTTCTGCCGCAATAAAGTCGGCACTTTCTAACACCTCGCGGGCTCTCGGCGACATATCCCCAAGGTTACCTATCGGCGTACCAACAACGTATAATTTTCCACTCATTACAGATACGCCTCCTTATAACTGCCGTAAATTTCTATCATTTCACTTGAGAGTTGTCCGTTTTCATAGACGTAGAGTGTCGGCGCAATGCGAAGTCCCGTATTTGCACATTTTTTAGCCTCAACAAGTACAAGCCACGGCTCTTCGCCTACACGCTGACAAACCAGTCTCAGTTTTTTAGGTTCCAGTTTGTTTTCGCGCATTAAATCCATCATTTCAGCAAGCCTTTCGGGACGATGACACATACAAAGTCTGCCTGAGGTTTGTAAAAGTTTTGATGAAACCCTTATTATATCCTGGAGTGTGCATGCCGTTTCGTGTCTTGCCGCCTTATCGGTATCACTCCTGCTTACAATACCTGCGCCCGGTGCCTTATATGGCGGATTACAGGTAATAAGCGTATGCGACCCAAACTCAACCTTACCCTTTAGATCGTTTAAATCACTGTTTATAACGGTAAATTTATCAAGTCCTAGTTCTGTTTTTGTCTGCTCGGCAAGTGTTGTGGCTTCGCTGCTTATGTCGATGCCTACCGCACTTTGAAGCAGTCCGTCCCTAAGCATTATAAGCGGTATTATGCCGCAACCCGTACCTAAATCTACGGCGCGGTCTTTACGCGTGGCGGACGCAAAATTACTTAATAAAATTGCATCGGTACCAAAGGTATGATTGTGCGATACATTTACGTAAAAGTTTTTGCCTAATGGCTCTTTTTTTACTGTATTTTGCTCCATTTTACACCTTGCGGGGTATCTTCAAGTGCGATACCCATTTCCTTTAATTTATCTCTAATCGCGTCGGCAGTAGCAAAATCGCGATTTTTTCTTGCCTCGGTACGCTGTGCGATGAGTGCCTCAACCTCGCTGTCAAGGTCTTTTGATGCGCGGTTGTAGAGTATACCCAAAACGCCCGTTAATTCGTCAAAAACTTCGGCAGCGGCAATAAGTTCGTTTCTTTTGCCCGACGCATCAATAAGCAGATTTATATCTCTTGCCAAATTAAAGATTTCTGCCAAAGCATCGGCAGTATTAAGGTCGTCTTCCATAGCGTCAATAAACTTCTCTTTGCGCTCTGCTACGAATTGCGGTACCTCGCCGCCCTCTTCGGCGTGGGAAATAGCAAAATCAAGACGATCACGGCAGGTATAAAGGCGCTCAAGCGCATTTTGACCCTGCGTAATAATGTCGGTTGAGTAGTTGATGGGGCTTCTGTACTGTGAAGAAATCATCAAATAACGGATAGGCTCATAGCCGTAAACGTTGGCAACGTCACGTACTGTAAAGAAGTTGTTTAACGATTTTGACATCTTGTGGTTATCAACGTTAATAAAGCCGTTGTGCATCCAATAGTGTGCAAATTCGCAACCGTTGGCACACTCACTCTGTGCAATTTCATTTTCGTGGTGGGGGAATATAAGGTCAAGGCCGCCACAGTGAATATCTATTGTTTTACCAAGATAACGGGTAGACATTGCCGAACACTCAATATGCCAACCGGGACGACCCTCGCCCCAAGGTGACTCCCAAAACGGCTCGCCGGGTTTAGCGCCCTTCCAAAGACAGAAATCCATCGGGTCTTCTTTAATTTCACCAACCGAAATACGGGCACCCGCCTCTAAATCTTCAAGCGGTTGGTGTGAAAGTTTACCGTATTCATCAAACTTTTTAGCGCGGAAGTATACGTCACCGCCCGACTGATAGGCAAATCCCTTTTCTTGGAGTTCTTTGATAATATTAATAATTTCTTCGATATTATCGGTTGCGCGCGGATGAACCGATGCCTCGCGGATGTTCATACCCTTGGCATCTACCCAAAATTCCTTTATATATCTCTCGGCAACCTCGGGAACGGTTATGCCTTCTTCGTTTGCCTTCTTTATGAGTTTATCATCAATATCTGTAAAGTTTTGAACAAAGGTAACGTTAAACCCACGCCACTCTAAATATCTGCGCAAAACGTCGAATACGCAAAGCGGACGCGCATTACCAATGTGTATAAAGTTATAAACAGTAGGGCCGCAGGCATAAATTTTAACCTTGCCTTCTTCAACCGGTACAAACTCATCTTTCTGTCTTGTTAGGGTATTAAAAATTTTCATTACTTATTTTCCTCTCTTAGTTTGTCTATCTCTCTTTGCATAGCGGCTATTTTAACCTCTAATTTGCAAATTTCCTGTGCAACAGGGTCGGGGATGTGTATTTGGTCAAGCGGCTTTACCTTTACGCCGTCGCGCTTAACGACACGCGCAGGCACACCCACTACGGTACAATCTGGCGGTACTTCCTCAAGCACAACGGCACCCGCCGCTATTCGTGAATTATCGCCAACCTTAAAGGGACCAAGCACCTTGGCGCCCGAACTTATCATAACGTTATTACCAATTGTGGGGTGACGCTTGCCTATATCCTTACCTGTACCACCTAAAGTAACACCCTGATAAATTAAAACGTCATCACCAATTTCTGCAGTTTCACCTATTACAACACCGTTGCCGTGGTCAATAACCAAGCGGCGTCCTATTGTTGCGCCCGGGTGAATTTCTATACCCGTTTTACGTACTGCGTTTTGCGAAATCCAACGTGCAATAAAAAACATTTTATGATTGTAGAAAAAATGCGCACGTCGGTGCATTCTTATAGCCTTAACGCCGGGATAGAGAAAGAACACCTGCAAGGCGCTTGTTGCGGCAGGGTCACGTTCCATAACGGCGGCTATATCTTCTTTTATTCTTTTAAACAAGATAAAATTCCTCCTGTAAATAATCTAACAAAAAACGCCCCCGTGTCTTGCGACAACGGAGGCGGTAAAACCACGGTTCCACTCCTGTTTATAACTCGGACTGCTTTTAACGGGGCAAACCGTACAAAGATACTTACTTTTCCCTTTGTATGCTGATGGGTGCATTCGCTGTGGGATTTTGCCCGAAAACCTTTCAGTCGGAGAGTTTTCGTCCCTTTTGCATTCTTTCACAGGTACTGGTCCCTTTTATCGCATTTAACTGTATATTTCTATTATATCATCTTTTTCAGAATTGTCTACTATATTTTCTTGCTCTGCTTTAGGTGACTTAATGCACAGCGCAAGACACACCGTACAGCCGACCGAAAGCAAAAGAGAACTAAAGGTGAAAATTACATCGGTGACGGGTACTGTATATTCACCTAAAAGATATTCGTAGCTTGCCACACAATGATTCAAAACAAAGAATAACAGCGTTACCACCGCTTCGGCTGCCGCTAAAATCAAAAGCCATATTTTAACCTGCTTTAAGCCCTTTGTGTATATTTCGCCTTCCTTAGCGTGTTCTACAAACTCTTTTGCAAATTTTTGCATTCTACCTAAACCAAAAATATTAGCAAATATAAGGCCTACGGCCACAACCAAGATAATCACGCCGAACACAACAAAAATAGCCTTTGTATCTGTACCTATCTGGAGCGACATATCGTACACATTGAATTCGCCGTAAGGCACCAAATCGGACGACACAAGCGAAGCTATCGTCATAATTATGCCGAGCAAGGCCATTAAACCAACAATTATCCAATTTGCTATATAGCTGATAAGTGCAGTAACTCTTAATATCTTAAGCGGCTTTATATATTCGTTTTGGTGTGCAGAGCGCTTTGCCGCCGCAAATAAAAGCCATAACGAAATGGCAACAAGCGTTGCCTCCACAGGTGTTGTGAGCGAGCCGTTTATTAACGAGACTATAAGCGAATTGGTGATCATGACCGAAAAAAGTATGGTCGTCACCAAAAACATCGGTTGCGAAAATAACCATTTAAAGTATATTTCCAATTTGCTTGGTTGTCTGCAAACTTCGGTATCGACGGTCGGCGACTCATAAACCTCCTGCGGTGTTTCGTTCATGTCACCCGCAATTACCGCCATAATAGGAGGCTCTATTATCAGTTCTTCCGGTATTACGGGCGCCGTTTTGTTTAACTTTGATACGTTGGTACCGCAGTAGTGACAAAAGGACGCGCTCTCAATAAGTTCTTTTCCACATTTAAAGCAAAACATAAATTTTCACCTTTCTTACTTTTCGGGATTTATGCAACTTCTGTTCTGCCACAGATAGATAACACCCGAACAAACGGCAAGTATTGCCGAAACCCACAAAAGTATATCGCCAAAAATATTTATAGATTTAAAAATCCATTCGATTTTTATAACGTTGCAGGTCAGTTCAATAAATGCCTGCGCCGTAATCACATATATAATAGCTATCATCTGAAATACTGTTTTTAATTTACCGAAAATGTTTGCGGCAATTACCGTGCCGCCCGAGGAAACTGCAACAAGTCTTAATGATGAAATTAAAAACTCCCTAAACAAAACGATAAACAAAATCCAACCTATGCCGTAGCCTATACCCTTAACGGCAAAACCAATAAATGCCGCAGTTGTTAACATTTTGTCGGCAAGGGGGTCTAAAAATTTACCGAAATCGGTAACCATATTATATTTTCTGGCATAGTTGCCGTCGAACAAATCGGTAAGCGATGCCGCTATAAATAGCAAGAGCGCGGCGATGTAATGCCCCGAAAACTCCCACAACAAAAGCAACATAAATATGGGGGTGGCAATAATTCTTGCTACGGTTAATTTATTTGGTAAATTGAGTTTCATTCTGCCACCTCGCCTAATAAGTCATACTCAAGACAGTCGTTTATGCGCACCTTAACAAAGTCACCGATTTTTAAAGGACTGTGTGACGTAAAGAATATTTTACCGTCAATTTCGGGTGCATCAAATTCGGTTCTGCCAAAGTAACAGCGTATGTAATCGTCGTATCCTTCAATTATTGCCGTAGTTTCTATTCCAACCTTTTCTTCATTTTTAATTGCAGAAATGGTTTGTTGGTCATTCATAATAAGTTCCATTCGGTCTTGTTTTGTCTGCTCATCAACCTGATTTGGGAATTCTGCCGCAGGTGTATTCTCTTCCGGCGAATAAGCAAAGCAACCCAATCGGTCGAATTTAGCCTTTTTAACAAACTCGTGAAGTTCGGTAAATTCTTCTTCGCTTTCCCCGGGAAAACCCGTAATAAAGGTGGTGCGCAAAATTACGCCCGGCACGTTATCGCGTATTTTTTGGATAAGCGCCATTAAAGACTTTACATCACCCTTGCGATTCATTTTTTTAAGTATATTTCCGTTTACGTGTTGAAGCGGTATATCAAAATATTTAACAAGTTTGTCTTCGCTTGCCACCGTTTGTAACAACTCATCGGTAATTTTATCGGGGTATGTATAAAGCGTTCTTATCCACCTAATAGATTCGATTTTACAAAGTTCTTTCAGTAAGCGCGGCAATTCACTTTTGCCATATATATCTTGACCGTATGCGGTGGTGTCTTGCGCTACTACAATAAGCTCTTTAACACCCTGATTTGCGAGTGTTTTTGCCTCGTCAACTATGCTTTCAATGGTACGGCTACGCATTTTACCGCGTATTTGCGGTATTGCACAGTAGGTACAACAGTTGTTACAGCCGTCGGCAACCTTAATATAAGCGGTAAAGGGATAACCGCCTAAAACACGCGGTGCATCAAGGTCTAATTCATCCTTTTCACCATAGCGGTTAGCCTTGTTGCCTTCAATGGCATCTTTTACAATTTCGGCTATGTTTTTATTTGCACCAATGCCCACAACAACGTCAACCTCAGGTATTTCTTCGGTTACGTCATCGCGGTATCTTTCGGCAAGACAACCCGTAACAATAAGCGCTTTACATTTGCCTTCACTTTTATAACGTGCCGCTTCTAATATATTTTCAATAGCCTCTGCTTTTGCGTCCTCTATAAATCCGCAGGTGTTTATGATAATGGCATCGGCATCCGCTTCCGCAGAACCAATGGTAAAACCCGCTTCTTTTAAGGTGTAAAGCATCTGTTCGGCATCTACTTGATTTTTAGGGCATCCGAGCGATACCATAGCAACGCTGTAATTCATCTTAATCCTCGCTATACTCTATTTCTTGGCTATATTCCTTAAGTACGCACTTAATATCGGAATAGTTAAAGCCTTTTCTTTGCAGAGCAGCAAACACCTTTTTAACATCTGCTTCACTCTGCATTTTGTTTTTATATTTTTTAATAATCAGTGCCTTTATTTGTGCCGTCGGATCACACTCAAATTCATCAAGCGCCCAATTTGCAGTATCGCGGTCAATTCCGCGCAGAGTCATCTTGGTTACGGCCTCACGCCTTGAAACACAAGCCGATAACAACTTTTCCGCTAAACGCAAGGCATATTCCTGGTCGTTAACAAGACCTAATTCCACCATACGTGCAGTCGCATCGATAGTCGCTTTTTCAGAAAACCCTGCCTTTTTAAGTTTGATTTTAAGGCCTTTTTGTGATAGGTCGCCGCGCTCAATATACCAAAGACTGCGCGAAAGCGCACGAAAGTAATCCGACTCTTGTTTCATAACCGAAATTTCTTTTTCGGTTAGCGACATATTTTCTTTTATCGCCTTTTCGGCACAATAATCACTATCAAGCAGAAAACAGTCACCTGTACTGAGTGTAATCTCGCACAAGTGCTGTTTCTTGCGTTTAATCTGCGTAATTAACATTATTCGTCAACCGCAATATCTATGTTAACCTTTTTTCTGGGACGAACTTCGGTTTCGGGCAATGCCGTTTCAACGGGTGCGCTCTTTACCTCTGTCGGCTCATCGGCGCCCTTAATTGCGGCATAGATTTTTTCTTCAACCTCTTTGGCTAATTCGGGGTTGTCAAGGAATAACTGCTTAACGTTATCTCTGCCCTGACCAATTCTTGTTTCGCCATAATAGAACCAAGCGCCGCTACGACGAAGAACCTCGTACTTAACGCCAAGGTCTACAAGTTCACCTTCACGTGAAATACCCTTGCCGTACATAATGTCAAACTCTGCCTCACGGAAAGGAGGAGCAACCTTATTTTTAACAATCTTGGCACGTGTTCTGTTACCAATAATTTCGCCATTTGATTTAAGTGCCTCAATACGACGGATATCGATACGTACGCTCGAATAGAACTTAAGCGCACGACCACCCGTTGTGGTTTCGCTGCTGCCGTAGATAACACCGATTTTATCACGCAACTGGTTGATAAAAATAGCAACACAGTTTGATTTTGAAATAACGCCTGCCAGTTTTCTGAGTCCCTGTGACATAAGACGAGCGTGAAGACCCACGTGGTTGTCGCCCATATCACCCTCGATTTCGGCCTTGGGAACGAGTGCGGCAACCGAGTCGATAACTACAACGTCAATAGCACCCGAACGAACAAGTGCTTCGGTAATTTCAAGCGCCTGCTCACCGGTATCGGGTTGAGAAACTAAAAGTGCATCAATATCAACACCCAGATTTTTAGAATATTCGGGATCAAGAGCGTGCTCAACGTCAATAAACGCCGCGGTTCCGCCCAACTTTTGTGCTTCGGCAACAACGTGTAGCGCAATTGTAGTTTTACCCGAAGATTCAGGTCCGTAAATTTCCACGATTCTGCCCTTCGGCACACCGCCAATACCAAGTGCCAAATCAAGCGAGACACTACCCGTGTGGATATGCTCAACGTTCATTCCCATATTTTCGCCAAGACGCATAACCGAGCCTTTACCAAACTGTTTTTCCAACTGCAGAATCGCAGTTTCCAATGCTTTTGCCTTATCGTCTGCCATTGTTTTTACCTGCCTTTGTAAAATATTTCCAATCTTTTAATTACATTTCTATTATATCGCTTCGACTGTCCCAAAAACTACTCTTTCGTGTGAATTAATATCTTTACGGGTACCTATATTTTTATATCCGGTTACCCTTAAAATCTCTTGGACAGCCGCACTCTGTGAAAAGCCCACTTCGAATGCAAGCGTACCGCCTGTCTTAATGTGTTTTTTATATTCGCTTGCGATGTATCGGTAGAACATCAGACCATCTTCGCCACCATAAAGAGCCTCATCCGGCTCATGCGAAGTTTCCTCGTCAATTAGCGCCATTTCATCAGCACTAATATAAGGTGGGTTGCTTAGAATCAAATCAAACTTCGTATTAGGCGCGTAAGAAAACAGGTCGCTTTTTATTGCGGTTACGTTTGCTCGGTTTCGTTTAATGTTTTTTTCTAAATATGAAAACGGAACGTCGTACTTTTCAACCGCACTCACTTCCGCATTGCTGTTTTTTGCCACTGCAATAGCGATACATCCGCTACCCGAACATAAATCGAGCACCTGCGCCTCTTTGTCGCCTAATTTTTCAAGGGCGAAATCTACCAAGGTTTCAGTATCGGCGCGTGGCACCAAAACGCCCTGACCTACATAAAACGGAAGTCCGTAAAAAGACCATTCGCCAAGCAGATACTGTAATGGGTAACGCTCTTTGCGGCGTCTTAAAACGTCGTTAAACATGGTCTGTTGAATAGGGGTTAACGTTTCGGAATATTTTGCCATAATGGTGGCATTATCATATCCCGTTACGTGCTTTATAATTTCGCGCGCCTCAAAGCCAAAGGTTTCAATTCCTGCATCGCGCAGTTCTTTTTTTGCGCCCATATAGGCATTAAAGATTGTCAGATTCTTCATTCTCTTTTACTTCTTGCGGTATTACTTCTTTCATTGCCGCGATTGCAATTTCAATCATATCATCATCCGGTTCACGGGTGGTAATTCTCTGCACCCACACACCCGGAGCTGAAATGATACGGGTTAATAAATTATCATAACGTCCACAAATTTTTATAAGTTCATATCCTATACCGCATATAACGGGTACTAGCAGTATTTTTATAGAGGTCCATAATATGGTGTTTTCTCGAAGTGAGGGGAAAATAACGATTATCGCCGCTGAAACAATTATGCTAACCAAAACCATAAGCACCAAAAACGAGGTGCCGCAACGCGGATGGAATCTCTTTTCGGGGCGAACGTTCTCAACCGTTAGTTCCTTTCCGTTTTCAAAACAGAAAATTGTCTTATGCTCGGCGCCGTGATACTGGAACACACGCTTAATGTCTTTCATAAGCGACACCGCAAACATATAGCCGATAAGAATTATAAGTCGGATTAATCCTTCAAAAATTGGGGCATAGGGTAAAATTTGCTCGCCCGCTAAAAGTACAATACCGTCAAATGCAAGGGCAGGCAGATACATAAATAAACCTACCGACAAAAAAACTGCCAACACCGCCGCCACAATCATAACGGCACCTATAGCAACGGGTTTTGATTCCTTGCCGTCTTGTTGCGGCTCGTCCTCATCTGCAAATCCCGATTTTTCGGCCGAAAGTTCGATTGCTTTATATCCCTGAATCATTGATTCTACGAGGTTTACAGCACCACGAATGAGCGGCCAACCCAATATTTTATATTTTTCTTTAATGGGGGTATATGACATTTCGGTAATGTCGATTTCACCCTCTTTAGTTCTAACCGCCATAACGGTACGCTTTGGCCCGCGCATCATAATACCTTCAATAAGCGCTTGTCCACCAATAGATGTGTATTTACTCATTTATATTTCCTTCCGTATTTTCTTCTATTTCTTGTTCTAGCGGAACTTCCGGTTCTTTTTGTTGCTCTACGTCGAGTGGTAATGCAATGGTTACCGTTGTTCCGACACCTTCAGTACTTTGCACAAACAAAAGTCCATTATGTTGCTTAATTATTTCATCGGCAACCGCAAGACCAATTCCTGAGCCACGCACCGTCTTGTTTGATTTAAAGAATTTCTCTTTAACACGGTCAATATCTTGCGCAGGAATACCTACGCCTGTATCCTTAACAGTGACCTTAACACAACCGTCAATTTCGCCCTGTTCGACAAGCACCTGTCCGCCTGCTTCGGTATACTTAACCGCATTATCAATTACGTTAATAAACACCTGCTTTAGGCGGTCTTTATCACCCATAATAATTGAATTGTTGCGTGGTTCCACATATGTGAGCGATACCCTTTGTTGATTAGCAAGTTCGGTATACATATCTGCCACCTCACTAAGCAACTGCGAAACGTCTATTTTACACATAGTAACCGACAACTTGCCACCTTGCATACGCGAAAAATCAAGCAACTCTTCAACAAGTGACGAAAGCCTTTCAGACTCGCTAAGCACTACGTCAAGACCCTTTTTAACAATTTCTTCATCGACACCTATTGACATCTTAGCGGTTTCGCCCCAACCGCGTATTGCGGTTAAAGGTGTTCGCAACTCATGCGATACCGATGATATAAAATCATTTTTCATATTTTCGGCGTGTCGAAGTTCCTCTGCCATATAGTTGATTGAATGACAAAGTTCCCCAATCTCATTGTCTTTTTTAGTTTCAATATGATTATCAAAATCACCCATTGCAATTTTGCGGGCAGCACCGCTCACCGCACGAATTGGGCGCACAATTGAACGGATAAAGTACATACCTGTAACAGTAATAAGCGCAAGAATTAAAATGCCTGCCAAAACAACCATTAAACAAATATTTCTAACCCTATCGTATGTATTTTCAAGTGATATTGACCATCTCACCGCACCGTTTGAACCCGTGCCGTAATCAGTAAATATATTTGTACCCGACATGATTCGCTCTTTGTGGTCTGTACGGGTTTGATAATCGGCATAACCTGATTCACTTTTCTTTGCCAACTCATAGTCCTGCATTTTTTGTTCGCTATCAGGCAAAAAACCGCTTGTTGAAGCAAAAACGTTGCCATAGGTATCTATAATTTCTACCGAAACCTTATCTTTATGTTCAAAACTTTCGACATATCCTCTTGCTGTTGAATAAAAATTCTCAGGGGGAACCATTGCCAAAACAGAAAACTCTTGTGCATAATCGTTAGCGTGTGAACGCACGCGCTCAATATAAACGCTGCGAATAAACGAGCATAAAATTATTTCTGTAACTATAATTGCTGCCGCCATTACTATAAATACGTTAAATACCCATTGGGCAGCAACGCCTCTGAACTTAATATCTAATTTCATATCGGGCTCCTCCTTTCTAAATCCTAAATCCTAACCCCTAAATCCTAAATCCTGAATCCTATTCCGTCTTCCATTTATAACCCATACCCCATACGGTTACCAAATGCTTGGGGTTTGAAGGTTCATCCTCTATCTTCATACGAAGTCTACGAATGTTTACGTCTACTATCTTTTCTTCACCAAAATAGGCGCTTCCCCAAACCTTGTTGAGAATATCGGTACGTTCAAGTACCGTATCAGGATTGGTAAAGAAATATTCGACTATTTGGAACTCAACCTGTGTAAGCTCAATATTTTGATCTCTCTTAGATAACGTGCGACGTCGCACATTGAGCGTAAACTCTCCGAGTTTAATTTCGTCGTTATTACTGGGTGAAGTTGCTGAATTATTGTATTCAACACGTCTGTAAAGTGAATCAACACGTGCTAATAATTCGGTAGGATTAAACGGCTTTGTTATATAATCGTCAGCGCCAAGCATAAGTCCGCTAATTTTATCCATTTCTTGCGTACGCGCTGTTAACATAATGATACCAAGCGACTTTGAACGAGCACGCAACTCTTTACAAAGCGCAAAGCCATCCATACCCGGCATAGAAATATCGAGCAAAGCAATATCAAAGCCTTGAGAGTCATTATCAAATATATCCAATGCCTCTTCGCCTGATCCGGCCTCAACCGTTGCATAACCAACGCGATTAAGATTTATGGCCTCGAATTCGCGAATCGCTACTTCATCCTCAACTATAAGAATTCTTTTCATCAAAAACTCTCCTCAACCTTACTTAATAAGTTTAAACATCTCAATAATCTCTTCTTTTGAAAGGCTCTCCGGCAAGCTCATTTCGTTGTATGAGGCCGCAAAATAATATTCTTCATTTCGCGTAATCTCAAAGGTTTTAAAGCCAAAACTTGTAATGCTTTCTATTGGTGTCGTTATCGGCACAACCCTTATCTTAAGTACAACTTCGGCAGAGTTGCCCGTTTTTTCATCTATACGCATAAAAATACGTTCGCGATTGGCGGTATCACGTATTACTGTTATGCGGTCTTCCCACTTCTTAGGAATTTCTATATACCATCCATCCGCATAATTCATAATAGTCGTGCACTTTAGGGCAAGATAATCGCTACCATAGGCATACCAATAGGTCTTATAAACGTCATCACCTGTTGTTCCGCCCTGTGTCATAAGCTCAAGCGTCGGCACTTCGTAAACGCCATCATTATCAATATCTCTTATTGAAACGGTCGACGCGCGATAGGTGGCCATAGCTGTGCCGCCCTTTTCGCCCTCAAACACGTTATACATTTTACCGTTTGATACACAAAGTATTTCGGTTATCATTCCGTCGCCCTTAACGGCATCTACGTATATTGCCGTTTTACCGCCGAGCATTTTAGCGACGATCGGTGCAGCGTGCGCCGTAACCTTGCCGTCAAGTTCACAAGCGCCAAGTTCTTCGGTGCCTTTATTAGTGAGTTTTATGAGTTTTGCAACTGCGCGTTGATTTGCGGTATCTATATGTGTAAGAAACAACTCACTTTTGCTGTCACCATCAATATCACGACAAAGGAAACGAGTGTAACTCTCTATTATACGTTGTGCAAAAAGATTGTTTTTAACTGTATAAACGCCGACGCTCTTATCAACCGAACCATAAATTGACCAACCAACAACTATTTCAAAAACTCCGTCGCCATCCATATCAGAAAACTCTACGGTATCAACACCCGTAGCAACACACTTGAAATCGCCAACCGATTTCCACTTGCTGTTTTCTTTTAAGATAAGATTTACGTGCATTGTAACTATATTATCACTGGTTGTGCTATAAAAAGCGAACACTTCGGTTTCGCCATCGCCGTTAATATCTTTACGAACAAATGCTGAACGGTAGTCACCACTTGTTGGGTACTTAAGAACGTAATCCTCATTTACCGAATCGTCGAGTGCCTTTTGTATAAAATAAAGTTCGCCCGACGGACGCGGCGGCGTAAGCAGTTCATCTACCGTACCTACTATTCCTGTGCAGCCGCTTAAAAACAACATAGTTAAACACAGAACAACGCAAAAAATCCTTCTTTTCACTCGACTCACCTTCCTTTTTTTGCGACATAATTATTCATCATTCATTATAACACACTTACATAAAAAAATAAAGTATATATTTAACGTAATATGGACTATTTTGCTTTATAAAACAATAAAAAGCAGAGCAAAAAACGGAGCGCTCACATAGGGATAATTTGCTCGAAAAAGTGAATTTTTGCGGTCTAATGTGTTAAAAAGGCACGGTATGCGTCAAGCATTACCGTGCCTTTTCGTCTGTTATCCCACTAAAAATTCATCTTTTTCGGGTGCGTGCAGTTTTGTAATTTAAAAAATTGTTCTATTATCGAAGCCGAAAAACCGTAGATATACTGGCGTATTTCAAGGTTTGAGGCA